>JAAVYD010000116.1 GCA_022790955.1 Bacillota bacterium
CAGCATAATAACCCTGGGCTTATCATATTAAATATCCAGGCGATATACATGCTGATAAAATACCAGGGTATTGCGTAGAGTATGAGCATAATGATATTTTTTAAATATTTAAATTTATTCATAATCACCAATTTTTGCTGTATACAGTTTTAAATCCATTATGTTCTCTAAATGTTATAAAATCATACGGACTTATAAAATCTGGACGTCCATAATGTCCATTATTTGGTGTATCAATATATATTTCAAAATCAAAACCAGCTCCATAATGATAACATTTCCATACAAGAGAAGAACAATAATCATGGGTCAATGATGTAATCAAGCTAGTAATTAAATACTTATTATCGCTGCCTTCACCATCTATATAAAAGGTCTTTCCGTACCAGCCTGCACCTACTGGAATATCTCTGCCATTAGTATAACGTAATACCATCGTAGATGGGTACCGTGAATACCATGTAGATAAAGACATTGCTTCTGGTATTTTTTTATTATAATTGTAATTAGGATTATTAGTTATATCTAAAACTTTTGTGCCAACAAGAATACCTGCATGTCCCATCACACCACTTAATGATGTACTTTTTGTAACAAAAATATCTCCATCTAAATATTGAAATCCTCCATAAGACACTCCCGTTGTAGAAGGAATACTTGCCTGATATTCTTCGATTTCTTTATGAATTTCATCAATATTATTTTCTATATTTTCTAATGCCTCTTTAGCATATTGCTCCATTTCAGGAGTTATACTATCTTCGCCATAATCAGTTTCAGCAAATACCGTACACGTTGTCGTAAAACACATGCACAGCATAACAAATACGGATATGATTTTTTTACTCCACTTTGAACGTTTTCTCATATTTTTGCTCTCCCTTTCTCATCTTACTTAACTGAATTTTCTAATAAACCCTCTCAGCGCTTTCAACTATAAAAGCGTCCACCTGTTTTGATCCCTTGTACACTTTACCGTCAACATACAACTTGTATGTACCGTGAGAAGATACGGCGTATGATTTCTGGAAAACAATACAGTTCCAAGCATCAATACCAATATCCTGATCACGCCATGTTTTTACGGTTGTATATCCGTTTCCGGATTTCTTCTGCAGTTTTACGGTCATTTTAGCTTTATCAATCTTACTGACATCTACAGGCATAATAATATCGCACTGCGCAATATTCCCATTAAATATAATTCTTGGCATCACACTTACTACGCCAATAATCATAGGCTGTATTCCCGGTTCAGCTGCGCTTTCCGTTTCATCTGCAAAGCAAAATGAAACCGGAAATGCGGCAAGCAGCATAGCTGCGATCAAAACAGCAATCGACTTTTTAAACATTATTTTCACCTCCCTTCCTGCCTATCTATATACTAAACGTATCAGACCGACAAAAAGGGACATATTTTCCAAAATTTTTTAAAATATTTTAATTCTGCTGTTCGACTTCAAAAAGTTCTCTATCATACCAGGCGATGCTTTCGGCTATTTTTATAAGTTCTTCCTGAGTACAGATCTCATTATTGCAGCTAAGCATCAGCTTATAATTATCATAAGGCCAATACAGATAATAACTATCACCGTTTTTCTGCAAAAGAGCTTCCTGCTCGTTTACTTCAACTTCTATATTATCCGAATACTCAGTATCGACCCTCGTCACCGTATCTATATCCATATAATCAAATATGATAAACTGCTCTTTTTCCGTACCGTAAAAAACAAAAGTAACTCCGGCAAATTCGGATGCCTGTTTCAGCCCATAGCCATCCTTCATATATCCGGGATAAAGCACGCGGTCAAGGTCCTCCGGAAGCTCCGTATATATTTTGATCTTATTATCGGGACTTTTCTTTTCAGCCGTTTCGGTTTCCCTATCCGCGCCATCCTCCCGTACCTCTTTAAAGGAAAGATCCATATCCTTAGCGTAATGTCCTGTAACCATATCGTAATTACTCATGCGCCAGGCTTTTACGCTGAGCATCGTAACGGAACCCACGGAAACAAATGCGATAAGAATGACGGCGCAAACCTTTGACAAGCCTTTAGCCGAAAACCGGCGCGTTCTGCGTTTTTCTTTTTCGGCAAAACGGTCCGCCGTATCGTAAAGCCTTTTCTCAAGACCTTCGGGCAGCTCTGCGGAACTACTCTCGCGAAAAAGCCTTTCGCAGCGTTCTTCTTCCTGCCGCGCAGCGTATTCCGCCAATATCTTCATAAACTCATCCGCTCTTTTTTCTTTCAGCCGTTCGTTTATTTTATCGTTAATATTAATTACATTATCTTTCCACCCGCTGTTTTTCATGTTTTCTGTCACGATTCTTCCTCCTTTCTCCGCATTTCCGTTATCATTACCGCAACTTTCTCTTTAAGCCTCTGACCTCGCTTTTTGCAGGCCTCCTCGCTTATACCCAGCTTATCCGCAATATACTTATATGTTTTATCCTCATAAAATTTAAGTATCAAAAGTTCTCGCTCTTCTTCGGAAAGTTTATTGAAGATTTCCTTAAAATCCTCGCGCCATTCCGCCGAAGACAGCTCGTCGTTTACTGCACTGTTATCCATCAGCGTTTCCAGCTTTTCATCCTCCGTTAATATGTATCTGTCCTTGCTCCTGATAATATCTATAGCCGCCGATTTCACCGTCTTATAAATATATCTTCTCATCTGCGGAGAATTTAATTCTTCAATTTTATCCATATTTTGCATAATCTTCTCAAAACACATTTGCGAACAATCTTGTGCATCATCGGCATTTTTTAAAATATCCATAGCCACGGAATACACAAATTTGCCACATTCATCTATAATACGATGAAATCTCGTTCCGCTCTTCCTGTTCCAACGTTTAATGTTGATCACCAACTCTCTGAAATCTTGCCATATATCATTCGCTGCAATTTTTTATATTACAATTATATCATATCTTACAATCTAAACAGAAAATTTTAACATATTATTTCAAGATATTTTATATAACAAAAATATAGATTTCAGATCTTACATTTATATAACGATCTGCAAAATAAAAAAGGGACATAAAATTTAAAATAAATAAAATTTTTTTATTAAGCTATATACATAACGCAAAAAGCCTGCAATGCGCTTTTGATTCAGTACATTGCAGACTATTTTTTTATCATATTATTTTTTATTATGTAGGAAATATCGTTTTAAATTTATAAAACG
>JAAVYD010000117.1 GCA_022790955.1 Bacillota bacterium
ATAAGAAAGTCGCCTACGGCGATTATACATTAAAATTGTAGACTTTCTTGTTATTCCGTCATATCGTTTTATAAATTTAAGACGATATGTCCTACATAATAAAAAATACAAACTCTTTGGTTTGTATCTTTGACTTTTATTATATTTCTAAATATCCCGTTGATTTTGATCGATCCAAGTGATATATTATTAATATAAAAGCACCCACTCCAAAAGTGGAGGCTCTGGATATTTTTTACGTCCTTACAGACGCAACCTCATCCTGTTTGAACCGACAGGATGAGGATTTTTTATTACTTGTCTTTTTATTTTCTAAAAAGACAAGTAATGCGATTACGCAGCTGAATATGTATGCTGGCGTTGTCAGCACATTCAACGCTATCATTATTTTTTCAAATAACGTCATAACCACACACCTCCCTTCTAAATTTTTTCCGAGCATACCGGTTTTTAGAATGGGAGCCTCCACCCTGTCCTGGGTGCTTTTTTGCATGTTTTATCATGCAAACCTATTTTACCATTTTATATCATTAATTGTATCCATTTTTTTACATTTTGCGATTTTTATTATTACCTTCACATATCTGTCATAACGACGATTTTCTTTTCATACAAAACTCCCGGTGAGATTCCGAGCGTTAAGCACGAAATCCCACCAGGAGAAAATATAGCAAAGCCCGACTTTCAGTCAAAACCGGGTCTTTTAATATTAATATTCTACTTGCGAAAAGGCTACATATCATCTGTTTCCTTCTCCGCTTTATACTCCGCCAGATCGAAAGGTCCTACCTCGGTTTCTCTTTTTATATAAAGCATGCCGTCCTTTCGCGTATGAACGGTCCAGTTCACGAGGGATATCTCGCCGTAAGAAATCTCTATACATGTAATTCCCCGCGGATGCATACAGCAGCCCGCATTAAAATAACGCTTCTCGCCGGGCTGCGGAAGCCGCGCTCTGTGAGTATGTCCGCATACTAACATCTTGTCGTTAGTATCCAGCCACTTTCCAAGCTTCCTCTCTATTCTCGTCCGCTTAAACCTGTTCTTGGCGGGACTCGCAGCATAATTAAAACCGATTCTGTGAAAAAAACGCCAGATATACCTGCACGCCAGATAAGACACCCGCCAGAAATAATCGTTCCAGAAATCTCCCTGATGCCCGTGGCAGATGAGAAGCTCAAGCCCCGTATTCTCGTGCACGAGGGTAACGCCCGCCAGTACCCGAAGCCCCGGCAGTATATCCACCTCTCTGCCCAGAAAATCATCGTAATCTCTCGTCATATTCGCTTCTATATACGATGGATTAGCAAGCTGTACGTTATGATTACCATAAAGCATAATCAGCCTGCCCTCCTCGTGAAATCGCCTTAGCATTTTAAATATATCGGAATACGAACTCCTTATATACTTATAGCTTGTAGTTTCCCACAGTTCGTCGCCGTCGCCGGCCTCTATATAAACAAAATCGTCCTCATAATAATACTGCAGCGCATGATAATAAATATGGCGATTCTGTCCGAATTCATCTCCTACACTGTTATCTCCTCTGTGAATATCCGACATTATCACAAAACGCGAACCGTTATCGAAAGTTATTTTTTCGGATTTATTATAGGTTTTGTCCAGTCTTTTACTAGTAAACAAATCATCCCCGCCTTTTGCTTTCCGGCTTCTTCTATCTTAATTTGCAAAATCAAAATAATGCTCCTTTATTTATTGTCAAAAATTTAAACTCTGTATGACAATATTTTATCATCTGTATAAAAAATCAAAGCATTATCTCTGCGCTGCACTGTGTTTATATATTACGGATATTAATACAACGGATGCTTTTCGCATAATTCCTTAACTATAGCTTTCGCCTTTTCCTTTGCAGCTTCATCATCAGGATTATCTAAAACGAGAGCCATAGCTTCCACGGTCTGAAGTACGTCTTCTTCTTTAAATCCTCTCGAAGTCATGGCAGGAGTTCCGAGTCTTATGCCGCTTGTTACAAACGGACTCTGCGGATCGTTAGGAACAGTATTTTTATTAGTGGTAATATTAGCTTCATCTAAAAGATTTTCCGCCTGTTTGCCTGTAAGACCTTTATTAACGAGATTTACAAGAACAAGATGATTATCCGTGCCGCCTGAAACCAGATTAAATCCCTTTTCCAACAAACCTTTCGCCAGCGTATCGGCATTCTTAACCACCTGACCTATATATTCTTTAAATTCAGGACTTGCCGCTTCGCGGAAACATACGGCTTTAGCAGCGATAATGTGCATAAGCGGACCGCCCTGGGTTCCCGGAAAAATAGCCTTATCTATTGCCTGAGCAAATTCTTTTCTGCAGAGGATAGCTCCGCCTCTCGGACCTCTGAGGGTTTTATGAGTCGTAGTAGTAACAATATGAGCGTGTTCTACCGGATTAGGATGATATCCTGCTGCCACAAGACCCGCAATGTGAGCCATATCTACCATTAATAACGCTCCTACTTCGTCTGCAATTTCCCTGAACTTGTCCGCTTCTACAGTTCTCGGATATGCGCTTGCGCCGGCAACTATCAGCTTAGGCTTATGTTTTTGAGCAAGCTCCCTTACATTATCGAAATCTATTCTTTCCGTTTTTGGGTCTATTCCGTAAGAAACGAAATTATAGGATTTCCCCGAATAATTTACAGGAGAACCATGAGTCAGATGACCTCCGTTAGAAAGATCCATCCCCATGACAGTATCGCCGTAATTTAAAACAGCCTGATAAACCGCTGTGTTTGCGTTGGCGCCGCTGTGCGGCTGAACATTAGCGTGTTCCGCGCCGAAAAGCGCCTTTAACCTTTCTATTGCAACGGTTTCCACTTCGTCTACAAACTCGCAGCCGCCATAATATCTCTTGCCTGGATACCCTTCTGCGTATTTATTTGTAAGACCGCTTCCGCAGGCTTCAAGCACTGCTTTGCTTACAAAATTTTCCGAAGCTATCATTTCAATCTTAGTTTCCTGACGATTCATTTCCTTTTTAATAAAGCTGCTGATCTCAGGATCAGTATTTTCCAGATAATTAAAATACATTTTTATATCCTTTTCAATATCCTTTCTGTTATTTATGAAACACGAGCATTATAGCATAAAATATCTGCCGATTAAAGAGGATGCATTTATAAATATAGCCTTATCCGTATCTATTGCCTTAAATTTCAGCCCGCCCTACTGTAAAACAATATTAGAAAACTATTTTTATCAAAATAATCTTAAATCTATTTTTAAATACCCCACATGTTTTTGATATTTTTTACATTAATATCGTGAATAAATAACCTTTCTGAAGTATAATAATAACGATTAGACGCGAACAACTTTTAAGGAGAAAAGCATGACGATTTCAAAATCCAATTTACACCCTGAAATAAAATCAGAAGATTCAAAATTATTTACACTGATCCCGATAATTATGACTGCATTTATCACGACTTTTACTGGCAGCGCGCTTAATCTGTCCGTCCCTGCTATCAGTTCCGAATTTGGAGCGGGAGCCGTAAGCGTGGGCTGGATAGTCACGGGTTACATTCTTGCCTCGGCGTCCCTGTCCGTTCCTTTCGGCAGATTTGCAGACTTATACGGCAAAAAACCTGTATTCGTGACAGGCGAAATAATATTCACAATATGCGCCGTACTGTGTTCTTTTGCATGGAATATAAGTTCCATAATAGCCTTCCGGCTTATTCAGGGAATAGGCGCGGCTATGGTATTTGCAACAAATACGGCTATACTTGTAGCGGCTTATCCAAGCGAAAAACGCGGCAGGATGCTCGGACTTTCCGTCGCTTCCACATATCTCGGTCTTTCTATGGGACCTGTCATCGGCGGAACTCTGAACCAGCATACAGGCTGGCGTTCCATATTTTATATTACCGCTACTTACGGCGTTATAATGGTTATCATAACAATATTCGGTTTAAAAGAACCTGCGCACGCGCCGGATACAACGGAACCAGGCAAAAAAACAAAAAATCAGATCAACGCTTCCGTGCAGACGACACTTAATAATGAAACCGAAATTGACCTTAACCAGCATACAGAGGAAAATAACAACTCTAACGTTAATTACGAAAATACCAAAACTGTAAGAAGCAAAAACGGCAGATTTGCAGCTATGGATATAACAGGCTGCATTTTATACACGCTCTCCCTCTCGGTGATCATGTATAGTTTTTCATCATTAATGTCGAATCATGCAGCCAAATTCCTGCTCGCTGCCGGAATAATAACGCTCGTATTATTTATACGCTGGGAACTTCGCGTTTCTTCACCTGTCATAAATATGAATATGTTCCGCGGCAATATTGTCTTTTCACTGTCAAACCTCGCCGCGCTGCTCAATTATGGAGCTTCCTATGCGGTCAGCTATCTGCTGTCCATATATTTCCAGAGCGTTCTCGGATACAGCTCTCAAACAGCAGGTCTTATACTCATAACAAGCCCGATATTTCAAACTGTGCTTTCACCTGTAATGGGGAAATTATCGGATAAATATTCGCCGTTTAAGCTGGCTTCCCTTGGTATGGCGCTCACAGCCGCAGGCATTTTCATGTTTATTTTTATAAATCCGGATATGCCTCTTTTATACATTATAATAGCCCTATCTGTAATAGGCATAGGATTTTCACTGTTCTCCTCGCCTAATACAAACGCCGTCATGAGCTGCGTAGATAAAAAGGTTTACAGCGTAGCGTCGTCTATACTGGCAACGAGCCGTTCCATCGGTCACACCGCCAGCATGGCGATAGTATCTTCTGTGGTAGCGGTGACAGTCGGAAACATCACCCTCGCCCAAGCCTCTCCGGAAGCAATAATATCAGCAATGCACGTGTCATTCATAGTATTTACAGCGCTCTGCGCAGCAGGAATCCTGTGTTCGGCTAAACGCAAGAATAACTAATAACATCATTATTAATATTAACACTTATATCCTCGCCCCTCCGTTTTCTTGTAAAGGAGCTGAGGATCAGATTAAATATAAAACAACGAAAAAACTATGACTACTAATATTTTAAATAAACTTAAAGAAGCCGGAATTTACGCTGAAGAAGGCATTTCCCGGCTTATGAACAATGAAGAAATATATCTGAAATATTTAAAAAAATTTGCCGCAGGAGACGAATATTATAATCAGCTCGTAGCTGCATTTAATATTAATGACTGCAAAGCTGCCTTTAAGGCGGCTCACACTCTGCGCGGAAATGTGGGAAACCTGGCGATAAACACCATGTACGCCATACTCGTAGAAATGACGGAAGCTTTAAGAATTGGCGATATTGATAATCAGCATGAAGCCTTACGCGATCTTATAAAAGCTCACGATAAAGCCTGCGAAACCATATCAAAAGTTTTAGGATAATTTTTAAAATGCAGGTTTATTTACGTCATTTTACTTGTATTTGCTTTGATTTTGCTATATTCTAAAAATAATATCGTAAATTTATCCTTAATCATTTTTACAATACCTGATACAGGCTTTCTATTTTCGTACATTCAGCGAAGATATACCACAAATCTATTTAAACACAACATCTAAAATGATAATAAATAACAGATCATTTTATGATCTATATTTAAACACATATAATGAGGTACAGATATGCCATTATTACAACAAGCTGAAATTTTTACGGTCAGCGATATTTATACGACAGATTATATATACGCTCTGCCTGAAGGTGAACGGGCGGAGCTTATCAACGGTCATATATATAATATGGCTCCGCCGAGCACCAGGCATCAACTCATACTCGGCAATATGCATACTGATATTAATAATCATATCCGGGCAAACAACGGTTCATGCAAGGCATTTCCCGCTCCTTTCGCCGTATTTATAAAAGACGACGAAAAAAATTACGTGGAACCCGACATTTCCATAATATGCGACGGCAGTAAGCTCGACGACCGCGGATGTCACGGCGCTCCAGACTGGATTATAGAGATCGCCTCTCCGAGCAATGCGGGCTACGATTATGTGGAAAAATTAGCCCTTTATTCTCAGTCGGGCGTCCGGGAATACTGGATAGTCGATCCCATGCAGGAATCCACCACCGTTTACTATCTGGAAAACGGTTTCAATCCTTCCGTTTTTAATTTCTATAAGGATATCCCGTCGGGCGTTTTCAAGGATTTTAATATTAATATATCGAAATTATTAAAACTATGATACGTATTTCAGCCGCGGCGATATCGGAATTATTTGCCGCACTCTTAGTTTTCAGTTAATTTTCTCAATCCATATTATACACAGGAGGAAAATCATAAATGATAACAGTAACAAATGTCAGCGTAAATTTCAGCGGTCAGACTCTTTTTAAAGATGTAGACCTCAAATTTACACCGGGCAACTGCTACGGAATTATCGGCGCGAACGGCGCCGGCAAAACCACTTTCCTTAGAATACTTTCCGGCGATCTGGATCCGACCACGGGCTCCGTATCGTATCCTCCGGATATGCGTATGTCCGTTCTCAAACAGGATCACTTCGCATACGACGAATACACCGTTCTGGATACCATAATAATGGGAAATCAGCGGCTTTATGATATCATGAAGCAAAAGGACGAGCTGTACGCCAAGGAAGATTTCAGCGATGAAGACGGAATACTTGCTTCCGAGCTTGAAGCCGAATTCGCGGAACTCGACGGCTGGGAATCCGATTCCAATGCCAGCCGGCTCATTCAGGGACTCGGTCTTTCTCAGGACATACTTTACGAACCCATGAGCTCCCTCACGGCAAAAGAAAAAGTAAAAATCCTTTTAGCTCAGGCTCTTTTCGGAAATCCAGACATAATCCTTCTGGACGAGCCTACAAATCATCTTGACATTCAAGCGATAGAATGGCTCGAAGATTTCCTTATGGAATACGAAGGTCTTGTTATAATTGTTTCCCACGACAGACACTTTTTAAACTCTGTCTGCACAAATATTGTAGACGTAGATTACGGTCAAATAAAGATGTATGTGGGCAACTACGAATTCTGGTATGAATCCAGCCAGATGGTTCAAAAAGTACTTAAAGATCAAAATAAACGCAGAGAAGACAAAATCAAAGATCTGCAGGTGTTTATTCAAAGATTTTCCGCGAATAAATCAAAATCAAAACAGGCGACAGCCCGCAGGAAGCTCCTCGATAAACTCAGCGTAGAAGAAATGCCTGCTTCCTCAAGACGCTATCCGTTCGTAGGCTTCACTATGGACAGAGAACCTGGAAAAGAGCTTCTCACCGTAGAAAACATCAGCAAAACGATAGACGGCGTAAAGATCCTTAACAAAGTTTCTTTCCGGGTAAATAAAGATGACAAGATCGCTTTTGTAGGAGAAAACGAACTTGCTAATACTACTCTGTTTAAGATAATAACAGGCGAAATGGAACCGGACGAAGGCAGCTATAAATGGGGAACCACGACTTCTCAGTCCTACTTCCCGCTGGACAACAACGAATTTTTCGACGGCTGCGATCTGAATCTTGTGCAGTGGCTCGGTCAGTATACGGAAGAAACAACGGAAACATTTATGCGCAGCTTCCTCGGCAGAATGCTGTTTTCAGGCGATGATGTTTATAAACCTGTAAAAGTATTATCTGGCGGTGAAAAAGTGCGCTGCATGCTTTCAAGGATGATGCTGTTCGGCGCGAATATATTAATACTCGACCAGCCTACAAACCACCTGGATCTGGAATCCATTACTGCCGTAAACAACGGTCTTATAGATTTCAAAGGCAACGTTCTATTTGCTTCTCACGACCACGAATTTATAAACACGATCGCAAACAGGATCATAGAAATACGGTCGGAGGGCATAATAGACAGACTATCTACCTATGACGAATATATCCTGTGGCGCAGGGAAAACGTAAAGGAGAATTAGCGCGCAAGCTGTGTTCCTCAGCCTGCAACTATTGGAATCAGCCTATTTCCACAACAGATGTTCATGCCGATGATTATTGGTGAAATACGCCGTTATCTCAGGGACAATAATTCTATCAGAGTAAGCCGCTCTTTAAGGGATCTTGCATACAGAGCACTGCGGGCGCGGGAAGATATGATACAAAAATATCACAAAGAACCGTCAATAGAAGAAATAGCAAAAGCTATAGACGCCCCGCGGGAAGACGTCGTGGTAGCGCTGGACGCTATCCAGGACACCGTGTCTTTGTACGAGCCCGTATTTCACGATAATGAAGATACGGTTTATATAATGGACCAGATAAAGGATAACAAAGACACTGAGGATAAATGGATGGATAATCTTTCTCTATACGAAGCCATGAGCCAGCTTAAGGATCGGGAACGATATATTCTCGACAGACGTTTTTTTGAAGGAAAAACACAGACTGAAGTCGCTCAGGAAATCGGCATTTCCCAGGCTCAGGTGAGCAGACTCGAAAAAAACGCCCTTGCAACTATAAAAAAAGAAATAGTCTGATATATATTCTGCTGTCAGCCGACTTCCGGCTGGCAGTAATTTTTTATCTAAATATATGACATTTAATTTTTAGATCCGCTTTTCTCTCTTTTAAGATCTCCATATTACTTTAAATATTTTCCAGAACTTTTTTATTATTGGCTTGAAGAAATAAGTATTTTATTGTATCATTAAAATACTAAATGAAAGGGAAATCGCATATAAAATTTAAGAATGACAGAACATATAAATAAAAAAACATGAGGAAGATTTAGAACGGCTGAAAGGTTTCCGTTTGCTTGATGATGATTTCCTCACGAAATGTTTTGAAGGAAAAACTGACTGCATAGAATTAGTACTGAAGATCATACTGGAAAAACCTGAGTTAAAAGTATTAGATGCGCGCACTCAGGTATTTGTAGAAAATCTACTGAACCGTTCCGTGAGATTTGACGTACTGGCTACAGATAATTCAGTAAAAAATATAATATAGAAATACAAAGGCAAGATAAAGGCGCAGGCAGAAAAAGAGCGCGGTACAACAGCAGCATGATGGACGCTAATCTGTTGAGCAAAGGCGAAGATTTTAATAAGCCGCCGGAAGCATACGTTATATTTATCACTGAAAACGACGTAATGGGAAAAGGTATGCATTTATATCAGATAGAACGCTGTTTTTTAGAAAGCGGTGAAAAATTCGGCGATGGTTCACACATAATATATGTAAACGGAGCTTACAGCGATGATACTCCGCTCGGAAAACTAATGCATGATTTTTCCTGTACTGACGCAAATGATATGAATTACAGCGTTTTAGCGGATAGGATAAGATTTTTTAAAGAGAGCAAGGAGGGGGTTTTAACTATGTGCAAAGTTATGGAAGATATGAGAAAAGAATCCTTACGTGAAGTAGCAAAAATATGCTTGCAGACGAAATATTAACACCTGAAAAAATAGCTGAATATTTTGGACTTTCTCTTGACGAAGTAAAAAAACTCAAAGCGGAACTTACAGCATAACAACAGGTCGGAAATCTAAAATCAGATTTCCGACCTTCTTTTTATTTAAAATCAATATTAATACGTTATTCCCTGTCCTGCAGTTTCCTCACAATACCGCAGTTCTACAAAGGAAATACATGATATTTGCCGTTCGGGCTTATTTCGCCGTTTTCATCATGCCTGTCGAACCAGTGATAATCCGCCATATACTCGTTATCATTATAACCGCTCAGCGAATCCGGCAGTATCATGCGTCCTTTTTCATCTATAAACGGAGCTTTTCCATAAAAGCTGCATTCCTTGCCGTCTGCCATGAACGTTGACGAGCCTACTGTAAATACATACTCTGATCCTTTATACTCAACAATCGCCGATTTAGTTTTATTATCCCAGCTTAATTCCGCACCAAGCCCGTCGCAGAATTCTCTCAGAGGGATTCCCATTTCCTTGCCATCTGCGCCTTCATACAGATAAATACCTATAACAAAAGGCTTGATCTTTTCATCTACTTTAACAGGCTTAGCTTTTGACGGGTAGTCAACCGGATACTCCACATCGTTTACGATAATGCTCTTAATATCGCCCGGCTTCATGACCGATTTAGCCCAGGCTTTTGATTCCCAGCCTAACAGGTCAGGATCTGCCGAATCCTCATCGTCATATATCGGAGTACCTCCTGATTTAACGTAAAGCTGGTTAAAAGGCTTTATCTCGCCGTCCTTCATCCTGAAATAAAAATACGTACCATCCCAGCTACAGAAATCGCAGTCATCTTCCGCTACTGACACAGGATATTTTAACGATATAGATATCGGATTATATCTCACTGTTATATCGTCAAATTCCACTGTCCGGGTTTTCAGATTGTAATCCATAGGCACTGCAGTCTTATTTTCACCCTTTATCCTGTCCGTAGTGATATAAAAATCTATGCGTTCATCATTAATAATATCACTGCTTTTACATTTAAAATATTTTTTATTTTCAGTATCGAATTTACCGTTTGCAAGAGAACCTGTACTAAAAGACCCGCAGTACGCTTTATCATAATCGCTCGAATCACTTGGGTAAAAACTTATCGTATCCATGTTCCAAAAAGCGTCGCGGTCGTTCAGCTCCGCCGCCGCATCCTGAGTATGAGCTTCAAACGAAACTATCAGCACAGCTTCGTTTTCCGCTACCAGATACTGCTCCAGCGTCATGGTAAAACGCTCGTCGCTGACGCTCTTTTTATCCGTTTTTATAAAATCATTTAGATACGAAACATCGTCTTTAAATACGTATTCAAAATACTCGCTGCTCATAGCCATAACGCTTACGGAAGCCATCACCGCTACGAGAATAACGGTTATCATCATCACCGTTCCCTTTTTCAGGGATTTTTTATTGGTTATCTGTATCAATCTTTTTTTCATACCCTGTTTTCCTCCGAAAAATGTCGTCGTCATATAAGATTTTTTCTGAGTTTCTGTTTTAAGGAACTTCAGCAGCATCTCGCCGTAAAATAGTTTTTCTTCGTATTCTTTTCCTCTGAGAGTTTTTTCATCGCAGGAAGTTTCCCCGTCTATCTCAACGGCTCTCGCCATAATGTGCGCCATCGGGTTAAACCAGTGAAGCGATACGAATATGAGGATTACAAACTGATAGCAAATATCTTTTCTTTTAAAATGTATCAGCTCGTGCCTCAGGATCAGCCGCAGCTCGTCCTCCGTATAATCTGTATGAGGAAGAACTATCTCAGGTTTTAATATTCCTGCAAGCGTAGGCGTATCTATAAATCCCAATACTCTTATGCTGAGTTTTTTCGATATATTCAGCCTGCTCTTTTCTTCTTCAAGAATATTTTTTATCCCTTCGTCCTCTATTTTTTCAGAAAACCGCCTGACCGTTCTTTTATAAAGAATGTATCGCTTGATATGCTGAATAAAATAAACGAAAACTCCTGAAAGCCAGATAAACGCTAAAATCTCGGATATCTTCAGATTTTTATGTAGATTGTCCGCTGCCTGCGGCTGAACTTCCGCTCCGCTGTCATCGGTATACTCGTATTCCGCCCGATCGACTCGGCTGCTCTGCCCTGCGGCAGTCTGCGCAGGCGTTTCGCCGCGTTCTTCCCTGATATCTGTTACTTCGTTTCTGATAACCGTTACGGCGGGCGTCAGATCCACTTCGTAACTTATACCCATACTCCCAAAAGGTATAAGAAAAACTATCATCACGGCAAGCCACGAATAATACCTGAACCCTGCGGTATACCGCTTTGATATCGGCTTCGTTAATATAAAGAGCAAAGCTATAACCGCCGCAGCTTTAACGGAAGAAACAACATTCTGCATGAATATTTCTTTTATAAGCTCAGTCATTCTCTTTTTTCCTTAAACATTTTCTCAAGCTCGCAAATATCCTCCTCGCTTATCTTTTTGCTGTCGAACAGAGATTTCATTAAACTCACTACGGAATTTCCATGCATCTTCTTTAAAAACTGACCGTTTTCGTATTCGACGTATTCATGTTCTTCTATAAGCGAAGTGTAGATATATTCCTTGCCTTTCTTATCTTTTGCTAAAAATCCCTTGGATATCAGACGGTTTAACAAAGTCTGCAGCGTCTGCTGCGTCCAGTTCTTATCCGTCTGCCTGTCTATTATCTCCTTCACCTCCTTAGTAGAGATCGGGCTGTTATTATGCCAGATCACCTTCATAACTTCTAATTCCGCGTCCGGAAGTTTCTTTTCAAAGCGTTTCATGATAATTACCTCACTTTTTATACGACTATTGTCGTATTATAATTTATAATATACACGACATTTGTCGTATTGTCAATAAAGCCGTAAATTGTTTTCTGATATTCCTAAAAGATATAATTAAATATGATTTATAGGTATTTGTTATTTCTAAGATCCCGGAATATAATAATGAGTATGGAGGTACAATGATTTGAACTTAAATGAATTTTTAGGAGAAATGAGCTCGGGCAAAAAAATGCGCGCCGGCTCGGAAGTTCATAAATATATGACGAAACTGGCTTTTGAAGCCATGAAGATAACTTCTGTTCTCAATCAGGGTTATCATGAACCCGATGAGATAAGATTTCTTATGGAGAAACTTACAGATCAAAAATTGGATGAAGGATTCGGTTTGTTCCCGCCTTTTTACGCGGACTGCGGAAAAAACATACATATAGGAAAAAACGTATTTATTAATTCCGGATGCCATTTTCAGGATCAGGGCGGCATCACCATCGGCGATGGAACGCTTATAGGACATTCCGTTGTTTTGGCTACCATCAATCACGATCCCGACCCAAAGCACCGCGCCGACCAGCACATTAAACCTATCGTTATCGGAAAAAACGTATGGATCGGCTCTAACGCTACTGTTACCCAGGGCGTAACTATCGGCGACGGAGCGATAGTCGCCGCAGGAGCCGTCGTTATAAGCGACGTTCCTGCCAATACGGTTGTAGGCGGCGTTCCTGCTGAAATCTTAAAAAACATATAACAAAGCCGGCTTCGCCGATCCTGTTTCAGAAGTTGAATTTATTGCTATTTTATAAATACCGCAAGCGCTATTTCCTTCATAATAAAAAGCCTTTTCCGCTTCTCTTTTAAAGAAGCGGGATTTTATTTATATTAATATATTCACAACTGCATAATCCTCGCGCACTATTACAGCCCCTCAGGATTTCTGCCTGCTTACCGCCACTACTACAAACCTGCCATCCTTCACATGATAACTGCAAGTGGACAGCGTTAATATCTTATCCCCGAAAACAGCCTCCTCGCCTGTATCGTACAGCGACGCTTTTTTCACCTGATCTATGTAATCGTCAAAATCCTGCTGCTGAGATAAATCAGTATACCTGTAATATCTGAATACATTCGTATCGTTCTCGCCGTATACCCTGCTGTAAAATGCCCCCAGCACCTTATATTCATGCTCCTCGGTCAGCGTGTCAAAATTTATCTCCATATGCTCTGACGCATATTCTGCGGACTCATAACGCTGCAGATTACCGAACATACTGCCGTCTTTCATATGATGCCCATATATTATAACGTGGTTCCCCTCCGGATTGCAGCCCGCGCCTATAAACGGTGTGCCGCTGGCAGCCCACTCTTTATTAAAAGCTCTGTGCAGATAATACTCAGGGTCGTCAGGCGTATGCATTATCGGATAATCAAAATCTATTCCCGGTATAAAAAGCCAGCCCGCCATATCATTATTCTGCTGCCACAAAGCATCGTACTGGCTCAGTATACCTGAAGATGCGAACTTACTGACAGAAACCTCTTTCTCCTGGTGAACCTGCTCCGCAAGCTGCCTGTTGGCGCTGCGCTCGTTATGATAACGCAGCAGATCCTTCGCGAGCATAGTACCGGAAAACAACAGCACGACTACGCATATAATCAAAACCGGCAGCCGCCAGCCCATTTTTTTCTTTTCAGACTCCATAAATACCTCCGAGCGACAATATAAACCATATATTTAAAAGAATGTACTACAGAATATAGAACCGAATACGTATAAACTCAAAACACCTGATTTAACGCCTTAATTTATCACCGTCAAACCGCAGTATTATTTTATATTGTAGCATTTATTCTAATATTTTACAAGTGGAGATTTTCAATATTTATCATTATTCGTTTCAAAGCCTGCAGACAGTTTTCTTAAACATTGCGTCTGAAATATTATTGTAATTTTTTATTGAAATTTCCAAATATTAGAACCGGCTCCCTTCCAAAACCGGTTTGAAGCCCGATCTCAGAAGGGAGCCGTATCGCAATTCCCTTTTGACTTATTTTATTTAAACTGCACAAACGCAGCGTTAAACAACGATCTCTTTATATCTCATTTTCCTCTCTGCTTATATCTCTTTCTATATCATCCTGAGATTCTATGCGTTCAAAGACATGATTAGCTTCCGCTTCAGACATTACTACTGCCCCGTCAGGATACCATACCCACTGTTCTGTGGAACTGAGCTGAGTCTTTTTGCTGCTCATCTGAATGACCTGTATCACATCTCCTTCATCTAAAGAAATGCTTTCTGCGCACATAATCCGATCTGAATTGAGGAAATTCGTTTTTAATTCATCTCCGTTTATAAAAATCTTACTTGCAGCCGTAAAATTCTTGCCGGATACATACAGATAATCTCCAGAAACGGAAATACCGGAAACGGATATCGGGTCTATTCCCATATGCATATCCGTCTTTTCAAATGGATTTGTTCCTCCGTAAGCGTAGCACTGTCCGTACAGGATATCGTATTGTAAAGCTCCCAGCATGTTATAAAACGACTCGTCGCCCTTGCAGAACTGCTGGAATCCTGTCATTACGCCATTAGTCATATTCAGCTTGGAGAGAACCTGAGGATAAAGCTGATATGTATTGAAATTTTCATCTTCTTTAGCCAGACCAAAATTATCCCAGATCACGTATTCCGTCTGATATATATTGCCGTTTTCAAGCTCAGACGGGTCTATCGTAAACTTAGGAAGATGATCTCCGTAAATCACCAGTACGGTCGGCTCGCCAGATTTTGAAAGTTCGTTTGTCAGCTCGCCTAAAAAAGTATCCATCTCATTTATCTGATTTATATAATAATCGAATCCCACAGCCTCTGCTTCATTAAAGCCATATGCTTTTATAGTCTGTGTTTCATCAATAACCTCAGTCGGATATTTTCCGTGACCTTGTACAGATACCGCGAATACGAGATCCTGATTTTCCGTATCGTTCATGGCTTTCATTATCTCGCCCGTAAGGCATGAATCTTCAGCCCACTCCAGCGGATTTCTCTCCACATTCTGCATGTACTCCACAGAAGTAAAGGAATCGAATCCAAGATTCGGATAAACAAGATATCTGCCGTAAAATTTGCCCGTATGATTATGAATAGCATGTGAAGAATATCCATAATCTTTAAGATCGTAAGCCACAGACTCTCCCGTAGTTTCTCTGAGAATCGTAGTATACGGATATTCGCCTGGTCCGAAATAATCTAAAGACATTCCCGTAAGCACTTCAAACTCCGTATTCGATGTGCCTGCGCCAAAGGATGGCGTAGTGAGATAACCCGAACTGTAATTTTCTTTTAACGATGTATAAACAGGCAGCGGATTCTCAGAAAATGTAACATCCTTAAGATGATTAACATCAAAAAACGATTCCATCTGAAGCATTATTATATTAGGCGTTTTCTCTGAAGCCTTGTTTGAAAACTCCGGATCTGCTTCTTTATCCGCTTTCGCTTTATTTTCTTCTATTTTATTAAGAATGCCGCCTATCATTTCCTGCGAATAATCTTCCGGCTTTGATATCCCGCGATCTACCACGCTGCACGCAAAGCAGTAAGCAAATCCGTACTGTTTATACGCGTCCTGAATATTATGGAAAGTGGTAGCGAGCGAACCCGAAGAAACCGATACAGAAGTTGCGAGAGCAAGAGTAACGGACAATGCCGCTATGGAAGCCGCTGCTTTCGGCAGTCTGATCTTTTCTTTAGGCGATTTCACAAATAAAAAGCCTATAACCAAAAATACAAACACCCCTAAAGCTGCCATAGAAGCAATCTCAGACGGCGAAAAATAGACAGTCATTATGCCCATAACGTCCTTGAAAGTTCCGAAATCCATAAAATTAAGCGGCGTAGTTCTGTAACCGAGCAGCACGCAGTTTACCGTTCCGAGAGCAAACCAGGCTATCGAAATAAGCGCGAACATAAATTCCCTGCGCTTAAAAAGCAGCGCCACAGAAAGGGTCACCAAAACTATAAGCCAATTATATATAAATACCGTCGGATTATGTACTAAATATGTAACCGCGGCAAATACCGATCTTCTGCTTAGCATTTCTACAACTAAATAAAGTAAAAAAGAAAGCCCAATACAAAATAAAAGCGGTTTCTGCTCGCACTTTCTTATAAACGCCACAGGTTTAGCCGTCTTCTCGCAGATCTTTCCGTAAAATCCGCCCAGCACGCGGCGCGGTCCTGCCGTAACCGCAGCCAGCTTTCCCGCAGCCGAACACAGCTTCTTTCCGACAGCAGTATTCTTTATCTTACTTCGTATTTTTCCGACAGCATTGCGGATTTTCTCCTTCATGCCGTTCACAATTACATTTACCATATTTCTTACCTCTGCAAAATCCCCCTGATAAACTTACAAAGAATTAACATGAAACTATTCTACACAATCAAAATTTAAAGTCAATGTTTATCGGAATAATTTAAGATAACATTCAGAATCATCATATTAATATAATATGCCGGCAGACGTCAAAAATACCGCTATACCAAAAAAACAGCGGCTGTATTACAAAACCGCTGTCTTTTATATTAATATTTCTTTAAATTACATAGTTACTAATACAAATTTTGCTGCAAACAATAATGCTATTATCGTTACGAGTATATCGGATTTTGCATATTTTCTGGTAAATACTCTCATTATTACATACGCAATAGCCCCGATTCCTATACCGTTCGCAATAGAATAAGTAAGCGGCATCATTATCAGCGTTAAAAACGCCGGTAATGCCGACGTAAGATCGTCCATATCTACATTCGCAAAATTTTTAACCATCAGCACGCCTACATAAATAAGCGCCGGCGCGGTTGCCGCTCCCGGAATTATAGCGGCGATAGGACTGAAAAACAGGCATATTATAAAGCAGCCTGCTGTTACTAAACTTGCAAGCCCCGTTCTCGCGCCCGCCGCAACGCCTGCAGAAGACTCTACAAATGTGGTACAGGTGGAAGTACCGAAAACAGCTCCTGCAAGAGTAGCAACCGAATCGCTCATCATGCATTTATTAATATTTTCAGGATCTCCGTTTTCATCAAGCATATTCGCCTGTGCCGCCGTACCGTACAGAGTTCCTATCGTATCGAACATATCCACGAGAAGGAAAGTAATTATCAATATAATCGCATTAAATACGCTTCCTATATGCTCACCGCTGAAAGCCGTCTTCCATGCGTCACCGCTGAAAACAGCGCCCGCTCCCACAGAAGCAAAATCCTTAAAAGACTGCCCTATTCCGCTCATATCCAAGGCAGGCACTTCTCCCATGAATATATAATAAATGATCGTAGAAGCAATGATGCCGATCAAAACAGAACCTTTTATATTCAGCTTGGCAAGCACGCCTATAATCAGAAATCCTATAAAGGCAGTAAGCGCAGGCGCAATAGACGCCCATTCTCCGCCGTGTATATCCACAAACTGCACTAAAGTATACTGATTCGTCTGTACCAGTCCGGAACCTTTAAGCCCAATAAACGCTATAAAAAGCCCTATGCCTGCCGGTATGGATTTTTTCAGGCAATCCGGCATAGCTTTCGCTATATACTGCCTGAGTCCCGTTACCGATAATATCAAAAATACTATACCTGACAGAAATATTAGAACTACTCCGGAATGATAGCCCGTAATCAGGTCTACGCCGGAAAAATGAGCGCCCACTATAAAGCAGGTACAGAAAAACGAATTTAAGCCCATTCCGCAGGCCTGAGCGAAAGGCATTTTCGCATACAACGCCATCATCAGCGTACCTACAACCGCAGCGAGTATGGATGAAATATACACAGCGTTCCAGATCTGACCCAGAGCGGCTGAATCCGCACCTTCGGCTGCAAGCCAGCCGGCAGCGCCTTCAGCGGCTACCTGGTTCGGATTTACGAAAACTATGTACGCCATCGCAAAGAATGTTGTTATCCCGCCGAGAACTTCAAGCCTTATCGTTGAATTTCTCTCGGAGATTCTGAAAAATTTGTCCATTCTTTAAAATCCTCCAAAAAACTAAAAATTTAAATCGGAGCAAAGCGTGATAAGCTTGCTTAATCACGCTGTGACGATTGCAACTGCCTGAGGGAGCTTTGCTCCTCATAGTTTCAGTGAGAGATTATAACTCTCACTGAAACTATGATATGGAATCCGCCGCCTAAGAGGCGGGGGACATCTCAGGCAAAGTTATAACTTATTCTATGTAAAACATCTGCTTTTGCAGAAGTTCATAGCTATAATATACATCTGAATATTATTTCCCTTCATATTTTACAACGGAGGCTACTTCACATCCTGCAAGCCTGCCGCGTCCTTCAAGACCTGCAAGCTCTATAAGAAATACGGCTTTTGCCACTTCTCCTCCGAGCCGCTCTATCAGATTCACTGCCGCTTCCGCAGTTCCGCCCGTTGCGATAAGATCGTCTATAATCACTACCCGCTGACCCGGCTTTACGGAATCGGTATGCATCTCTACAGCTGACGTTCCGTACTCCAGGTCGTACTCGGCGGAAACCGTTTCCCGCGGCAGTTTGCCTTTCTTTCTCACAAGCGCCAGACTCTTTCCTAATTTATAAGCCACAGGCGCAGCAAACACAAACCCTCTCGCCTCAATGCCTGCAACCACATCGAAATCTTCGCCGTCTATAAGTCTGATAAGCTCGTCCACAGCCAGCTTAAATCCTTCCACGCTCTGTATTACAGATGTTATATCACGAAATATTATGCCCTCTTCCGGAAAATCCGGTATGCTGACTATAAAATCTTCTATATTCTTACTCATTATTTTTCCTCCCAGAAGACTTTCACCAAAATACACCGCCCTTTCACTCCGTATATTATATACTTCGCCAAAAAAGACGGCGTACATCTTTGTTCCAGTTATATATTAACATATTAACCAGGAAACTCTCAACGTTAAATTGCTTTTTTAACAGCAATTCCACCAGATAAATTTGCATTATCCATATACTACTCTTTATATTTCATAAATATTGTATTAAAATATAAATGTAAACAACTCAACAAAATACTTCGCCCAAACTAAAACTAAAAATCGACTAAGAAATATACTATATATACGCTTAAAACAATTTAACTTAATAGTACAATGTTTATTTTATTAATATTATTAAAAATAGATTTATATTATCAATGGATAAATACGAGAAACTACTGCAAATCATATTATCTGACTAAAACAACAATAATATAAATTTTAATGCTCTATGTACTTTATTTAAAAAATCGGATTTTAAATCAGAAAAAATCCAAGAAAGTCATCATTTTTATTCTTATGAAAATATTATCGAATTTATAGATTTACAATCATATAAAAAAACCATTCTAAATCAAAGACTTATCAGGTTAAACAAGAAAAAAATCAATAAATACTCTGTAATATAAAATAGCTATCATGAATTGAATAAAGCAAAAGCGGACATTATTATAAAATTATCATACGATAGAAAAGAAAATGATTATTAATAACTTTTCCCCCCCCGGCAGCCTCAAGCCGTCGGATATTTTTTACGCCCGTTTTTAACTAAAATACATGCGCTGAAATTCATAAAACCGCTCATACAAAATATATATTGAACCATAATCGCCCATTTTTTAATATTTTCTTAAATTTTCGGTCATACTTCCTTAAAAATTATTAGATTTGATGATTTTCTGTTTTTCAAATGCTATAATCCCCTTTGTGAAGATTCACAGGGAGGTATTTTTATTATGGATATTATATCAAAATTGCGTAAGCTCGCAGAAACCGACGGGCAGCGCGCAGCCGTCATAGGGGAAGGCGGTCATGTACTGACGTATAGTCAGCTTAACGAATATTCCGATAGACTGGCAATATGGCTTCACAGACTAAACGGACAAAAATCTGACGCAAATCAATCTGCGCGTCCAATAGCGGTTTACGGTCATAAAAATCCGCTTATGCTCGTCTGCTTTCTCGGCGCCGCAAAATCCGGCAGAGCCTACTGCCCGCTGGATATATCTATGCCGGAAGGCAGAGTCAGGGATACAATCCAGGCGTTAGATCCCGAAGTGATCCTTGATCTTGAAAACGATATTGACACATTAATTAATATTATAAACGATCCGCAAAACACAGAAGCGGAATATAATCCAAGCTGGGCTGTTGCAGGCAGTCAAACGTTTTATATAATATTTACATCAGGCAGCACAGGAAAACCCAAAGGCGTAAAGATCTCCGCCGATTGTCTTAATAATTATCTCGACTGGTCCTGCGAACTCGGCAGCGCTGCAGAAGAAAAGCACGGAAAAATATTTCTGAATCAGGCGCCTTTTTCATTCGACCTTTCGGTTATGGATACGTATACATGCCTGGCGTGCGGCGGCACTCTCGCCCTTATGGAAAAACGGGTGCAGAATGATTTCGCCCTCATGATAGATTTTTTCAAAAAAACGCCGCTTAATATCTGGGTGTCTACACCGTCTTTTGCAGATATGTGCATGGGAGAGCCTTCGTTTAACAGCAATCTGCTGCCGAATCTCGGCATTTTCTTATTCTGCGGAGAGGAACTTACAATAAACACTTACGAAAAACTACGCCAGAGATTTCCCGACAGCAGAATCATAAATCTGTACGGTCCGACAGAATCCACAGTAGCGGTTACGAGCATCGAGATAACCGAGGAAATTTATAAAAAAACTATCGCCGAAGGCAGAAAACTTCCTGCTGGAACTGCAAAAAACGGTACGATAATAGAAATAAACGAAAATACAGAAAACAACGATTCCGGCGACAGACTCGGAGAGATTATAATCACAGGAAATACCGTTAGTACAGGATATTTCAATAATCCCGAAAAAACCGCCGAAGCGTTTTTTGAAAAAGATATTAAGAACGGCGACGGCAGCGTTTCCACAACAAGAGCTTACCGAACAGGCGATCTCGGATACATCGCCGACGGGCTTCTCTACTGCGTGGGCAGAATAGATTTTCAGATAAAAATGCACGGATACAGAATCGAACTCGGCGATATAGAACAGAATTTATCAGACCTGCCGGAGATCAGCCGTGCGGTAGTAGTGCCTGTGGAAAAAGAAGGGCATATAAAAAGCCTTACCGCTTATGTTATAACAGATACAGAAGTAAATCCGCAGCACAGTGAAAAAAACTCAAAAAATAATGCGGACATTTCAGGTATTAATGAAAAATCGCTGGAAAATAAAAACGATACTGATTCAGAATTTCAGGATCTTAAAATAAATTACGACAGACAATTTTCCAGGAGAATAAAAGAACAGCTTCTAATTAAACTGCCCGACTATATGATTCCGAAAAAAATCATAATGATAGATCGTCTGCCTATGAACAGCAACGGCAAAATAAATAGAAATCAACTAAGGAGCATTAAATCATGAGCTTTTTCAGCGGACTCCCGTTTTGGACAGCGTTAATAGTGATCGCCGTCTGCGCCCTTGCAAACGGGCTGCTCGAAAAATCATTCAAGCGGTTCGGCATTTTCGTATCGGTGTTTATCGTCACTCTCGTGCTCAGCAGCGATATAAAGCAGCTTATCTACTTTGCAGCCTACTTTATATTTGAACTCGTTATCGTTAAAATTTACGAACGACTGCGAAAAGACAAAGGCAGAATTTCATGGATATATCATCTGATGCTTCTCGCCTCTCTTCTGCCGCTGGTTTTATGCAAGCTGACGGAATTAAAACCGCTGTCCGAAATGGACTGGTTCAAATTTGCAGGCATTTCATACCTGACATTCAGAGTAGCTCAGATTATAATAGAACTTTACGACGGCGTTATAAAAGAAGTTCGTACTCCGGACTTCCTGGCTTTCCTGGTATTCTTTCCGACCTTCAGCTGCGGGCCTATCGACAGAAGCCGCAGGTTTTCCGAAGATCTTAACAGAACCTACAAACGGAACGAATATTTAGAACTTTACGGCAAAGGACTCGAAAAAATAATGCTCGGTCTTTTATACAAATACGTACTTGCCGAAATATTTTTCAAATTAATGTCCCTCGCTGTAGAAGCCGAAGGCCCCGCAGTACAGAATCCACTGTTTCATTTCGGAATAATAGTCGGCTATGCTTACAGCTATGGGCTGTATATGTTTTTCGACTTTGCGGGTTACAGTCTTATGGCGATAGGAACAGGCTACATGCTCGGTATAAAAGTTCCCGACAATTTCAGGCAGCCGTTTAAGAGCCGCGACATGAAAGAATTCTGGGAACGCTGGCACATTTCTCTTTCGGAATGGTTCAGGGATTTCTTGTTTTCCAGATTCGTCATGCTCTCAATGCGGAAAAAATGGTTTAAAAACAGGCTTACGAGCGCTTCGCTGGGTTTCATAATCAACATGGGCATCATGGGCGTATGGCACGGGCTATCCATTAATTATATAATATACGGTCTGTATCACGGCGTTTTACTCGCAATTACGGAAATATATCAGAAAAAATCAAAATTTTATAAGAAAAATAAAAAGAAAAAATGGTATATTGCAGTATCGTGGTTTATAACATTAAATCTGGTAATGTTCGGATTCCTGATATTCTCAGGCAACTTTACAAGAGTCTGTTTCTCAGTCTAATTAAAACGCCGCTGTAACATAATAATTAATATATTATATAAAATAATTTTTACATAATATCTGCTTACATAAATTTAATGGAGGATTTAAAAATGGAAGAAAAAATTCTGGAAATTTTAGAAGAAATATGCGACGATCCTATCGTAAGAGAAGATAAAGACCTGGATCTATATGACGAGGATCTGCTGGATTCCCTGGGTTTCGTAGAAATGCTGGTAACTATAGAATCCGAACTCGGCATAGTTATCGCGCCTTCCGAAGTAACGCGCGAGGACGCAAACACTGCAAATAAAATCATAAAGCTGGTAGAAAGCCGAGCTTAAGGAGGCGGCATGAGAAATATTATAGCATTTTTGCTTGCTGTTGTGCTTTTTGCCGGATCAGCAGCAGGAATGCATTTCTGTTTCAGCGGAAAATATCCTGACTACACTTTAGAGTACGGTACATGGATAAATTCCGCCAAATTCGCTAACGGCGAAGGTCTTCAGCAGCTCGTTTCAAAATCCGGCGCCGTGCCAGTTTTCGGATCATCAGAACTAAAACACGGACAGAAATCCAAATTTCATTCAAATAAACTTTTAAAGAATACAGGTATAAAACCGATATTCATAGGAAAAGCAGGATACCAGAGCCTTAATCACGCCATAACTCTTGGAGCGATCGGAAATTCCATGAAAGATAAAAAGGTCATTCTTGTTGTTTCTATGCAGTGGCTAAAAAAAGGCGGAGTAAAAACAGACGCTTTCGGTTCATCATTTTCAGAAGAAAATTTTATAGAATTTCTTGAAAACGAAAATATAAATGATAAAACTAAAGATTATGTCATAAACCGAGCCAATGATCTTACAAAAGACAACGATAAAATGAATAAAAAAATCTTACGAGATGCAGAATGGTACCGCAGCGGTTCTTCCTCCGGAAATATAATCACCGATATCGTCGGAGAAATTCACAAATTTACCATATCTGAAAAAAATCACATGCGTCTTGTAATGGAAAGTTCCGCGCAGGATTTTAATAAAAAGAACAGTACAGAAAAAAAAGAAAAACTGACTGTACCAGACTGGAAAAATTACCGTCAAAAGGCAGAAACAAAAGGCAAGAAACTGTCTACTTCAAATCCTTTCGGAATGTACGACAGCGTATATAAATCGACATACAACAGCATAGTTAAAAACGGCAATGTAAACAAACCTTCCTACACTACCAAATCCCCGGAACTCAAAGACCTTGAGTGCTTCCTGCAGATCTGCCAGCAGGAAAATATTAAACCTATGCTCATAATATTTCCTTTCAACGGCTACTGGTATGATTTTCTGGATCTCGATTCCAAACAGCGTCAGGAACTTTACAACGCAGTGATACAGGTTGCCGAAAAATACGATGCAAATTACGTCGATCTATCCGACAAAGAATACGAATCATATTACTTTGAAGATAATTCTCATCCTGCGCTGAAAGGATTGGTGGATTTAAATGAAAAAATTTATGAATTTTGTACAGCATCTTAAATCAAACAGTAAATTAAAATTTATAGGAAAGTTATTATTTTTCTATATAATTTTAATGATTCTGTGGTTTACTTTCCTGTTATCAGGCGATTCAGATGCTCCCAACTTTATTTACGAACAATTTTAACAGATTCTTTTTTCTGCTGCCTGCGCAGCTTATCAACGCCGGCAAGTATACCGCATTTTATATGCGTACCCTCAACAGAAAATTTATCATAAAATCATTAGAAAGGGCGTCCCTAAAGTCATAAAAGACTTAAGGAACGCCCTGTTGATTTAATTTTAAACAGAAGTTTTTAATCTGATTTTCATGTAACTAATATATAATTCGCTCGCTTTGCAAAATTGAATTACTAATTCTGCTTTCTTACCGTAAGATACTCGTCGTTAAGCCTGTAATACGGGCAGTCCTGCACTGTATTCGTGATAAATCGCTCCATCTCATCCTGATCCAAATTCATATCGCAGACATAAGCGTCGTATTCTTCATCGAACGCATACCATGTGCAGGTATGGCAGCTTACTGTCTTTTTCATAATTATTCTCCCGTTTTTTAATATATAAGATTAAATTATATATGATTCTTATATTTTTCCTAAAAATTATTTATCTGCATAATATTAATTTGCATATCGCTTTATTTTCCGTATTTAAAGACCCGCTCTCAATTCCTGTACAAATTTTTTCACATCAGCAGCTTTCATAAACCCCGACATTATGCAGGCTCCCGCAGCGCCCGCCGCTTTTACTTCCGCTATATTATCAGGATTTATACCGCCTATGGCGTACACCGGGATATCCAAAAGCTCTGCTATCCGCCGCAAAAATGGGATTCCCCGCGGCTCAAGTCCTTTCTTACAGTCGGTAACAAACACATGACCTGCCGTAACGTAAGATGCGCCAAGTTCTGCAGCTTCGAGGGCTTCAGCAGCCGAATGAACGGAAACACCGAATCCATCAAAAAATTCAGAAAATTTAAAATCCTTTAAAATCGCTTCTCTGAGCATGGGCAGCGGAAGATGAATATACTGAAATCCTGCGTTTGCAGCGCTTTTTATAAACGTATGCGCTGCAAACCCTACGCCCGCTTTTTTGCATATGTTCATAACATCGCCTGCGAGCCTTTCGTACTCCTCAGCCGACATATCCTTTTCCCGCAGAATTACCGCAGACACTCCCGCACCTGCTATTTCTTCCGTCTTTTTCAGAAAATCACCGGAACACGACTTCCTGTCCGTAATGCAGATTATCTTAAAATCCTGTGAATTATACGTAAACATAATCGTTCATAACAGGCTGAAGCCCTTTTTCCTTAATAGCGGCGCAGACTTCGTCCACAGTACGATCATCCGATATTAAAAACTGCTCGTCGCCCTTTTTCTCAATCTTATCATTATGACTGCCGATACCGGTGCTCACTCCGGCGGAAATCTTAGTCGCTGCAAGTCCGATCACATTATTCCTGAATTTTTCGCCCTCTCTGGTAGAAATAGTGATACTCGCAAAAGGCATAAAAATCCTGTACGCCAGAATCACCTGCAAAAGCTCCCGCTCTCTTACGTCTTTAGGACTTATTTTATCGTTATTAACGATAGGACGCAGACGCGGACAGGAAAATGCAATCTCCGCATGAGGATACTTTTTCTGCAGCTTAAAAGCGTGCATGCCCGTGGCAAAAGCGTCTTTTCTGAAATCAGAAAGACCCAGAAGCGCTGCAAACCCTACACCACGCATTCCACCGCGAATCGCCCGTTCCTGAGCGTTCGCCCTGTACGGAAATACCCTCTTATGACCTCCCAGATGCAGTTTTTCATATTTGTCAGCATCATATGTTTCCTGAAATACAGTAACAAAATCGGCTCCGCATTCGTGCAGATGCGCATACTCATCGGAATTGAGAGGATAAATTTCAAGCCCTATAAACTTGAAATACTTTTTGGCTATTCTGCACGCCTCACCTATGTACTCCACATCCGACATCCTTCGGCTCTCTCCTGTAAGAATTAAAATTTCCTCAAGCCCGGTTTCCGCTATAGATTTCATTTCCAGTTCAATCTGTTCAAAATTCAGCTTCATACGATTAATATTATTATTACAATTAAAACCGCAATAAATGCAATAATTATCACAATAATTGGATATATATAACGGTGTAAACAGATACACCGAATTTCCGAAATGGCTTCTCGTTTCGTACTGCGCTTTATGAGCCATTTCTTCCAGAAAAGGCGCCGCCGCAGGCGACAGCAGCGCAGCGAAATCTTCTACGGTACAACGCTCTGCCGACAAAGCCTGCTTTACATCAGCTTCGGTGTATTTATTATAATCGTACGCCTCCATCTCAGCGATGACTTCATCTATGATAACAGAATCCGACAGAACTTCCATGTCCGGCAGATACGCCATATGGTCTGTTCTTTCTTTCATTAACATTCCTCCTGAATTTATATTTATCCTAACCGAGGTCTGCATTTATATCGTTAATAAACAATTTACGATTATGCATAAACCCGATTAACTTTTTACTCGTCCAAAAATCCCGTAAGCGGCGAAGACGCTGAGCCGCCTTTCGCGAGCACACGTCCCAGACCCGACAGATACGCGCTTCTGCCCGCTTCGATAGCCTTGCGGAAGGCTTCCGCCATCGCAGGGATATCGCCCGCGGTAGCGATAGCAGTGTTAGCCATTACTGCAGCCGCGCCCATCTCCATTGCCTCGCATGCCTGCGAAGGTCTGCCTATTCCTGCGTCCACTATTATCGGCAGGTCTATCTCGTCTATTAATATCTGTATAAATTCCTTTGTTGCAAGTCCTTTATTAGAACCGATCGGCGAACCGAGAGGCATTATTGCAGCCGCTCCGGCGTTAGCCATATCCCGAGCCGCGTTAAGATCCGGATGCATGTAAGGCATGACTATAAATCCTTCCTTCGCGAGAATTTCCGTTGCCTTAACTGTTTCGTAATTATCCGGCAGCAGATATCTGGATTCGTGTATCACCTCTATTTTAACAAAATCTCCGCAGCCCATTTCCCTTGCCAGCCTGGCTATGCGCACGGCTTCTTCCGCATTTCTCGCACCCGAAGTGTTAGGAAGCAGCGTAACTCCTTCCGGTATGTGATCCAGAATATTTCCTTCGCCTGCCGAGTTCGCCCTGCGCACCGCTAAGGTTATCATCTCTGCACCCGCCTGCTCCACAGCCGCTTTTATAAGTTCTACATTATATTTGCCGGATCCAAGTATAAACCTCGATCTGAACTCATGACCGCCGATAACCAAAATATCGTTATCGGTGTTTGTATTATTAACATTCATATATTAAAACTCCGTTTCCGCTTTTACTATTCATCGCCTAAAAGCAATCTGATTATCATGTTCGCCTGATGCCCGGCGCAGATTCCGACTCTGGGCGCCATAAGCTGATTGCCCGATTCTATACCGTTTACGCCGTCGCCGCACACATACAAACTGCCCGTTACTTTTTTTGTCTTTATAAGATTGCTGTCGAAGCAACCCGCCATGCCGGAACCGCTGACGATCTTTACTCCTTCAAGCTCTCCCAGCACGGAATTTATAAGCATCGCTTTATTCTCCGCAGCATCGAAAGCCTCGCACAGTATTTTGGTATCCCGAAATACGATCGACGCGTTTCTTTCATTAATATAAATATCCTCGGTCTTTATATTGATATAGGGATTTATTTCCGCGATGATTTCCTTTATGGCATCCGTTTTTTTCATACCTATATGACATGCCGAATAGGCTTGCCTGTTCAAATTAGTAATATCCACAACATCAAAATCCACGAGATGCAGATTTCCCACGCCCGCGCGGGCGAGCATTACGGCTGCGTTCGACCCGATGCCGCCGAGCCCCGCGATACTCACTCTGCTTTTCCACAGCTTCCTGCGCACCTCCGGCGTATGTCTTTCGTCTAATGCCGCCGCGATAGCTTCAAAGGAAATATTGTTTTTAATATCCATATATCAGCCCCCGCCGACAAAACTTACTATCTCTATTATCTCGCCGTCAAGAATGATTTTATTAATATAATCCTTTTTCGGGATTATATTTCCGTCGCACTCTACAGCGATCCTCTCGGTGTCAAATCCCTCTGATTTTAAATATTCGGCTAATGTCTGCCCTTGAGCATTTATCGCTTCTTTTCCGTTGATTTTTATCATATAAAAAACCTCCATTGAATTATTTTATCACTACCCTGCAAATTATGCTACAATTAAAAAATCTCCTTTCGTCAGACTTATATTCAGTCTGACAAAAGAAGATCGTCATTAATATTTATGCTGTTTCATTAATAATAATTTAATTTATATTAATATTTTTCTCCCGTCTTCTTCTCCGCCTGCCTTCGGCTTATATTCCTGAAGCCGTTCATTCATAAGTTTTGCCATGCGTTTATCCCTGCGCCACACCAATACGGATACCAGCAGAAACACGAAAGCTATCGCTATTATCATGCCGAGCACCATCGGCATATCGTAAATATAAAACCACCTGAACCACACGCCGCAGCCCAATACGATGACATTTACCTCAATATACTGCAGAAAATAAAGCAGCATAGCAGTTTTTTTGCTGACCTCCTGAGATTTCGGATAAATGCATATCCCTGCGCTGCATGCAAAAGAAACTATAAGAATCTGCCACAGTATCTTCACACTAAGGGATTCATGGGGCCAGAATAAGGTAATATACACAGCGGTCACAAAGACTACGCAGGTCGTCACCCATGTAAATACAAACATGACCTCCTTTAACTTTTTCAACGATACGCACCTCCTCACAATCCCAACTTTTCCTTCAGCACCGCAACATACTGTCTGGATATCATAACGCTTTCTCCATTTTTCATACGTGCCTCAAACCTGCCGTTAAACGCCGGACTGAGGCTGCTCACTTTCGCCAGATTAACGATGCATGATTTAGAAGCGCGGAAAAAATCAGTTCCGCTGAAACGCTTCTCAAGTTCGTAAAGCCTTTTCTTTATTTCATAAACATCTTTTTCCAGATAAGCAAATACCCTGTTATCCACCGCTTCAAAATAGAAAACATCGCCAGGCGCGATCTGAATATAATCCTCTCCCCGCATAACAGTAATCTTTTCCTGTCCGGCTTTTACCGCATAGACTAACTTGAGTATCTGCTCGTTCACGTGACGGCAGCGTATGATTATCTCGTCTTCTTCACCGTCTTCCCGATCCACGATAGTAATCTTCATAATTCCTCCCAGATTTGCGCAGTATTTTCGGGATTAACGGTCGTGCAGCCTGCGCTTTTTGCTTATCCACACGGATATCCCTATCGCCGCCGCTGCAAATATCATCAAAAATATAATCTGATACTGCATCGCTACTTTTCCGCCGCCGACTATCACGGACACGCCCATCTGCTCACGAAACGAATCTCCCGCAGCGTCCGGCAGACCTGCAAACGTTTCGCTTACGGCTTCGTCCGTACAAACTCTCCTCATCATAGACGCTCCGTGAAGTACCGGCAGGCATTTGAGCGCTGCGCCGACTTTTTCCGGCAGCGTGGACATCGGCAGATAAACCGCACCGGCAAACCCGACGAGCGTTCCTATAATAGTAAGCAAACTGTTCCACGCGCTTTCACTGTGTACAAAAAGCGCCAGTAAATACGAAACAGCGGCATATACCAGAGTATTTAGCACGATCATTCCGAACAGCTTCAGACATTCCGGCGTTCCCAGCAGAGGATCACCGCAGAATGCTGAGTATATCTCACCGAAAATCAGCGTCAGCACGCACATTGCAGTACCCGCAGCCCATGACGCAGATATGTACCCCAAAGCAGTTTTCAGCCGGCTTATCGGCGCAGTGTAAAAGCTCGTAAGCCTGTTTTCAGCTTCATCGCGGATCATCGTTCCCATTACTGTAAGAGTAATAGTAACGGCGTTTACTTCCAGTATCCCCGCAAGCGTCCACATACGTATCAGATACGCAGCATTTTCCTCATCCGCCGCGGTATCCCTCTCTCCTCCGAGCTGCGTTAGCATATCTACCACATTCCCGCTGTTCATATCTCCTAAAAAAACGACCATAAGCGCTAATACTATAATCATCGACAACACAGAAAAAAACACAGCCGTGCGATCCCTAATATAGAGTAACAGATTCCTTTTAAATAAATAATAGCATTCTTTCATTTTTGCCGTTTCCCCCGTTAAAACCAAACATTACCAACCTTGCCTGCTGCGGTTTTGTATTTTATCAGATTTCCTCCAAATTCCTGCCTGTGATATTCAAAAATACATCGTCCATAGAGCCCTGAATCACCTCAAAACCATTGATCCAACCGACTGTTTTAGTCAATATTGGAAGCGCCTCCTTACTCTTTGAAACTGATACCACAAATCGATCATCTTTTTTCTTATATTCCACCCGCATTTTATCAAGCAGCTCCTCAAGTTCGCAGGAAGATGAATAAAGTATAAGCCTGTCTTTTGCATACATCTCCTTTAAATCAAATGGAGTCCCGTATTCTTTTAAACGACCTGAATCCATCACCGAAATATGCGACGCCCTTGCTGCTTCCTCCATATAATGAGTCGTAAGAAAAACGGTCATATTGTTCTCCCTTCGCAGTCTCTCCAGACACTCCCAGACGTTTTTTCTCGCAGCCGGGTCAAGTCCCGTAGTCGGCTCATCCAAAAACATTATCTCCGGTTCGTTTAACAAAGCCCTCGCTATCTCGCATCGCCTTTTCTGCCCTCCAGAAAGCCCGGCGAACCTCCTGCCGTATACCTCCTTAAGCTCCAATATCCCGCATATCTTTTCAATATTTTCGGTTAGCCTCCTGCGATTCTTTTCGTAAAGAGCTCCTCTGATAAAAAGATTTTCCTTTACAGTGAGTTTATCATCGAGGCAATTATTCTGATATACCACCCCGATCCGCTTCCTGATTTCATTATCGTCTTTTCCCGCCATAAAACCGCATATCTCTATGCTGCCCGCATCAGGCTGGTACAGCGTACACAGCATATTGATCACAGTAGACTTGCCTGCGCCGTTGACTCCCAAAAATCCGAACAGCTCACCCTTTTCCACCTGAAAACTCACATCATCGACAGCTTTCAGCTGGCCAAAATATTTTTTAAGACCTTCAGCTCTGATCACTAATTCCACGCTAACACCCCTTTCTGCAGATATTATAAGCGCAAAGATCAGATTGTGCATTAAATATATGGTAAGCTGCATTTTATTAAACGTGAACTGCGTATTTTAACAGCAAACTGCATACTGTATAAAATCCTGCCGTAAAAATAACTTGAGAGATAAAGTTAATTTTAATTCCCGAAACTTCAATCTGCACATTTATAAAAACCTTAAAAGAGTTACATCACATGATGCAACTCTTTTAAGGTTTTCGTTTGTTAATATAATCAAATCTGATTGCAAGGAAACTAAACAATGAAGCTAAATAATAAATAATTCCAATAAAACTTTTCTATAAGTATATTAGCATACATATTATAGATTTGCAACAGAAAAATAATAATTTTTTAACAGGAATGATAAATTTTTAGCTATCATCTAATTCTGCTTTGTAATTAAAATACTTTCTGTCAATTTTAAAATATATAACCAGTTTTATTTTATTTTTGTGTTGAATATCAGTATATTCAATGCTATAATATTCAAATTATATGAAATCCGAGGAAGTATTTCTACTCGCTTGCCTGCCGTATTACACATTTCAGGCGCGTGTATTAAAGATCTTTCCTACATTAAAATAATAAAGGAGGTTTTTACTAATGAGTACGGATACTTTAAATTCAGCAGATCCGCAAAAAAGCAGACCTGCAATTTCCGAAAACAAAATGGGCGTAGCTCCCATACCAAAGCTCTTGTTTACAATGTCGATTCCAGCTATATGCTCCATGCTCCTGCAGGCGGTATATAATGTAGTCGACAGTATTTTCGTTTCGCGCATAAGCGAAGACGCACTTACAGCTGTCACTCTCGTATTTCCTATCCAGATGCTTTTAATAGCCGTAGGCGTAGGAACGGGCGTAGGTCTTAATTCCCTAATTGCAAGAAAACTTGGCGAGAAGAGATTCGATGTGGCAAATTCAGCCGCTTCTCACGGCTTTTTACTGATTATATTAAACTGGATCGTATTCTTTCTGTTTGGATTGTTCGGCTCCAGACCTTTTTATAACTGGTATGCGGATTCTCCTGACATGGCGAATATGGTAGATATGGCAACATCTTACGGTACCGTTGTAGTCTGCGTCTCGCTCTTTATGTTTACCCAAATCACCTGCGAAAAAATTCTTCAGGCTACGGGAAATATGATAATGCCGATGATATCCAACATGATAGGCTGCGTTATCAACATAATACTGGATCCAATTCTGATATTCGGATACTTAGGCGCTCCTAAACTTGGCATTACCGGAGCTGCTATCGCCACAGTAATAGGTCAGTTCTTTGGTATGCTGTGCGTGATGTCCTTTCTATTTTTTAAAGAACATCCTGTAAAAGTCACATTCAAAAACTTTAAATTTTCATGGCATACTATTAAAGATATTTATGTAGTAGCGCTGCCAGGCATGGTAATGCAGGCTATACCATCTTTTGTAAATATAATATTGAACATGATCCTGATCTCATTCTCCCAGACTGCAGTTTCCGTTCTTGGCGTATATTTCAGACTTCAATCGTTCATCTTCATGCCAGTATTCGGTCTTACTCAAGGCGCTATGCCGATAATGGGCTACAATTACGGCGCCCGCATAAGAGAACGGCTTATGCACGTAACAAAACTCACGCTAATAACAGCCAGCGTTATAATGCTCGTGGGCATGATAATATTCCAACTATTTCCCACTCAGCTCATGTCGCTGTTCGATGCGTCGGACGACATGCTTAAAATGGGCGTAAACGCAATGAGATGCCTGAGCCTTTGCTTTATACCGGCAGCCGTCGGAATTACGTTCGCCACATTCTTCCAGGCTCTCGGACACGGCATTTACAGCCTGCTGGTAACTCTGCTAAGACAGGTCATCGTGCTGCTTCCGTCTGCATGGATATTATCTAAGATAATAGGCGTAACCGGCGTATGGGTATCATATCCGTTTGCAGAGATATTCTCATTAACATGTTCTATAATATTATTTATACATATTTACAGGCACGATATTAAACTCATGCCTCCGGCAAATGCCCTTTCCAATAAAGAAAAAACTAAAATAAAAGACACTGAATCAAATATAAACTAAATACAGACTAAACTTAAACAGCGCGGGAATAATAAACGTTTTTTCCTGCGCTTTTTTATGAGTTACAACTCAGTTGAGTATGTTGGAGTTTCTTGATAAAGAAATGGAAACAAGAGTACGCAACGAATCAAGAGCAAATTGGCTTGAACAAAATGAAAGCCAGCGTCTTTAGGCGCTGGCTGATAAATAGGCTTATAGCCTTAGTGCAAACCACCCGTTTGACGGGTGGTTCTGATTATATTAATATAATTCTGCTGTAACAAATATAAAAATCGAGTATATAAAAAACTGCCGACGATATCAAAAAATATTATTTCTCATGGCATCATAAATTTGGATTAATATATCAAGTCTTATACTATGTAATTATTCAGAGCATTTAATTTTTTAGCTCAATATAAAATTTAACAGTATGCTATTGACATTAAAATAATAGCATGCTATATTTATTCTTACCGGAGGTATTTGATATGACAAGACCAGATCCATGCAGCTTTCTTATAAAGCAGATACACGACGAACTGGAAAAACGGGCTAACAATTCTCTAAGAGAAAAGGATCTCACGCTTGCTCAAATGGGAGCGTTGTTTGAACTGAAAAGTTCACCTGAAAAACAAAAGCCTTTAAAAGAACTCGAAAGACTTCTGCATATAGCGCAGTCTACCGCCGCCGGTATTGCAGTACGTCTTGAGCAAAAAGGCTTTGTTGAAAGTTTCGGCGATACAAACGATCGCAGGATCAAAATGATCAGAATCACTCCTGCTGGAGAAGAATGCTGCCAGCAGGCGGAAAAACATATGCATGAAACCGAATCTTTGTTATTATCCAAACTCACAGAAACAGAAAAACTGATTTTCTCAGATCTGCTGAAAAAGATATTTGATTCTTTAAAATAAAATAATATGCCTGCTTTTATTTGTTTTATTAATATCAATAGTATGATATTAATATCTTGATATCATTTATATTAAGTAACAATCCATAAAATTATTTATTATAAATATAACTTGTTGTATCAAATATGTATTGGTATTTACTTTTATTAAGGAGATAATTAAAATGAACGATTCACAATCTATAGAAATATTCAGCAAAGCACCTGTGCGCAAAGCCGTTTTAATAAACGCGCTGCCTGCCATGGCTGCCATGATTATGACACTAATTTACAATCTGGCGGATACCTTTTTCATCGGGCAAACCGAAGACGCCCTCCAGGTAGCCGCGGTTTCGCTGGCTATGCCGGTATTTTTGATATTCATGGCATTCGGCACTATATTCGGCGCAGGCGGGACATCCGTAATCTCCCGCGCTCTCGGTGAAGACAGAAATGAATACGCTAAAAAAGTCTGCTCATTCTGTATGTGGTGCTGTATTATTGCAGGAACAGCGATATCCGCCCTTTTTTTGATATTTATGGATAAAATCCTTACACTTGCTGGCGCAAGCGCCAACACATGGGAATATACAAAATCCTATCTTTCCATAATCAGCGTCAGCGGACCGTTTTTGCTGATATCGGTCTGCTACTCAAATATACTGCGCGCAGAGGGCAAACCGACTCAGGCTATGACAGGCCAAATCATAGGAAACCTTCTGAACATAGTTCTCGACCCGATCATGATACTGATATTCGGTTGGAACATTGCGGGCGCAGCAATCGCCACTGTCATAGGAAATATCGCGAGCGCCTGCTATTATCTCTTGTACTTTTTAAGAGGCAAGTCAGATCTTAGTATTAATATTAAACATTTTACATTAAAAAACAAAGTCTGCAGCGGAGTTCTCGCCATCGGCATTCCTGCCTCCCTGGGTTCTATACTTATGAGCATTTCTCAGATTATCACTAACAGCCAAATGGCAAATTACGGCGATATAGCTGTTGCCGGCATGGGCGTCGCTATGAAAGTTGTCATCATTACCGGCATGGTCTGTATGGGACTCGGACAGGGAATTCAGCCGCTGCTCGGATACTGCGCAGGCGCGAAAATGTGGGAACGATTTAAAAAATGCCTGAAATTTTCATTAATATTTTCTCTGATTCTCGGAATTGCCCTGACTGCCGTTTGTTATCTCTTTGTCAGCCAAATCGTCAGCGCGTTTTTAAACGACCCTGACGCCCATACATACGCAGTAAAATTTTCCTGTATCCTGCTTTCCACAAGCTGGTTTTTCGGCGTATTTTATGTATTAATAAACACGATTCAAGCTATGGGCGCGGCAGTTCCGGCTCTTTTCATAAATTTAAGCCGCCAGGGAATTATCTTTATCCCCGCTCTTTTTATTTTGCAATTTTCAATGGGAATCACAGGTCTTGTATGGGCGCAGCCCGCTGCGGATATTTTATCCACCGGGCTGGCGATAATATTATATAAATATTCTGCAAGAAAGATGACGGATCAAAGAAAAACCAAATTAAAATTAATTAAAACTACATTTCCTCAAAAAGCAAACAATTCTATATAAAAACAATTATTAATAAACATGCTGCAATACTTCCCGCAAACAAAATACCCCGTGTCAACAAACGCGGGGTATTTTGATATAAAAATATCCTGCAGGACAAAGCAGCCGCAGAATATTTTTAAACAGATCTTATCGAATGAAATATATCTGTATTATTTATACTTTTAATATTTATAAATTACCTGTTATCTACCTTTTCCGGATACAGATCATGATAAGTCAGCCTATTTTCAGCAATTTTCTCCCACTTAGTACCCGATTTTCCGTAATTACAATACGGATCTATGGATATCCCGCCTCTCGGCGTAAACTTACCCCATACTTCAATATATTTAGGATCCATAAGTTCGATCAAATCTTTCATTATTATATTAACGCAATCCTCATGAAAACCACCGTGATTTCTGAAACTGAAAAGATAAAGTTTTAACGATTTACTCTCCACCATCTTTACGGACGGTACATAAGAAATAGTTATTGCAGCAAAATCAGGCTGCCCTGTAATAGGACACAAACTGGTAAATTCGGGACAATTAAACTTGACAAAATAATCGTTTTCCTGGTGTTTATTTATAAAAGTTTCGAGAATTTCAGGCGCGTAATCCGCAGGATATTTTGTTCCCTGACTGCCCAGCAGCGTAATACCGTCTGTTTCTTCTTTAGTTCTTTCTTTCATATTAGCTCCTTACCGATTTAATATCGTCTAAATTACGGTTGCAATCGTAATCAGAGAAACAGATATTAATAATATTGTTATGACGAATATAATATTATTTTAATATTTACTATTTTATTATAATATCACTTCAACCTCAACTGCAGCACCGTATCGTCTTTAAATCTGCCCCGCAGCGTGGTCGTATATGTCTTTGCATCTGATTTTTTTATTCCTCTTGCGCTCATGCAGCTGTGGCTTCCGCTTATCAGCACCGCCACATCCGGCGAACCCGTTATAATCTCCATAATTTCCGCTATATCGGAGCCAATTCTTTCCTGAAGCTGCAGGCGTTTAGACACCATATCCGCTATACGGGCTATCTTGCTAATACCTATTATTCTGCCCCTTGGCACATAGGCGACGGTTACTTTCATATCGTACATAAGCGCCATATGGTGCTCGCAATAGCTGAAAATATCTATATCTTTTACGATTACTAAATCCTGATTTTCGCCGACAGGCTCAAGCCCTTCCTCAAACGTCTTATTGAACATATCTGCAATCTCAGCATTAGTAAACTGTATGCCTTCAAACACTTCGCTGTACATCTTAGCCACCCGCCGCGGAGTATCCCTCAGGCCTTCACGATCAGGATCTTCGCCCAAAGCCTCTATTATTCCCCGCACGTGTTCCTGTATAGCTTTTTCGTCTATCGACAATTATTATACACCTCTTTTCTTAGGATCCCATATAACTTTGTGAAGCTGAAGCTGAAGATTTATACCGTTCATGCAATTATCTATCATAAACTCTATAATCTCTACAGGTTCCATTTCTCCAAACACCGGACTCAAATGAACGTGACAGATATCAGTTAAACTATATGCATCTATAACATTTTTTGCTCTTATAAGGTCGCTCTCATCCCCTGCTACGAACTTAACCGTATCCTCTGCCGCCAAATGCTTAAAATTAGAAACAAGCATCATAATTTCCATATTGCTGGAAGGCAGCTTATAATCCATAGTAAAAACCGGACGCCTGCCGTTTTGGGGAATAAAAGGAGATAAATCTATGCTTCCGTTAGTTTCTATTTCTACGCGAAAATCCTCATTTGCAAGCAAAATTTCGATAAGCCTGCCTATACCCGGCTGCATAAGAGGTTCTCCGCCCGTAAGCGTTATGTTCGTTATACCTGAAAGTTTTATTGTAGAATATATCTCCTCCGCTGTCATTTCCGTGATCTCGGTGTCAGCCTCATTTGCCCAACGAGTATCGCAATAAGTGCAGCTCAGCCCGCAGCCGTGAAATCTCACAAAATAAGACGCCTGCCCCGCGCAGTTTCCTTCTCCGTTAATACTAACAAAATGCTCTACTACTTTATATTTTTCCATGACTAAACCTCTGTATCTGCATATGACGCGCAATTATTCGGCGTTTCGTAAACTTCTATTCTGTTTACCGCGTATCCGCGCGCAGACATCCTGTCGTAAAAATACTTTGCAAAGTTTTCAGCCGTAGTTCTGAAATCTGTTTCTATTACCTTGAAATTTTCTGATAAAAGAGCTTTCATCGTTTCAGCTCGCAGAGAACTTTTTTCTACTATAAGAGCGTGATCAAAATAATCCGCTTCGGCTCGGAGATCCGCTTTCAGATCGCCGAAATCTGCAACCATGCCTCTTAACTGACCGTTGGAATGCAGTTCCTCGCTTTTAACCTCAGCTACTACTCGCCATCTGTGACCATGAATATTACTGCATTTTCCAGAATAACCGGCAAGAAAATGAGCAGCGTCAAAGCTGTGTTCTGTTTTTAATATATACATTAAATCCTCCTGCCGGTTTTTTATTTTAAATACGGGACGTCGCCCTCCGATAACCTGCCGTCTATATGTACCTCTGCAAGCTCATCGCCTTTATATACAAATTTAAGCGAAAAAAATTCATCAGAATCCATTAATAATTTCAGAAAGATTCTGTCCCCTTCCCAGAGATTCAAATCCTTTATTTTATCCTTGTCCACCCATGCGAGTCTGCCCTCGCTGCACTCACGCAGAGGAAAATCGTAACGCGCTTTATCATAATAAGCTAACATATAACGAGCTGACCCTCCAGTCTGATTTACCTGTCTTTCTGCAAAACCATTAGCCGTAAATATATGCATATATTCCGATTCCCATTCATCGGAAACAAAAGTAACAATTCCCCGGAATTTGTAATCTGTAAGCACAAAGCCTGTTTCTTCCATTACTTCCCGAGTAACACACTCCTCCGGGCTCTCACCTTCTTCAAACTTACCTCCGACTCCTATCCACTTCCCGTGGCTTGGATCGTTCTCCTTAGCAGTACGGTGAAGCATAAGATACCTGCCGTCGTTTTCTAAGTAGCACAGCGTCATCAATTTCATATAGGTATTCTCCTCCGTGTTTTTATCTTAATCTATTAATTCCTGCCTGATATTTTTAATTATCTGTGAAATAATATCCGTACGCGAAAAAGGCGTAATCAAATAGTAACCGTCTACATAAGGTGCTATGAGCCGAGCGATTTTAGTGGAAATATTTACTGCAAGTTCGGTGCATTCATCTCTGCTCTTTCCCTCATAAAGCTCCACTATTTTCTCGTCTACCGTAATGCCGCTTATCTCGCTGTTCATAAATCTGGCGTTTCTGCTGCTCACCACGGGAATTATGCCGCCCAGGATTTTTCCGTTTACAGATCTTCGCGCCGTTTTCAGATTTTCCAGCGCCGCTTCCGTGAGAATCGGCTGAGTAAGAAAACCTGAAATTCCGTTCTCTTCTTTTTCTTTTGCGAATTTAAGCTGATATTCAAACTTTGCAGCGTTTACATTGAGCGCGCCGTATATACGAAACGGTTTTTCTATTTCATTCTCATTAAGAGATTTTACAAATCCTGCGAGCATCCTCGAATTAAACTGATATACGCTTTTTACTTCGTTTCGTTCGGCAGAAGGCACGGGATCCCCAGTAACTGTCAGCACATTTCTTACGCCCTCCATAGAAAGACCCAGCAGCAGAGCCTTGGTAGCGTTAAGATTTCTGTCGCGGCAGGTCATATGAGGTACAGTGTCTATATCTAATTCGCGCCTGAGCTTGCACGCCATGATACTGCTGTCAATACTCGCCCTTGCCGTCGCGCAGTCCGCTATGGTGATAGCGTCCGCTCCAGCAGCTTTTAGACTCCATGCACCGGACATAAACTTAGTGCCGTCAGCCTGCCTCGGCGGATCGAGTTCGACGGCTATAACCTTCTTTCCTGCCGATAGCTTATTCCACAGCCGATTATCCTCCGACAGACTTTCTTTAACTCCGTCCGCCTGCGCCGCTACTTCTTTCTCTCTTTGTCCGGCATCTGCATTATAACCCTCGCCAGACCTGTAAACCACCTTTTTGCCTGCGTCGTTTCCGGAAATCTTTTCTGCAAGTTCCCGTATATAATTCGGGCGCGTACCGCAGCATCCGCCAAGAAAAACCGCTCCCTGCTCTGCCATCCGAACCATCTGTTCGGCAAAGAACTCAGGATCGCTGTCATAAAACGTCCTGCTGCCCACTACCCTCGGATAACCGGCGTTAGGCATAACAGAAAAATAAATATCTGAAATATCGATGACCGACAACACGCGATTCATATGAAACGCTCCGCATACGCAGTTCATACCGACCGCATCTATATAACGGGACTCTTTCATGCGCTTTAACACATCGGCAAAATAAAGCCCTTCTCTTGTATAACCGTCGGGCTGCACAGCGAAAGATACTATAATAAACACGTCTGCTCTCTTTGATTTTATATACTCTGCCGTTTCCAAAATTCCTGTATCGCTGCTGTTGGTTTCAAATAAAAAGTTACCGATATCGTTTAACAGAAAAATATCGGCAGTCCTTCGATAAGCAATCGACGCCTGCTCTCTGTCCGCACCGATAATGGGGCCAATATCCGCAAATATAAAAGCCTGTCTTCCATTTTCCTGTTCCTCCGATCCGCATACAGACGCAGCAGCCGACTTCGCAATATCGCATGCTGCGTTTATAATATCCTGCAGACGTTTGTTATCCTCCGCATAATTTACGGGATTAGATGAAAACGTATTCGTCTTTACAGCGTTGCATCCGGCTCTCAGGTATTCTCTGTGAATTTCTTCTATATATTCGGGATGATCTAAATTTGCATACTCGCATGTTCCGCTGTAATCACGGAATTTTTCAGCGAAATAAGTTCCCATCCCTCCGTCAAAAATTATTTTATTATTTTTAATATATTCTTTAATATCCATAATAAGAAATTATACTATATGCATGGCTTATTTACAACATTTGATGATAAAAGCTCCGAGGCGGTATGATATAATAAATTTTTAAAACAAAATATAATCCACCGCGGTAAATCAAAAATCATTAAAATAAAGGAGATTTTAATAAATGACACAACATAAAGTTTTTACAATGAAATTTGCTGATATTTATCCCCTATATATACAAAAAGCCGAAAAGAAAAACAGAACAAAAGAAGAAGTCAATGAAATCATATGCTGGCTTACAGGATACAACACCGAAGATCTCAACAGACAGATAGATAATAATATAGACTTAGAAACATTTTTTAACGAAGCCCCGCAGATAAATCCCTACGCTTCATTAATAAAAGGCACAGTATGCGGCGTTCGCGTCGAAGAAATCGAGAATCCTCTTATGCAGAAAATCCGCTACCTCGACAAGCTGATAGACGAACTTGCAAAAGGTAAAACCATAGAAAAAATCCTGCGCAAAAAATAAATCGGCTCATGCGCTGCAAATAAGCAGCTAAATAAGCATTAAAATTAAAGAAATACTATAAAATGAAACAAACTAAATTAAAAATAACCATAAAAACCTGTTTATGGATTGCTTTTTTCTTTTATGCATTGTCCGTTCTTTATATCTGTTTACTGAGCAGATGGAATGTTCAGCACTTTATACAAAGCTATGAGAGCTCAGATGCCTGGAAAGCCGCGGTTTCAGATAAACTGAATCTTATGCCTTTCCGCTTCATTTCCGATCCCGGCCACTATAATACAAAACAGATATGGATTATAAATATATTTGGAAATTTTATTCTGCTCTTTCCGCTGGGTATATTTCTTCCATGTATTTTTCCGAAAACCCGCAGCTGGAAATGGAAGAAGTTTATTGTATTAATAATTTCTACAATACTTTTTATAGAATTATCACAATACTTTTTTATATGCGGCGAATGCGATATCGACGACCTGCTATTAAATCTTCCCGGCGCCTGTCTCGGATTCGCTTTTATGAAACTGCCTAATATAAAAAAATTACTTTCATATATTTATGATTAATATTATTATCACAACGATGTATTTTTAATTGCATAAATCAAAATGCTGTCTACAGAATTTTGCAGACTATTAATCAAAACGCACAAAAGACAGCCGTTAAAAACGGCTGTCTTTTGTTACGAAATTTATCATCCGATTGCAGGTTTTCCTTCTGCGTCAAGAAGCGGAGCAAGACCTCCCGCATTACCGGATATTACCTAAAGATAATTTACGCCTGTTTCTCTGTCGATAATAACCTGCATCAATCCTGAAATTGTATTTCCGTATTTTTCTTTTACTGTAAATCTTTCGTTTTTAAATTTCTTATAAACATTATATATATGCATTTCTTAAGCCGCCTGTTTCTCCTTATGCTGCTTCATAAGACTTCCGATTCCCTCTACAGTAAGAATAACAGCCATTACTACTAACAGAAGAGCGATTATTCCGCGTATCCAGCACCATGCCGCGCCTTCTGCTCCCGCAATAGCGCTTGCGAGATTTGTTTTAATCGTAAAGCAAAGAGATGTAATGGTAACAATTAGCATAAATACCATAGGAATGAAAAACATCTTATTATTCTTTCCCATTTTGCCGAGCCATGAAGCTACTGCAAGCAGACCAATCGCTGCCAAAAGCTGATTTGCAGCGCCGAACAGCGCCCAGATATTAGCGTATCCTGTCATTCCCAATCCTATTCCGAACGCAACCGATATCACAGTCGCAACATAAGGGTTTGCAAGAACTTTTCTGTATCCTTGCACTTCGTCTAAAGATTTATTATCCAGCCAGAATTCCTGGAACATATATCTTGAAAGACGAGTAGCCGTATCTAAAGACGTAAGACAGAAAACAGATACCGTAAGCACTAACATAGAATATGTTACGCTTGCCGTTCCATTAAGGAAAGGTATCTGTTCGAGCATCTTGGAAATACCCGATGCAAATACTGCAGTAGGAACAACCGTAGTTCCCGCTTCATACTCGCTCCAGATATATCCTACCGCGCAAAGAGAAATTATAGCAAGCGCACATTCTATTAACATTCCGCCGTACGCTATCGGACGAGCGTGACTTTCATTATCGAGCTGCTTTGCCGTCGTTCCCGACCCTACCAGAGAATGGAATCCTGAGATAGCTCCGCAGGCAATAGTTATAAATAAAGCAGGAAAAAGAGTTCCCAAAGACTTTCCTGTCGGCATTATAGTATCCGTAAATCCTGTAAACGCAGGGATATCCATATTAGGATGAGCTCCTACTATACCTATAACAGCAGCTATCATCATAAAATACAGCAAAAATGAACTCAAATAATCCCTCGGCTGCAGCAGAATCCACACAGGCGCCACAGAAGCCAGCAAAATATAAACTGCTATAACTATCATCCATGTATTAGCGCTCAGATACAGCGGATGCCAATTAAATCCTATAAGCATACATATTATAATAGCCGCTACGCCTGCCACCGTAGAAACTACAAGCCCTGCGTTTCTGCGGTAAACAAAAAATCCGAAAAGTACAGCTACAACGATAAACATAATAGAAATCATCGCTGTGCGGGCGTTAGCCGCGCTTGCTTCAAGATCTACTCCTCCATTCGCATCATAAGTCGCGTTAAAAGTGTTGGCTACGATAGAAGCAAAAGCCGCTACAACTAAAATTAAAGTAAGATAAGCAAAAATAAGAAATAATTTCTTTGCCCTGCTTCCAATACTTTCGGAAATAACTTCGCCTATGGATTGTCCTTTGTTTCTGATTGACGCAAATAACGAACCGAAATCGTGTACTGCGCCGAAAAATATACCGCCCACAAGAATCCATAATACTACAGGAACCCAGCCGAATACTGCCGCCTGAATCGGGCCGTTTATAGGACCGGCTCCCGCTATTGATGAAAAATGATGCCCCAAAAGAACGGGAGCGCTGGCAGGCACGTAATCCCTACCATCCTGCATTTCATGAGCAGGAGTAGAACGTGAAACATTGATCCCCCACTGTTTTGCCAGCCATTTGCCGTAAGTAAGATACGCAATTATTAAAACTACGAGTCCCGCCAGCAATATTATTACTGCATTCATAAAATATCCTCCTTTTATATTTTATTAATTTATTTTTTAAGGAGATAATCCCCTTTTAAACATAATTATAACCTCCTTCGGCTTATTTTATTAAAATACGAAAATACAATATCTATATTAATATATAAAACATTATATATAATTATTTTTAAATATGAACTAACATATTCCATTTAAATAATATACCTCAGCATATAATATTTCAAGAATTTTTTTACAAATTTGCATGACTTCATAAATAAAATTACATCAACAAACGCTTTCGGCGATTCTCCCTCTTGATTCATCAAAAAACTTAAATCCAAAACGAAAGTTCTTGCAATATCAAACCGGGCACGCCCGATAACTATTGCTTTAGTTTCCGACATGCCCGGTTTATTAAAATTAATATTAAATTTTTATAAATTTATTTCTGCAGCACTACGTCACTCTCTGCAGACAGACTCAAGCGCCTTTGCGTGTTCTCTCCCCTGTCTGTTTGACGTTACACGCCTCGACGAACAATCGAACAGCGCCGTATGAAGTTCCATCCAGCCGTGAAGCGAAAACCTAAAATTCTTTCGTATCCTGCACTTTTTCAAAGCCCTTACAGCTTCTGGTTCAGCCTCGTCGGCTATTATAACGCAGGTGAGATACGTATACATATGATCTTTAACAGGATTTATCAGCTTCATTCCTTCAGAATAAACAAACTCTCTGCACTTATAGTACAGTTCTTCTGTGAGCTTCTCTACGGAAAATATATACACATACTCGTGACAATTAGCTTCCCATATAATATTTTCTTTAAACAGAATATATTTTTGATTATTCACATGCAGATCGCATCTCATTATAAGAGGAACCTGCAGATCTTCCTGTTCATATACATCATAATAATGACGGTAATATGCCGCGAGCTTTTCTGCGACCTTTCCGCGCGTCTTATTTGCTGCCATCTTCTTTATAAATTTCTTTCTTAATTATCTTCCCAGATTTGGACCTGCTTCCGCTATATACGTCGGCATATCCGGATATTTAGACCTGAAATTATCGTGAAACATCTTAGCTAACTTTAACGCAGCTTCATCGTAAGCCTCTTTATCATCCCAAGTATCTCTCGGATTCATAATATATTCTGGAACTCCTCCCGGACAGTACTGAGGAACGTCTACATTAAATGCTTCATTATATTTATATTCCACATCATCAATTAGCCCGCTGATCGCCGCAGATACCATCGCTCGCGTATATCCGAGCCTGATTCTGCTGCCCGTACCGTAAGGACCCCCCGACCAGCCTGTATTTACGAGATACACCTTAGTGCCGTATTTATCCAGCTTATCTCCCAGCATTTTAGCGTATATGCTCGGATCCATCGGCATAAAAGGTTCTCCGAACAGCGTCGAGAAAGTAGGCTGCGGCTCTTTTACTCCGCGTTCCGTTCCGGCGAGTTTAGATGTAAATCCCGTAACGAAATGATACATAGCAGCTTCTCTGCTGAGCCTTGAGATCGGAGGAAGAACCCCGAAAGCGTCCGCCGTAAGGAAAATAACTACCTTAGGGATGCCGCCCACTCCGGGAACAGCAGCGTTGCCTATGTATTCGATAGGATATCCCGCCCTGGTATTCTCCGTCAAACTATCGTCGAAATAATCTATTTCCCGCGTATCCGGGTCCATAACAACGTTTTCTACAACAGCGCCGAATCTTATCGCGTTGAATATCTCCGCTTCCGCAGACGGATCTAAATTTATACATTTTGCGTAACATCCGCCTTCAAAATTAAAAATACCGTGATCTGACCATGCGTGCTCGTCGTCGCCTATCAGCTTACGCTGAGGATCGGCTGACAAAGTGGTCTTTCCCGTACCCGACAGCCCGAAAAATACGGCTGATTCTCCGGTAACAGGATCCATGTTAGCCGAACAGTGCATAGGAAGTATACCTTCCTCTTTCGGCAAAACGTAATTCATAGTAGAAAAAACGCTCTTTTTTATTTCTCCGGCATATCCTGAACCTGCGATAACTATATAATGAGCTTCATAATCTATCATTATTGCAGCTTCTGAATTTACTCCGTGAATCTCCGGGCTGCACTTAAATCCCGGAACGCACAGCATTACGAAATCCGGCTCGCCATAATTTTCAAGTTCTTCTTCGTTTGGTCTTATAAGAAGCTGATGAATAAACAGATTTTGGCTTGCAAGCTCGTTTATGACCCTGAATTTACGCGTAAACTTATGGTCGGCGCCTGCCATGCCGTCAAATATAAAGACTTCTTTTCCATCGAGATAAGCCAGCGCGTCTTCTTTAATCTTATTAAACTTATCTCTGCTTATCGGGCGATTCACTTTACCCCATGCTATATCGTCGTGTATTCCTGGAGTATCGACTATAAACTTGTCGTCCGGGCTTCTGCCTGTATACTTTCCTGTAGTAACCACGAGAGCTCCAGTTTTACTAAGACTGCCCTCGCCTCTGCGCAGCGCCGCCTCTATCAGCTGTGACGGATTAAGATTTTTGTGAATCTCGCCCGGATTTTTGATTCCAAGCTCCCCTGAACCGTATGTTTCCACTTTTGTTCTCCTAAGTTCCTTGAATTATATTTTATTATTTTTACTTAAAACCTTTAATCAGCAATACGTTTCATCGCATATAAATCCTGCGTTGAAACAGATCAGCTACTTATATCATATACCAAGCTCAACATTTTTTAAATGAAATATCTGAAATTTATAAAAAATTTTTATTAATTTTATTTGTCACACATATTAAATACGATTTTGGACAGCATTTTAGCCTATTTTTACATCAATACCGAACCTTCGCTGCATGAATTGATTCTTTCTACATTCACTACGTGATTTACATCCGCCATTCTTTCTAAAAGCGCTTCCATTCCATGTTCATATTCAAATTTAATTTCTTCTTCATACAGAGGAATTAATTGATAAAAATTTACATTGCTTCCATCTGACAATCTGCATGAAAAACTTTCTAACGGTTTATCCTGAGGTTCCAGAAGCAAAAATCCGCTTTGAGCCGTATTTTCTGCAAGAGGAATATGAATAGGAACCACATGTCCTACGCCGAGCCACGAATTTTCCAAAATAGGCAGCTTCGCAAACTGTCTGAGAAAATACATAGGCCAGCTCCATTTGCGCCCTTTTCCTTCTATTTTCCAGTCTTTAGGCAGGCATATCATAAGCTCCGCTCTGGATATTTCGCCATCCGCGTATTCCCTCGGCACGTTCATCAGCATAGAGCCCATGCCGACGGTAACAATAGTATAAAAATCCTGATTTTCATCCGGCTCAATCACATACAGATCTAATGTTAATGTTTCATCGTATTCTGCCGGAATCATATACGACATTTTTCCAAAATGATCCCGTATATGTTGGCAAACCGTTTCTTTTTCCTCCAGAGAATAGGTTATCGGTTCGCCGTCCTCTGAAAAAAGATCTTCTTTATACGCCTGAGCATTGCATATCTCATTTATCAGATCATTTAATTTAATATCTTCTAATGTTATCACTTTCAGCACCTCTGTTTTCTGATCGGTTTTATATGTACTGCGAATGCCGTACAAAATAACCGATTCGTCACGTTATCGCACGTCTGCATCATACTTCATATAATACTGCACAATTTCAAATTTATCTACCATTAAAGAATTTTCATCTGACAGATTATCCGTAATTTTTCCATCCTGCATATACAATCCTTTATTGTGAATAAGCGGTGTGGCAGACATTACATCGTCTGTAAATTTCATATACGAATTTCCCTGCCAGCCGCATTCGTTAAAAAGCACATTCATAAGAAAATACGGACCTACATCGGGACCCCGCCCTTTAAAATCATTATCTAAAACCTGTTTCGCCTTATCGTTTGCCCAAATAAAATAATTTGTATCGTAATAATTTCTGAATCCTTCGTCCGTATCTCTGTCCATATTTATACCCAGCTCTTTATATACGCTGTTTTCGCTTCCCAGCCAGGGATTATGATCTCCGAACATCATTACTACCACAGGCTTATCGTCCTCTCTGAGTCTGTCCAGCAGGTTTTCAATTTCTGCTGAAGTATCCCGTATACCGCTAAAATAATTATCCGCTATAAATTCATCTTCATCATTATACTTATCTGAAAGATAGTACCTGGAATTTGACGTAAGATATTTTTCATATGGACCATGATTTTGATATGTAACGCTAAATGAAAAATACGGCTCTTTAGATCTGTCCGTACTCTCTTTATAAAGCACATACAGGTCGTCTATAAATATATTATCCATAGCGACGACAGGACCTCCCGTAAGTTTTTCATATCTGTTTTCAAGGAAATAGTAATTCTCAAAACCTAAATTTTCATTAATATTTTTTCTGTTATAAAACCATTCATAAGACGGATGCGCACCTTCAACGATATATCCCTGAGAATTCAGATACGACACATAAGACGGCGTTTTGCGCCTCAGCGAACCAAAATCCGCAAATCCTGTTAAAAAACATCTTTCGGTATTTATCGTGCCTCCGGAAAATATATTGGTTATTACCTTCCCATGAATGCTTTCTTCCTCTATTCTTTTATATATATCGTAAGGATCCTCGCTCCATTCTATACTTTCAAACTTTGAAAAATCATTAAATGCTTCCAGCATAACGCATATAATATTAACTTTTTTATCTTCTGGAATATCGGAATCCTTATAGTCTTCCATTATGGCTTCCGCGTTTTTTACGCTGTATCCGTCGGGCTTTTTCGGTAATGCCGACGACATACTATTAAGAAACGGATATATAAATCCTTTCGATATAAAAATCTGAGCGTCCGACCATTTATTTATATATTTTGAATTTGTCACCGAATTATAAAACGATGTATTAAATATACACTGAGTGAAAAAAACAACGCTTAGCAAAACGGTCACTGCTAATCCAGAAATACTGAGAGCCGCTGATCTTATAACAACGCCTGCGATATAATATGTAATAAAAGCTGTTATAAGTATTATAACGACGGCTGCTATTATCTGGAAGTTAAATTTAATATCATATTTATAAGCCATATCTCCGGCTTCCGATACCAAAAAAAGATCCTCGGCATAAAAAGGCTCGTCCCTCGCCTGAAGTTTAAAATAATTAATAAAACTCAGCGTCATCACGATGACGGCGGTAACCATGTAAGAAAGCCACAGCCTGCGAAATAAAAAATATAACGCCGTCATTAACAGAAGCACAGGCAATATATTTAAAACCGCGATCTGAAAATTCGAAAAATAGCTTAAAAGCATTTTTGTCTTAAACGTATGAGTGGCAAAAAAAAGACTCAAAACTCCCAGACCTGCTGAAGCTAACAGCAAAGCTCCCGCCATCCACAGTCCCTGCAATATTCTCTTTAAAATACGCTTTTTGTTTTTCTGCTCCATATGACGATCCTCTTTTATCGCTCCCGATTCCACTTATGACATTATATTGTTTTGTCAGGCATTATGCAACTTATATTGATACTTAATTGAAATAATTTTATCGCGGTGTTTGCAGCATAAAACACAGCAAAAACGAGCAGATCAAGCTGCCCGTTTTGCTATTGATTATAGTTTATTAAACAAAGTTTCTAATATTCATTTATTAATAAATCATTATACTTGCTTTTTACAGATATATCTGTATTATTAATGCGTAAAACTATATTTATTTACAATCTGCAAAAATATATAATGTAATATTTTAAATGGATATTATAGGTGAATGACATCAAATTAAAAAACTTTATATTCTATTATCGGCAATATTTTGCATTTCTTAAGTGCTATATTATATTCTTAGAAATTATTTATTTTGATATTTTTGCCGCCCTTATTACTTATAATTAAACCGCCTGAGCTTCTGCGGGAATTTCTATCTTTTCAATACTGTTAGTATCGCTTATAGTTACAGATTCCGTTATCTTACTGATCTTAAATCCGTCCTGCTGATTTGATTCACCCATAATACTGTCTATCAGCTTTTCCATAATCTCAGTTATATCTATCTCATATTTTAACGGCATATTATCTTTCTTATCCAGCCAAATATTTATAGATAAATCTCCTAAATCATCAAGCACAGATTCTATATGAGATTCTGTAATTCCTAATGTCTGGAAACTTGAAAAGGCTCCTGAACTTCCCAATACTTTTACCAGAGAATCCTTAGCTATCATACCCTCATAACGCACTGCATCTTTATCATCTACTTTTTCCGAATCTTTTTCTTTTAAATTATCTATCGAAGAAAGATAAAGTTCAAATTTTTCTTTTGCGTTATACTGAGCATATATAGAAATATCTGCTACTGACTGTTTAGACCAATGCATACTGCCCGAACCAAGATCAGTGCCCGTACAAACCGTATACTGTCCGTTTTCCTGAACTACGTATATACTGCTCTTCATACTACTTTGACCTTCCACATCCATATCGAGTTCCAGCTTCATCTGCATAGGATCGACAATATAATCCGCTTTTGTTTCAGTATCCATCTTTACTTCTTTACCCTGAGCGGACATCTCAACATCCATTTCCATATCGTAACTCAGACTTTTAATAGACGCCATAGCCTCCTGAGCCTGTTTAAGCGCATCTTCAGCATTTGCTCCACCGCTTCCGCAGGCGGTTAAACCGATTATCATAGCCGATATGAGAGTACCGCAAATAAATTTTTTAACAAATCCGTTTGTTATATTCATTCTTTGTTCTCCTTATTATCCGCAGAATTAATCTCTGCCGTTTGTATAATAATCTACTATATTGCTTTATCGTTGTCAAACACATGGACAAAATGTATTAAATATTTAAGAAATTAAAAAATGGCAGCAAATCGAAACTTCAATTCCAACCTGCTGCCATTAATTTTTAATATAATGATCTATCGTTATGTATAATTATTTAATTTTAGATATCGATGGAAAAAATTCCCTCGCTGCTTCATAATTAAAAACATGTCCCAACTTTAATTATCTTTAATCGTCAGTCTATAAACATACTATGATATATCATATTCTAATTTATTTTCCTATTTAATTAAGCTGCAAGAGCTTCTGCAGGAACTTCAAAATCTTCAACACCGTCTACGTTGCTTATAGTCATAGACACTTCTACCTTGCCGATTTCGATCTTAGCGCCCTGAGCTGCGCTGCTCATAACGCCATCCATGAGCTTCTGCATCATGTCTGTCATATCCATTTCATACTTTAATGGCATATAATCATCTTTAGCGAGCCACATAGTCATTTTAAGATCGCCTATATCCTTAAGCATAGACTGAACCTGAGCTTCAGTAACACCTAAAGACTGGAAGCTGGAAAGCGCACCGGAATTGTTGAGAACTTCTGCAAGATCTTCCTGAGCGATAGCACCTTCATAACGGATAGCATCTCTGTCGCCAATCTTATCAGAACCTGTTTCCTTTAAACCTTCGCTTGAATTGAGATACATATCGAAGTTATCTTTTGCACTGTACTGTTCAAATGCAGAAGCATCGCCGCCGGAAGTTTTCTGCCATGTAAGAGTACCATTGCCGGCATCTGTTCCTGTATAAATGCTGTACTGATTGCCTTCCTGCAGCATATACATAGTTGACTTAGTGCTTCCAAGACTGCCCATATCCATATTCATGTCCATTTTCATCTTCATAGGATCAGCAAAGAAATCTACTTTTGCAGTTGTATCCATATTTATAGACTGACCCTGAGCGGACATTTCCATAGCCATGTTCATATCATAGCTCATGCTCTTAACGGATTCCATAGTTTCCATAGCTTTCTTTAAAGCATCTTCAGGACTTAATCCTTCTCCTCCTGCACTTCCGCCGCCTTTATTATCTCCGCATGCAGCAAAACTGAACACCATAGCCAGCACAAGAGCTCCGGATAAAACCTTTTTGATCAATTGATTTGTAATTTTCATTTCAATTTCTCCCTTTAAATTTTATATTTTTACTATAAACACCTAAATTTAGGCATCATTGGGCTGTCAAAAAGTATACTCTTTGACAGCCATTTTTTTGTTAAATTATAGCATAATTATTTCGGCTTTTCAACTGAATTAAACTATATTTTAGTAAAAAACAGTAATTCTATATTAATTCTTTTATTTATTATATTACTGTCATAAAGTATACTTTTTGATAGTTGAATTTAAAATATAATGTTGTAATATGAAAGGAAGTATAAAATGCTGCAACAGAAATTTTTTATAATAATGATCGCTATATGCCTGCTGTTTTCTTTCAGCTCATGCGGCAACAATGATATCCCTAATGATAATATTATCAATAATACAAATATAAATAAACAAATCATTGATAATTCACTTCAAGGAAGCTGGGTTTTACGCGACAATAATACATTTAATTTCACAAACGGAAAAATAATTATAAATGATGGAGAAATGATATTAACCGGAATATATGAGATTAATACAGAAAATGACGAGATTACAGGAAAAATTAGTACCCGTAGCGGTACAGTTTCTATACATTTACCATATAAATATGAAGAAAATAAACTGACTTTATATAATAACAGAGGTGATGCTATGGTAAAACACTAATAACATAGATTATATTTATAATAATAAAATACTTTCAGCTTACAAAAAAGCTGCCATTATAAATTCTTTACATTGACAGCTTTTTATCATATCAAATTTATATATTAATAAAATATTTATCACTCAAATAGTCTGCCGTTTCCTTTTTCGGACAGCAGCGCCTCATAATCCCTTATGCACACGACGATATCCGGTTTGTATTCCTCTATATATTTCGCCAAAGACATTTCATCATAATAGCGCAGGTCAAGCGAACGCATTTCATCAAAACTATAATAAGAAAGCGCTTCTACCGCGTTTGTAAAACTATCGCCGTAAATCAGAATAGATGGAAGTTCCGGTCTGTCTGTATCTATAACGGTTTCCGGGATATCTCCACCCATATAAAGATTGTATGTAACATAACCGTTTTCAAAAGCCGCCCTCGAATAAACTGCTGATTCCGTTAAAATCCCATTATCCATACGCATAAACGGTATATCTTTCAGAAAAGACGCCTTAAAAAGGCGCTCGTCAGAAGTAATTATGCCCATAAGTTTTCGCTGACGCGAACCAAGATAATCAGCCTTTACCTGTGAAAATTTTATTTCATCATATTCAGGATATTTCAGATCGCGGTCCGTTTCATCATTTATCCTGTTTATAAGTTCTTTATAAGCTATATACGCGCCCTTCAAACCGTAATGATTATCTATTTTTGAACTGTAAAACAGCTCCTGTTCTCTGTTATTCTCTTTTGAGTTCTCAAATACAGGCAGCATATCTATAAAAGATACCTTGTATTTTTCCATGGATTCGGACAAATTTTCAATCTCACATTCCGTAAACTCTCTGCGGCTGTTCAGATAAAACGGATAACTGTCCTCATAACATGCATATTGGCAGGGCACTGCCATATATAAATAATCTCCTCCATACTCTTCTATTATATCTTTTAAACGAGATTGCCGCTTTGCCATCTCCTCCGCCTGTTGCTTTATATCTTCTTCATCTACATTTTCAAACTTATTGAATTCCAAAAGAGCGTCCTTTGTAATAACAACATCATTCACAACAGGTCTTTTCAGCACAAAAGCATCTATATACGCCTTTGCTTTAAGCAAATCCTGCCTTCCCTCGGCATGATCGCAGACAGCCTTTTCAAGTTCATTAAAGAAATCTCCTTCGATTATATTTTCCGCGCTGAACTCCGGCATCGCAGCGTACATGCGGTTTTCATAAAAGGAATAAGTTTCGCCGAACCCTGCCGCAGTTAATATCATAGCGAATGAAACGAAACAAATAAAAAACGTTATCATTAATTTTTCCGATAATCTTTTCATAATCTGTCCTTTAATAAATTCTTATACTATTATATCGTCCTCCGGACGTTCCGGTTAAAATATTTTCTAAATTTATATTAATGCGTACAGTCCGGTCGTTAAAATCCATGTATAAAACCATTAAAACTTAAAATCTGAAATATATAAACGGATTAAAAGAACCGGATACAAGTTTTGTATACACGATTATAAGAAGAAGCACTGCAAACAGTTTCGGTCCCCATATATACAGACATCTGGCGACGCAGGCGTATCCTGTCGGAAGGTCGTTTTCGTCTGTCGCAGTCATTCTTGAACTCAGATAATTTTCAACAAGGCGTTTTACGGGCATCGAAGCTATGACGCACAGCAAAATTTCCGGGGCGTATTGTAATAAATAATAAATAGTCTGATCATGAGAAAATTCCTGACCGTAATTCACAAATATGGATTTTAAATAAGCGAACGCGTAAGGCAGGCTTTCCGCGCGAAAAAATATCCAGCTTATAATCGCCGCAGCCATTGCATACATATGCTGCAAAAATGCAGGACAAGCAGCCAGAGCTTTGCCCCAGATATATTTCTCGCAGGTCAAAAGCAGGAAGAACCACATTCCCCACACTATAAAATTCCATGCCGCCCCATGCCACATTCCTGTACAGAGCCAAACTACGAACATATTAAAATATGGCGCGCAGGAGAACAATAACTGCCTCCAAGAGGTATATAAACATAATCTCTAAACCATGACGATAAAGAAATATGCCACCTGCGCCAAAATTCGGTAACAGATTTAGAAATATACGGATAATCAAAATTTTCAAGAAAATGAAATCCAAATATTCTGCCCAAACCGATTGCCATATCTGAATACGCGGAAAAATCAAAATATATCTGCGCCGTGTACGCGAGAGCTCCCAGTACTGCAAGACTTCCCGGCATAATCCCTGCTTCCTGCTTAAAAACGGCATCCGCTATCTCTCCCATGCTGTTTGCCAGTATCATTTTTTTAGCAAGTCCGAAAATAAATCTGACTATACCTTCTGAAATCTCCTCCACCGTTTCTCTGCGTTCCGTAATTTCCCGCTCTACCGTACTGTATCTGACTATAGGTCCTGCAACTAACTGCGGAAACAACGCTATATAAAGGGCGGTTTTAAACGGATTTTTCTGAACCTCGGCATCTCCCCTATAAACATCTATCACATAACTCAAACCCTGAAAAGTATAAAAGGAAATACCTATGGGAAGAGTGATCTCAGGCACAGGAAATCCAGCTCCTAAATTATTAATTATCTCAGTAAAAAATCCCGCATATTTAAAATATCCGAGAAGCCCTATACCAATAATGACCGCCGCTGCGACTGCAAATATACGCACGTATCTGCTGAACCGATACGATGCGAAAAGACCGCATATGTAATTTACTGATATTGAAACGAGCATCAGAAAGAGAAACTTAGGACCTCCACAGGCATAAAAAATAAGACTGAAAAAAAGCAGAACACCGTTTCTCGCTCTGCGAAACTGCGAAGGTATTAAAAAATAGCAAATAAAAAGACACGGCAGAAAAAAACATATAAAACTTATACTACTAAAAACCATAATTATACTCTTAAACCTATCCTAATATATCTGAATTATGAATATACAATCCTTCTTCTGAATAAAATTATATTATTTATATATTTCAGATAAAAATATATCTCATGTTCTTTTTTCATAATTTTCACTCCTTACTTAACTTTATAAATATATATAACATTATTTTAATATCAATCTGCCGATTACTGTCAAAAAGTATACTTTTTGACAGTAATTAGATATTTACCAATATATATTTTTTTTGCCTTTATTTAAGCTAAAATATCAAAAATCTCTTGAAAATTTACTACATTTATACTAAAATTAACCCGTTGTGCTATTAGAAAATAAGCTGCTTTATCCTGCTGCAATTATATTCGTTGCCAGATAA
>JAAVYD010000118.1 GCA_022790955.1 Bacillota bacterium
CCCGATTCTTTTAACGCTTCGGAGCAAAACCTTCCTGTAAGCTCTCAGGACTCATCTGATACTCAGATTTCCGAGAATTCTACATCCATTAACGATATGGAGCATAATATTCAGGCTGATTCTCAGACTTTTGATGTTTCTCAGTTTACGGAAGACTTTTCTCCCGATTCTTTTAACGCTTCGGAGCAAAAACTTCCTGTAAGCTCTCAGGATTTATCTGTTTCTCAGGTTTCCGAAAATTCTGTTCCTGAATCTTTTAATAATTTGGAACAAAATATTCCGGCGAGTTCACCGGATCTTACAGATTCGCAAAACCTATGGGATTCCTTTAATAATCCCAATACCTCATTGAACTTAAACGCTTCTCAGGATATGAATGAATCCTTTAGCTCTGAAAATCCTGAAAACTTCGATAGTTCTTTGAATTTTAATGATTATTTTAACAGTATGCACCTTGATGAATTCAGCGGCATGCAGAGCTTTTCGAACAAAACTGACGTTTCAGAACCCTACATCGCTGAAAATCCTGCTGACACTGACGATGAAACTTACAACGATATGAATACAACACAACACATTCCACTAAATGAATTAGAAACTGAAATCAATGAAAACACAGCACAAAAAATACGCGACCTTCTTTTAAAAGGAGAAAGCGAGGCTGAAAAAAAACAGAATACTCCCAATAAGAGCGAACTTCAAAACCTTATACTAAGCGATGTTGACGACAACGATCCTCTCGCAGACAAACTTCGCGAATCTCTTGAAGTATATGTTCAAAACGACGCCTCACTTTACCAGGAAAAAAAAGAATCGCAAATAATTATAGAAGGAGATAATGAAGATATGAATAAAAAAAAAGATAATTTACCCTACAGCATCTCATCCATGGGCAATGAATTTAAAACCGAACAATTAGATTCAATAGAATCCGATCTTAGCAAAGCCGCTTCCAGCGATGAAAATTCATTTCCGGTTAATGAAAATAATAAAAACAATGACGACTATGTTTTTGTAAATGTAGCGGAAGAACTCGTACGCAGTAAAGTAACTTCCCTTATGCAGAGCAATAACATGTGCACATGCTCAAGATGTACTAACGATGTTGTCGCCCTTACATTAAATAAAGTACCGCCTAAATACGTTGTAACTCATAAAGGCATACTTTACGCTCGTATCAACGCATGTCTGCCTCAGTACCAGACAGACCTTGTGACTGCAATCAGCGAAGCGTGCCTTACCGTAAAAAATCACGCTCGTCATACTGAAAAAAATGAATAGCATTACTCTAATAACATTAATTTAATATTTCATTACTTTTAAAAATTCCCTGATCGGCTAATCGGTCAGGGAATTTTTAATCTCAATATAAAAAAACCGCCGAAAATAAACTTTAATATTTTTACATCAAAATTTATTTTCAGCGCGTTTATCTATTTAATCCGTTCTTTTATTATACTGATTATCATTTTATTAATATTAATCATATCAAATGCAAATTTCTAAAAAACGAAACGTATATTTTATCCTATTAATCTCCATACCGCTTCATATTTTCCAGAAAGATATTCTTATATTAATAATTACTTTTATTAACAAAAACGATAACTGAAAACTCAGCAAAGCCGCAAATTAAAGATTAGTATATCCATTTAAAAACATATCGACTTCTTTAGCAGCTTCGCGTCCTTCTTTTATAGCCCATACGACCAGCGATTGTCCCCTTCTCATATCGCCTGCTGCAAAAACTTTATCCCTGTTAGTCCTGTAAGCGCCGGACACAGTTTTTACATTTGTACGCCCGTCAAGCTCCACGCCGAAAGCCTTTGCTACCTCCGGCTCAGTTCCCGTAAATCCTGCCGCTATGAGAGCGATCTCGGCAGGATATATCTTTTCCGTGCCCTTTACCGTCTGCATGGAACTCCTGCCGGTCTTCGCGTCCTTCACAGGCTGGACATTTATGATCTCTACCGCCGACAGTTTTCCCGCGTCATCCTTTATAAACCTGTTCACCGTAGCGCCGTAAATCCTCGGATCTTTGCCGTATACAGCGATAGCCTCCTGCTGACCGTAATCGTTCTTAAACAGATTTACATATTCAGGCCAAGGATGATCTTCATCCCTGAAAACGGGCGGCTTTCCGTGTCTCTGCATCTGCATAACGCTCTTAGCCCCGTGGCGGACCGCCGTACCCACGCAGTCGTTAGCCGTATCTCCGCTGCCGACTATTACCACATTCTTGCCTTCAGCTGAAATATACGTGCCTTCTTTCATATCAGTATCGAGCAGCGCCTTTGTAGTAGACGTAAGAAAATCAACGGCAAAATAAATGCCATCGGCGTCTCTGCCTTCCACATCCATATCCCTCGGCTTAGAAGCTCCGCAGCAAAGTATTACAGCGTCATATCTGGAAATTATTTCATCAGCTTTTTTCTTAGTATTAATATTCTGATCCGTAAGAAAATTAACGCCCTCTTTTTCCATTATACGGATCCTTCTGTCTATGACCTTTTTTTCCAGCTTCATATTCGGAATACCGTACATAAGAAGCCCGCCCGGACGATCGCTTCTCTCATACACATCTACGCTGTGACCTCTGAGATTAAGCTGATCCGCTGCCGCAAGCCCCGCAGGGCCGGAACCTATAACGGCTATCTTCTTACCTGTTCTTGGAATGTCGCGTCTTGCCTTCACGTAACCCATATCATAAGCGTTTTCAATGATGGCAAACTCGTTCTCATGAGAAGAAACGGCTTCGCCGTCAAGCCCGCACGTGCATGCCGACTCGCACAGCGCCGGACACACCCTGCTCGTGAACTCAGGGAAATTATTCGTCTTTCTAAGACGCTTATACGCCTCCTCATATTTACGCAGATACAGCAGATCGTTCCACTCCGGCACCAGATTATTAAGCGGACAACCCGTCGTCCTGCCATTTATCTCCATAGCGGACTGGCAGTAAGGAACCCCGCATTCCATACACCGCGCCGCCTGCTCGGACTGTTCTTCATTAGAAAGATACAGATGAAATTCATGATAATGCTTTATCCTATCGAGAGGTTCCTCCGACTGAGATGTTTTTCTTCTGTATTTTAGAAATCCTAAATTCTGTCCCATTACCGAGTACCTCCTTCGTATTCGTAAAACGCGCTTTCCACCGCCTGATCGCTGCTGAGTCCCTTCTGCTCATACTTAGTGACCAGATCGAACATGCGCTTATAATCATGAGGCATGACCTTCTTAAACTTAGGCAGGTATTCCTCAAAATTGCCGAGGATATTTCTGCCCTTTTCCGAACCCGTATATTTTACGTGTTCTTCTATTAACGATTTAAGCTCAGCTACATCTGTATTTCTTTCGACTTTCTCCAGTGAAACCATAGTCCTGTTCAGCTTTCTGTAAACGTCGTTATCCTCGTCGAGCACGTAAGCTATACCGCCGGACATGCCCGCAGCCAGGTTCTCGCCCACCTTGCCGAGTATCACCACGCGTCCTCCCGTCATATATTCTATGCCATGATTTCCGACGCCTTCAACCACAGCTGTGGCTCCGGAATTTCTTACGCAAAACCGCTCGCCCGCCACACCGTTCACGAACAGCTTGCCCGCGGTAGCGCCGTAAAGGGCTACGTTTCCTATAATGATATTTTCATCAGCTTTAAATGTGGAAGATGCAGGCGGATAAACTATAATCTTTCCGCCGCTCAATCCCTTTCCCAGATAATCGTTGCTGTCGCCGCAAAGCTCAAGAGTAAGACCTTTCGGAATAAACGCCCCGAAGCTCTGACCTCCCGCGCCCTCGCATTTAATATAATAAGTATCCTCGTCAAGAGTATTGCCGTACAGTTTCGTTATCTTAGAACCGAAAACCGTACCGAAAGCTCTGTCGATATTATCCACTTTAAGTTCCAGTTTTGCCGGCTCCTTCTTTTCCAGCTTGGATTTTAACTGCTTATAAAGCACCGTTTCATCCTTTGTATTCCTGATACCAAAATCAAATGATTCTGCCGAAACAAAAGTCTTTTTAAACTCAGAACCTGTATACGGATTATCGAGCAGCGCGTCAAGTTCCGCTGATCTCGCTTTGCCGGTGAGCTTAGATTCATCAGCTTTCAGCATATCCGTGCGTCCAACCATTTCCTGCACAGTCCGAAATCCCAGCTTTGCCATGTATTCCCTGAGTTCTTCAGCGATAAACAGCATACAGTTTTTAACATGCTCCGGCTTGCCGCGGAATCTTTTTCTCAGCTCCGGATTCTGAGTAGCGACTCCAACCGGGCAGCTGTCCCTATTGCACACCCTCATCATAATGCAGCCTATGGAAACCATTGGCAGCGTAGCAAAACCAAACTCTTCCGCTCCAAGAAGCGCAGCTATAGCCACATCCCTGCCAGTCATCAGCTTGCCGTCCGTTTCCAGCTTAACGCGAGTCCTCAGACCATTCATAATTAGCGTCTGATGAGCTTCCGCAAGCCCAAGCTCCCATGGCAGACCTGCGCCGCTCACGGAATTTCTCGGAGCCGCGCCCGTACCGCCGTCGAAACCTGATATCAGGATAACCTCCGCTCCTGCTTTCGCAACGCCTGCCGCTATCGTACCCACGCCCGCTTCGGAAACGAGTTTTACATTAATAGCCGCATCGGAATTAGACGATTTTAAATCATAAATAAGCTGCGCCAGGTCTTCTATCGAATAAATATCGTGATGAGGAGGCGGAGAGATCAGCCCTACTCCTGGAGTGGAGTAACGGGTCGCAGCAATATCAGGATAAACCTTATTGCCCGGCAGATGTCCGCCTTCGCCCGGCTTCGCTCCCTGAGCCATTTTTATCTGGATCTCCTTTGCGCTCACCAGGTATTCCGATGTAACGCCGAATCTCGCAGAAGCAACCTGTTTTATCGCGCTGTTTCTGTTCCTTCCGTCCGCGCCTACCTTAAACCTGCTCGCATGCTCGCCGCCCTCGCCCGTATTTGATTTCGCACCAAGCTCGTTCATAGCGACAGCCAGAGTTTCGTGAGCTTCCAGTGACAACGCGCCGTAAGACATAGCGCCGATCTTAAAACGTTTTACTATTGACTCCGCGCTCTCCACCTCGCTGATCGGAATACTCTTATCTGGGAATTTAAAATCCATCATGCTCCTGATGTGCGAATCGCCCATCTGCTCGTTTATCATAGACGTGAACTGCTTAAATTTTGAATAGTCATCAGTCCTTACAGCCGTCTGGAACATATGGATAGTCGCCGGATTATACAGATGCTCCTCGCTGCCTTCCGAACTTATGGATTTATGATAACCCACGCTGTCCAGCGAAAGATCGCTCTCAAGTCCCAGAGGATCAAAACCTCTATTGTGACGCTCGATAACATCCTTTTCTATATCTTCAAGAGAAATACCACCAATAGGGCTTACTGTATTAGTGAAGTATTTATCTATAACAGACTTGCTGATGCCCACTGCTTCAAATATCTGCGCGCCCATATATGATTGAATTGTGGATATCCCCATTTTGGAAGCTATCTTTAAAATCCCTGCGAGCACTCCGTCGCAGTAGTCCTCAGAAGCAGCGTAGTAATCCTTGTCGAGTATATTATTATCAATTAAACTCTTAATAGAATCCAACGCGAGATACGGATTGACAGCGCTGGCGCCGTATCCCAGCAGCGTGGCAAAGTGATGCACCTCCCGCGGCTCTCCGCTCTCCAGAATCAGCGAAAGCTGAGTCCTGTTCTTCGTGCGCACCAGATGCTGCTGCACGGCTGAAACAGCAAGCAGCGACGGTATCGGCATATGGTATTCGTCCACGTCCCTGTCGGACAGAATTATTATATTAACGCCGTCCCTTATCGCGCGGTCGGTAAGCAGAAATATCTCGTCGAGAGCATCTTCAAGAGGAGTATCTTTATAATATGTAATAGGAATGATTTTAACTTTATATCCTTCTATCTTTGTATATTTCAGTTTAAGCATATCCGTATTAGTTAAAATAGGATTTCTTACCTGTATCGCCTTACAGCGTTCTGGCGATTCCTTAAGCAGATTGCCCGAAACACCGAGATAAACGTTAGTAGAAGTAACTATCTCCTCCCTGATAGCGTCTATCGGCGGATTCGTGACCTGCGCGAAAAGCTGTTTAAAGTAATTGAAAAGCGGCGGATTCGTCTTTGATAAAAACGGCAGCGGCGTATCGTCACCCATAGCCACAATCGGCTCCTCACCGTTTACAGCCGTATTTTTAAGATACCAGGAAACATCTTCATACGTATAACCAAATACAGTCTGCAGCCTTTTCAGCTCCTTTTCCGAATACTTGACATCAGCTTTATTTGGAATTCTTACATCTCTTAACAGAGTCAGATTATCTTCAAGCCATTCTCCGTAAGGATGCTCCGCAGCATACTTCATTTTTATCTCATCATCGCCGATTATCCTGCCCTGCTTCGTATCCACCAAAAGCATCCTACCCGGACGCAGTCTGTCCTTTAGAAGCACGTTCTCCGGATCTATATCGAATACGCCTACCTCCGACGACAAAATCAGATAACCATCCTTTGTAACGTAATAACGGGAAGGTCTCAGACCATTTCTGTCGAGCACCGCGCCCATTACATCGCCATCGCTGAAAAGTATAGACGCCGGACCGTCCCACGGTTCCATCAGCGTCGCTTCATACTGATAAAAATCACGCTTCTTAGGATCCATATTCTTATCGTTCACCCAAGGCTCCGGAATACATATCATAAGCGCCTTAGTGAGATCCATGCCCGCCATCATGAGAAATTCCAGCGTATTATCGAGCATCGCAGAATCAGACGCCCAGTGATCCACGGCAGGCAGCACCTTATAAAGATCGTCGCCGAAATCCTCGCCCTGCATAGTTTCCTCACGGGAGTACATTTTATTAACGTTGCCTCGAATAGTATTTATCTCTCCGTTATGTACGATCAGTCTGTTAGGATGCGCCTTTTCCCAGGATGGAAACGTATTCGTTGAAAAACGGGAATGAACGAGAGCTATGGCAGACTTAAAATCTTCATCCTGAAGATCCTTATAAAACGCCCTGAGCTGATTTACGAGAAACATTCCCTTATAAACTATCGTCCTGCTCGAAAGAGAACATACGTATGTATTTCTGTTAGTCTTTTCAAATATTCGTCTTGCTATATATAATTTCCTGTCGAATTCTATGCCCGACTTCACATTGCGCGGCTTTTGTATAAACGCCTGATATATCGCCGGCTTGCAGTCCAGCGCTGTCTTTCCGAGAGCAGAATTCACTGTCGGAACTTCTCGCCATCCCAAAAATTTCAGGCCTTCCTTTTTCAGCACTACCTCAAACAGTTTTTTCGCCTGATTGCGTTTCATCTCATCGTTGGTAAAGAAAAACATTCCCACGCCGAAACTGCCGTCTGCGGGAAGTTCCAGCTCTTTAACATTGTTTACAAAAAATTTATGCGGAATCTGCACGAGGATACCTACGCCGTCGCCCGTTTCTCCCAACGCATCCTTACCCGCGCGATGCTCAAGCCTTTCTACAATAGTAAGGGCGTCAGCTACCGTCTTATGGGTCTTCACTCCATTAATATTAACGATAGCTCCTATACCGCAGTTATCGTGCTCATAATTCGGATCATATAACGCAGGCTCTGCAATATTCCTGCTTACCATGCCAATCTGACCCCTGTATTCTAAACGGTCCATAAGTATACCTCCTTATCTTCCCCTGCCGGTTTCAAAAATTTAATATTAAACACACTATTATTTTTATAAAACTTTCTAACGGCGTCTACATTTATATATACTTTTATACAAACTCTCTGATAGTAATTAAATTTGCTGTCGAATTGTCTACAAAAAGCTAAATGAATACAATCTTAAAATTGTATTCATTATAGTTTTTTTATACAAAATTGTCAAGCCTGTAAATCAAATAAAATGTGCAAGTGTTATTCTTGAAAAATTGTTAAAATTATGTTAGTATTATTTATTAATAAAAAAATTGTTAGATTCTATAAAAAGAATTTATGAGTTACTCAATATAAAATATTAATTATTTTAAGGAGAATCTTATGAAATTTCTGATTAACTTAAAACTTGCAACACGTATAGGCATTATTACCACCACTATTACAGTCGCAGGCATGATGTTTCTCTGATTTATAGTATCTAATCGAGTTGCATCTATGGTAGAAAACAATATTACAAATTTAATGACAAACGCAGTAGAATCCAGAGCTTCCATTATAAACAATTATGTGTCTTCCGCAGAAGAATACATGACAGCTTTTTCACTGAGCAGCGAAGTTCGGAATCTGCTTGAAAATCCGGCCAATCCCGCGCTGCTTCAAAGAGGCCAGCAATATACGGAAGATTTCGCAGCGATTAAAGGCATTTTTGAAGGTCTGTACATCGGTACTCCTTCCACATATGTTCTTACTCACACTTCTCAGCAAGCCGTCGGAATAACCACAAGAACAGGCGACTCGCTAAACACATTCCACGATACTATTCTCGCTGAACCGAAGCTTACTAACCTCGGCATAATGAAATCACCCGGAACCGGAAGTATGATTATCTCAATGTACTATCCGATTTTTAACGGTCAAACGTGCATCGGCTACGTAGGAGCAGGCGTTTATGCCAGTCGACTTATGGATTCGCTGCTTGATCTGAATATAGAAGGTCTTTCAAGCAACAAATACGTATTTCTTAATGTGGATACAGGTACATACATATATCATGAAGACGAGTCATTACTGAATACAGAAACAACCGATAAAGGTTATCAGGAAATTCTGAACAAAATAAAATCAAACGGCAGCACAAAGGCAAGCACATATTCATATAAAGATGAAAACGGCGTAGATCAATTAGTCGTTTATAAATATCTGAAAGACAGAAACTGGGTATTTATGGTTAGTGACAATAAATCCGAAGTCTACGGAGAAGTGCTTACAGAGCGAATCACGGTAGGTATACTGTGCGCAACCGTAACTGCTATTATTATACTCGCCATGTTTTTAATTCTGCACCGTGAAGGCAGAGAACTCATGATAATGGAAAACTCAATCCGCCGCCTTGGCGATCTCGAACTCTCGGCGGATCAGGAATTAGAACCGTTTGTCGATAGAACCGACGAAATCGGTATGATAGCGAAAACCATTCATAATTTATGCGACTGCCTGCGAAAGACCATCGAAGATATCGGCAGAATCCTGGGCGAAATGGCAGACGGCAATATCGCCGTAGATGTCGCCCAAAATCAGGAATATTATATCGGAGATTTCAAAGTTCTCGCTGAAAGTCTTAAAAGCATCCGAACCCATCTTATGGATGTAATGCGCGATATCACCGAAATTGCCAATCAAGTAGACAGCGGCGCTAATCAGGTGTCCTCAGGCGCTCAGGCGCTGTCGCAGGGAACAATGCAGCAAAAAGATTCCATAAACGGACTCGTATCCAATATCACGGATATCACATCTCAGATTCAAAACAGCACGGTTCGCTGCAACGACGCCAGCGATCTTGTAGATAAAGCCACGGGCTACGCAGCTGAAGCCGATATAAAAATGGAACAACTCATTTCAGCTACAAAAAATATAGATAATTCGTCAACACAGATTAAAAGTATTATAAAAACCATTGAGGAAATTGCATTCCAGACGAATATCCTATCGCTGAACGCTGCTGTTGAAGCCAATAGGGCAGGCGACGCCGGCAAAGGCTTTTCTGTTGTATCTGATAAAGTCAGGATTCTTGCATTAAAATCCGCTGAAGCTGCGCGTGATACAAACACATTGATCGGCCGTTCAATCCAGGACGTAAAAACAGGAACAGAATCCACTGATCTTGTAATATCTGCGATGCAAATTATCAATGAATGTATACAATCTATAAAAACACTTATGGATGAAATTTCACTTGCCAGCGTACAGCAATCGGAAATGATTGTTTCCGTAGAAAACAGGGTCAAAGAAGTTTCTAAAGTCATAGAAGCCAACTCCGCCGCCGCAGAAGAAAGCGCAGCTATATCTAACGAACTGTCGGATCAGGCAAGGACTCTTAATCATTTAATAAGCCAATTCCGAATAAAATAATTTATATTTTTATACAATATTTCAGGGAATATCCAAAAGAAAAAATCTTGGATATTCCCTGTTTATTTATCATAATATTCATTCATATTGTAATTATAAATTTTTCTGAACGTTTCAAATATCTTTTATTGTATACATTTTATAATTAATGATAAACTTTTTAATGTTAATGTATTGTAAAGCGTTATCATTTTTCTAAACCCAAAAACAGACCGATCATCCCGACCGATCCGTCTATTCTAAAACCTTATTATACAATTTTATTTAATCCTCCCCATCTTTCAGATCAAACTCAATATGCTGTATTTTTTCTTCACCGCATTGGATAATATTTTCAATTTCCTCGATTCTCGGCAGCTCGTTTATACTCGCTATACCGAACTTCTCTAAGAACAGATTTGTTGTTCCAAAAAGCGCAGGACGTCCGAGTCCCGTTCCCTTACCGCGCTCCTCCACCAGACCTCTTTTCACCAGACCTTCGAGCACCCTGTCGCACTTTATTCCACGTATGTATTCAATCTCGCCCCTGGATACCGGCTGCTTATACGCTATAATCGCCAGAACTTCCATAGCAGCATTAGAAAGCCTTTTCTCCTTAACGGGAGTACACAGCTTCGCTATATACTTCTCGCACGCTGGATCTGTACAAAACTGATAACCGCCGTTTATCTCGCGTATCATAAGTCCGCTTCCGCGTTCGGCATATTCCCTCTGCAAATCTTCTATAAGCTCCCTCGCCACAGGCGTCGGAACCTCTATCGCATCTGCCGCGGCTTTTATTCCCAGAGGACTTCCCCAAACAAACAGCAGCGCCTCCAACGCTCGCTTTTTTTCACTAATGACGTTCATTCTGTAAATCCTCCTTCAGCATTACTTCGATATCACCAAAAACTACAGGCTGATTTACGGTTATCATACTTTTCGCCAGCATTTCCAGCAACGTCACAAAAGTCAAGACTATATCGTATGTATCTTTTTCGTCAGCAAGCAGATCTCCGAAAGAAAGCCGCTTGCGCTTCCTGAGCAAGCCGCTCACCTGCTGCGATTTTCTCTCCATGCTCATCTTTTCGCGAGCAACCTGTTCATAACGCTTCTTTACTTCCTCAACCCTGCGTCGCTTTTCTAAAAACAACCTAAAAGCCTTTATAAATTTATTCATATCCACATTAAGATACTCCTCAGGCTCTCCCATGTAAACGGAAATATCCTCCCTGGGCTTTGTATATATGCGGCTTCCCCTTTCTTCGCAAATTCTGAGGACTTCCGCGATATATTTATATTTTTTATACTCGACTATTTTTTTCGCAAGCTCGTCCCTTGGATCTTCCTCAATAACGGTTCCCTTGTCCGTTTTTTCCGCAGGCAGAAGCATCCTGGATTTTATCTGAAGCAAAGTAGCCGCAAGCACCATAAACTCAGCGGCTGTATCGGGATCTATCTGCTCCATAACATCTACATATGCAAGATATTGATCTGTGATCTCGGAAATATTAACATCGTAAATATTAACACCGGCACGCTCAATAAGATAAACCAATAAATCAAAAGGTCCCTCAAAAATATCGAGCTTTACCTTATATGACATACTTCATGACCTCAGGAAAACAGCTTTTATTATACTGATTGCATCCAAAGCATTCAAAAAACTCCGGCGCGTCTTGGCGTTCCACTGTTTCAAAGCCGTTTTCCCTGAAAAACTCCGGCGCCCGCGCAACGAGATATATGCGTTTGCCTCCCCGCTTCCTTACTTCATCTATGGCAGCCTTAAGAAGCCCCGTACCGAGCTCCTGACCGCGGAACCTGCCGTCCACGGCGATTCCGTCGATAATATACTCATTCTGCCTGAAAGCAAGAGTACACGCTCCGGCAAATTCTTCCCCGTCGAAAACCTTAAAACTCACGAGAGCGTCTGTACTTACAGGCTCGTCATCTGAAATTTCAAGACCGTTTTTCTCATAAAATCCGTTTAAATCCTCGTGTTCTTCAGTAGGGATTATTCTTATCATTATCACTGAACCTCTTTATTCATTTTATCATAGATTTCATTTTCAGCCGAAACCGTCCCGCCTATCTCATATATTCTCTGCGTATTTATGAGAATACGGCTCGGCAGGATTTCTATATTCAGTGGCAGCGGCTCGCCCAGCTCGCCGTCAACATCTGTACTTATATACTCCGGCGATGTTATTTTCAGCTTGGAGGTCTGAAAATATATAACATTATCATCTTCGTTGTGCTTTCCTCTAAGCACATTAAATCCGACTTTAGGTATTTCCATTATTTTCATATTTTTAAACATAACGACATCTAAAAGCCCATCGTTAATGGAAGACTGACTTCCCAATTTTCTGAAACCGCCCGCAGAATTTCCGTTAAGCACTACCATAAAAAATATATTCTGCGTAAAGCTCCTGTCGGGAGTTTCGATAGTTACTTCCACAGGCTTCAGCGCGTGAAGTTCCGAAAGAGCCTTCATATAATACGCCACAACACCCAGAGCGTTTTTCATATTCGTATCCGTTTTCTGACTGACATCTATAACGGAGCCCACCGCAGCGACATTAACAAAATACATATCGTTGCACTTGCCGACATCGGCAGACACATAGTTATCCTCCACAGCAATGTCTATCATACCGTCTATATCCTTCGGAATAGAAAAATAATGAGCGAAATCGTTTGCAGTTCCCGCAGGAAATACCGCCAAAGGCAGATGACAGTCGTTTTTTATCATGGCGTTTACGACTATATTAATAGTACCGTCGCCGCCGGCGGCTATGATTTTAACATACTCCTCGTCGTTCAAAGACGCAATAATATCGCTGATGTCTATATTTTCTCCGACCCTGAGCGCTACCACTATCATGCCTTTTTGCTGAAATCTCTCTATTATTTTATCCAGATTGCTTTTAAACATGCCGTTGCCTGCTCTTGGATTATAAAACAGCAGCACTTTTCGTTTTCTTGATATTTTAACTGAACCTGACATAACTCACAACACGATGCGTCCGACAAGCATCGTTTACCCCTTCCGTCTGTAATTAAATAACGCAGAAAACCTCGTTACAATTTATTTTAATAACCGAAAAATAATTTCATAAACTGACTTTCTATTTTAAAGATCTAATGTCCAATTCTCCCGTTATTATTATTTCCTATAAATATTAGTCTATTATTTTCAGCGCATTTTTACAAGAACTAATTTTATATGCTAAATAAATTAAGATTTTGAAAGATATTCGGTCGGATAATATTAATACAATGCCCGATCGTCTATGATAAATATTTCATAAAACAAAATCGCTCGGCATGCTTTTATATTAATAATTTCAATCTCACGGCAACTAATCCTCGCTTCGCACCAAACTCCTCACCGGACCAATCAGATACAATGAACCTGCCCATACGACCGCGTCGTATCCGTCTCCGATTTCTACTTCTCTGCAGCCGTATATTTCTGCCGGCGCTTCAAATGCTCCATCCGGTTTTACCTGGCCGCTTCGGTTCCTGCCCTCCAATTCCTCCGCTAACTTTACCGCCTGCCTGTAATCCTCCCTCACAAAAACGCTTCTGTTCCCGCTTTTGTACGGTTCCAGACCGCTGAAAACGTCAGCCAGCTCTGCCGCCGCCATGCTTCTCGGGTTTGGTACGGATGTAATTATAATATCAGCATTAAGTCTGCAAAGCTCACGCGCCATCTTATCAAATTCCTTGTCTTTTAAAACTCCAATACACAGCAAAAACTTTCCTTCAGGAAAATGCGCAAGCAGCGTATCCGCTAAAGCCTTCACTCCGGCTTCATTGTGAGCGCCGTCAAGTATCAAATAAGGCTCGCGCCTCACTATTTCAAACCGCGCTGGCTGAAAAGCCTTCTTTATTCCATCATATACGGCTTTGTCTGAAATATCGTATCCGCTGTCCTTTATGATTTCGATTATATGAAGAGCGCACAGCGCGTTATCTGCCTGATGCCGTCCGCTCATAGAGATTTCAATATCTTTATACTCACGTTTCTTATTATTAATACTAAAAACAACTGACAACCTGATGCCGCCGAGTTTTTCCTCCATATCTGACACTTCAGCTTCAAGAACATTAATAAAAGGCGCGTTAAGAATTTCAGCTTTGCCGCGTATGACTTCAAAAGCCCCGAAATCATTAACACATACCACGGCAGGCGCGCTTTCCTTCAATATCCCCGCCTTATCCGCCGCTATCAGTTCAAGCGTATTTCCGAGCTGCGCCATATGGTCATATGATATTGATGTGATCGCTGTCGCCAAAGGCTTTTTGCACACATTTGTGGAATCCCCGCTGCCGCCTAAGCCCACTTCGAGTATAACGAAATCAGCTTCTTTCTCTGCAAAATATAAAAACCCTATCGCAGTGACTAACTCAAATTCCGTAGGCGATTCAAAGCCCTCTGCAAGCATAATATCTATTGCGTGAAGCGTCCTCTCGGCATACAATGCCAGATCCTGCTCTGATATCTCCTGCCCGGCTAATTCTATCCTTTCCGTAAAACGTTCGATATACGGAGAAAAATATGCTCCGACCTTATATCCTGCATCCGACAGCACGGAATACACATACCTGCACACCGATCCTTTGCCGTTTGTTCCCGCCACATGTATCACTCTGAGCTTCTCATGGGGATCTCCCAGCAGACTAAGCAGCTTATTCATACGCTCCAGTCCCAAACGCGAACCGAATACATTAAACGAATGTATTTTCTCTAACGTTTCTTCATAATTCATCATAATCTGATTCTCCGCCATTTATAGTCACCTCACTCAAAAATCGGCAAAGTTGAACGGTTAAAATCCAGTGGGAGGCGTTGCCCGTCCCTGCCGGGCAGTCAGCCCGCCTGCGTCCTCCGCGCTCATTTTGTTAAAATACATTAAAAGAATAATACAAACTGCGTTTTCAGAATGTAAAGAACCAAACATACAAAATGGGACAGCGCAGCAGAGCAATATATGAATAAAAGCTCTGCAAAGTAGGCGGTAAGTTTGATAAGAACGTTCCTGTCACGCCGCATTTTTCCTCGCTTCCTTTTTAACGATTCTTAAGTACGGTAACTATATCAAATTACGGTGGATCGCAAGCTGACGCGATCCACCGTATCTAAAAATTACTTTAATTTATTTTCAACAACTGCTAAACGTTCAATAACCTTAGACAGCATTTCTTCGTACTTGACCTGCTTTTCTCGCTCGGCAGCTATAACTTTTTCAGGCGCTTTCTTAACGAAATTCTCGTTTCCTAACTTTTTAGCCACGCGTTCTACTTCGCCTTCGAGCTTCTCTTTTTCTTTAGAAAGGCGTTCAAACTCAGCTTTATAGTCCATAAGCTCATCCATATTAATGAAGATCTCCGCTCCAGGGATAACTCCGGACATAACTTCTTCGGCAAGATCGCTCTTATCATTAATATATTTTATCTCAACGACATTAGCCTGAGTCATGATATGCCTTTCCGCCTTCTTTAAATATTCAAGCGGTTTATCCTTAGCAAGAATAGCAGCTTTAACCTTCTTAGACGGCGCTGCTTCCGCCTCGGCGCGAATATTCCTGATTGTCCTGATCGCGCTCATAGCAAGCTCTATCACTTCTACTTCATCTGCAAAAGAAAGTTCCGGCGAACTCACCGGCCATGCCTGCCTTATAAGAAATCCCCTGTTGTTGTCATCGCAGAACTCGCTGTCGTTCTTAGGCAGATAGCTCCATATTTCCTCGGTAATAAACGGCATTTCCGGATGAAGCAGTTTTAAAAGATCTTTAAGCACCCTTACGAGCACGTAACGGGCTGTCTTCTTATCTTCTTCGTCATCGCCGTAAAGTCTGCTCTTAACAAACTCTATATACCAATCGCAGTAATTATTCCAGATAAGATCGTAGATCTTCTGAGCGCCAAGCGCCAGCTCGAAATTTTCCATATTAGCGGTAATCTCGGAAACCGCTGAGTTTACAGTGGAAATTATCCATTTATCTTCATCTTTAAGGGCAATAGTATTTATATTCGCTGAATCGTCAGCCATAGGCAGGAAATCGCCGTTTTCATCAATAAGATTCATTATAACGAACCTTGAAGCGTTCCACAGCTTATTCGCAAAATTCCTGCTGGACTCTAACTTTTCAGTTACAAATCTCATGTCGTTGCCCGGAGTTATGCCGTTTACGAGCATAAATCTCAGAGCGTCCGCGCCGTACTGTTCTATTACTTCCAGCGGGTCTATGCCATTTCCCAGGGATTTGCTCATCTTTCTTCCTTTAGCGTCGCGAACAAGCCCGTGAACAAACACGTGCTTAAACGGAACTTCTCCCATAGCTTCGAGCCCGGAAAATACCATTCTAACTACCCAGAAGAATATTATATCGTATCCTGTAACGAGGACGTTCGTAGGGTAAAAATACTTGAGATCCTCGGTCTGCTCCGGCCAGCCGAGAGTAGAAAACGGCCACAGCGCGGAGCTGAACCAGGTATCGAGCACGTCTTCATCCTGAGTAAGATTTTTGCTGCCGCACTTAGGGCAGGATTCCGGAGCTTCCGCAGCCACGGTTATCTCGCCGCAATCGGCGCAGTAATAAGCCGGTATCCTGTGTCCCCACCAGAGCTGACGGGAAATGCACCAGTCACGTATATCCTCAAGCCAGTGCAGATATATCTTTTCAAATCTCTCCGGAACGTGGATGAGATCGCCCTTCTTTGCCGCCTCGATCGCAGGCTCCGCCAGTTCCTTCATCTTAACGAACCACTGATCCGAAATCATAGGCTCAACGACTGTGGAACATCTGTAACATTCACCGATAGGAATGACTTTTTCCTCGGTCTTAACGAGGAATCCTGCTTCATCGAGATCTTTAACGAAAACCTTCCTGCATTCGTATCTGTCCATGCCTGCGTACCTGCCTGCCATTTCGTTCATGGTAGCGTCGTCATTTAAGCAGGACCATTCAGGCAGATCGTGGCGCTTGCCCACTTCAAAGTCGTTAGGATCGTGAGCCGGCGTAATTTTAACCGCGCCCGTTCCCTTTTCAGGATCGGGATACGGGTCCGCTATAACAGGAACTTCTCTGTCCACAATAGGAACTATAACGGTTTTTCCGATTAAATCTTTATATCTCTCGTCCTCCGGGCTTACCGCCACAGCGCAGTCGCCGAACATGGTTTCCGGACGGGAAGTAGCCACAGTCAGCCCCTCGCTTCCGTCCGCGCCGGGATATCTCACATAATAATACTTAGCGTTCTTATCCTCGTGCTCTACCTCCGCGTCGGACAGGGAAGTCTTGCAGTTAGGACACCAGTTTATAAGACGGTTTCCTCTGTATATCAGACCTTTCTTATGCAGATCGACAAACCTGCTGACAACTGCCCTGCTGCAGCCCTCGTCCATAGTAAACCTTTCGCGGTCCCAGTCGCAGGAATTACCGAGTTTTCTCACCTGCTGAGTAATCGTACCTCCGTATTCTTCTTTCCATTCCCAGACGCGCTTAAGAAACTCGTCCCTGCCCAGATCTTCCTTAGACTTGCCTTCCTCCTCGCGCAGCTTATTAGCGACCTTTACCTCAGTCGCTATGCTCGCATGATCGCTTCCGGGAATATAAAGCGCATTATAGCCCTGCATCCTGCGCCATCTAATAAGGATATCCTGAAGCGTCTGATCCAGCGCGTGACCCATATGCAGCCTGCCCGTTATATTAGGCGGCGGCATGATTATAGTGAACGGCTTCTTTGTATGATCCACGCTGGGCTTAAACGCCCCGTTATTTTCCCATTCTTCATATATCCTCGATTCAAATTCCTGAGGATCGTAAGTCTTTGAAAGATTCTTTTCCATATTCTAACATTCTCCTTTATATCAATAACGCAGATATGCTCTGCATTATATTTCATATTTATTTTAATTATATTAATGGTCAAAACCGCCGCTTTTTTTCGTATGCGATGATAAACCTTACTTTTTATTTGCAAAATATTTTATTAAAAACGTCTGCCTGTGAATCGGACAGGCTCCGACTCGGTCGAGCCCCGCGTAATGCTCCTTAGTACCGTATCCTTTATTTCTCTCGAAACCATAATCGGGATACTGCCCGCCGAACTCTATCATCATCCTGTCCCTCGTGACTTTAGCGATTATAGAAGCCGCTGCAATTGAAACGCTTTTCGCATCGCCCTTTACAATTCCCGTCTGCGGAATATCAAGACCTTCAAGAATCATCGCGTCTATCAGCACATGATCCGGTCTTACGGAAAGCCCCATAACTGCATTCCTCATAGCTTCTTTTGCGGCGTTTAATATATTTATCCTGTCTATCGTTTCGTGATCGACTATACCCACGCTCCACGCTACAGCCGTTTCCTTTATATAATCGAACAGCTCGTTTCTTCTTTTCTCGGACAGCTTTTTGGAATCGTTTACGCCGAGCAGAGAAAAATCCTCCGGCAGTATGACCGCGGCAGCCACTACCGGACCCGCAAGGGGTCCTCTGCCCGCTTCGTCCACACCTGCTATATAATTTACCTTCCCGACAGAATTTCCCTCGCTGTAAAGCTCCCGTTCATAAGACATCATGCGGACCAGATCTTCTTTCATTTTTTCTATGCGTTCCTGTTTAGTCATTGTTTTCCTCCGCGCCAGATCATCAGCGACTTTCTTCCGGAAATATTTACAGCCTGCGTCAGCCGCCGTTTTTAGAAAAATATTAATATCTTCACGCACCCTTTACGCAGCGCGCCGCCTTAAAAATACGCTGTATTTTATTCTTCACCGCATCTTTCAAGGGTTATCCTTCCGATCTTGCCAGCGCGAAACTCGTCCAGAACTGTGCGCGCAGTGCGCTCGTAATCTATGCGTTTCCCAGGAAAAATAAATCCGCGCTTAATCGCTATCTGTTCCATAGCTTCCAAAGCGTCGCCGCTAAGCTCCTCTACCTTGTATCTCGCCACAAGAAGCTCTTTATAATCCTTTAAAATTACCTTTATAAATTCAAGGCACAGAGTTTCAATATCCAAAATTTCATCTTTAATAGAACCGCAGAACGCAAGATTTATCCCGACTCTGACATCTTCAAACTTGGGCCATAAAATCCCCGGAGTATCCAAAAGCTGCATTCCGTTATTAATAGTAAGCCACTGCTTACCTCTGGTAACGCCCGGTCTGTCCCCCGTCTTCGCGCTCTTTCTTCCCGTCAGCTTATTGATAAGGGAAGACTTGCCGGCGTTAGGCACGCCTGCAACCATTAACCTGAGCGGACGCTTTCTCGCCTTTTCCGCGTCCCTTTGTTCTTGAATTTTCTCAAGACGACGGATGAGATTATTAATGCCGGTTCCTGTACTGCTGTTGACAGAAACCGCGTACTTACCTTTTTTCCTGAATAAGTCTATCCAGCCCGCAGTCTGATCATCATCGGCAAGATCGGCTTTATTCAGCAGGATGACTCGTTCTTTTCCTTTAACCAGATCGTCGATTATAGGATTCCTGCTCGACACGGGAATCCTCGCGTCTGCGACCTCTATTACCGCGTCTACCAGCCTGAGATTTTCCTGAATCATCTCCCGCGTCTTTTTCATATGACCCGGATACCAGTTCAGATTTGTCAGTTTTTCTTTACTGCCTTTTCCCATAATCTCCTCCTGCTGAAAATATTATTTAACTCTGCACCGCTATGTATATATTAATAAAATATTTTAAAATTATATATGTTTTTATAAATTTATCCTTACTATAGTCAGCGAATCCAATCACAGATTAACCGACGGACTTTACCGATTTTTGAGTGCATTGATTACATTATAGCAAGAGCCCGTTGATTTGTCTAATTTTCTTATAAATTTACAATATAAAATTCCTAAAATCTAACTCTGCGTATACAGCGCAATTTTTAAGATAATTTTAAGATTTTATTAAAAACAAAGACCTATAATCTTAATAGTTCCTTAACGGTTCTATTTTCAATATGTAAATAACTGTAATTTGCTGAATCCCTGTTATCATGGGAACTTCAGCGATTTTTGTAACATAAAAAAAATATTTTGAAAATCAAAAAAAGTATTGCTTTTTGATATGAAAGGCGATATATTTATCTTGAACTTATTATTTCTTTATTCGTTTCAAAGTTTCAACTAAGGAGCAGCTTATGCCGAAAGCTGCTCTTTTAAATTTGTCATTTTTAACAAACTGCCGCGCCCATCAGTAATCAGCAAATCAATGCAGCGATTTCCGTTAATATTAACCATCCCCGTAAATTTCTTTAATGTCTTTGATATAATATTTCGGCAATGAATTATACCACATCATATTAAATTTCCTGTAATCCCATTCCACCTCTCCGTTATACTCGGCAGCCCAATCGAAAATTCCCAGTCTGCGCCGTAATCCTGTGCAATACCCCGATATGCACAAACCTACAGAGAGGTTTGCCATCCTCCTCAAACCCAGGGGCTCATCGCTCTCTTCAAGACCATCTCATAGCCCTGGTCTGGGAATACTATCTCACCTGACACGCCGTCAGTGTAGATAACGATGTATTTGGTATCAGTGTTGACAATATCATCATCCTTTTCCCATACAGCATATACGCTCTATAAACTTAAATGAAAATTGAAAACCCGCCAGCCTTTCTGGTACAATAGTCTTCCAACAAACACATGTACCTCCAGAAAGGAAACGGGTCTTCAGGAAAAAATCATACCAAATATGCTGTTCTGCTTACACATGCCCAATGCGCAGGTTTGAAATTAACTAAAAAATAAAGACGAAAATTTTTAATTGTTGTGTAGTATGCTATTGCTTTTAGGTCTATTTTTCATGTTAAATTTACAAAGCCCCCTTATTAATACAATTCATTTTATTTTTTATTGACAAACCTGCTTTATTTTACCATAATGCATTTTCTTATTCATAAAAACTCTATTAACGCAGAAATGCATATAATATTTTCTGCACGCAAAAAAACATCTCGAAAGCAATTTAATTACTTTCGGGATGTTTTCCAATTCCTCGCCTATGTACATGTAAAGGAAATTTTATGCGCCGTCATATTTCCTTTATCCTTGGAAAAGCGTTACTTCTTCGCACTGGTTTGTCGATAAAAACGAACTGAAACGCAATTCCGTATTTTAATCTTTACATTTTATTTTATTAATCGTTTATAATTTCAACTTATATTATTAGACTTTGCCGCGTAAACCTTTTTACAGATATTATGTTTTTCGTTCATACTGCCTGTTATATTTCTTTAGACATATCTGCTATATCCGCAACTATATCTACAAGATGGAAACAACCCATAGAACCGCCCGCAATCTTTCCTACGTCGCGTTTTGCAAAAGCTCTGATATCTTTGCCTACAAACTGTTCGTCGTGTAAATGGTCAAGCTCCCAGCAAGGAGGGAACGGTACTCTTAAAGCATTCTGCTCAAATTCAGTGATAATTCCGTCCTCTTTTCCGTATACCATATCCACATAAAATTCGTGGAAACTATCGTTATAAGTTCCGCTCGCACGCATAGTTCCGTCTTCCATATCGATTATGGTAAACTGTTTATATTTATTATACAAATCCGTAACCCTGTAATGCTGAGTCGTACCTGTATAAATCGGCCATTCTTCTACCGTTCTGTCGCCGTCGTTATACGGACGGCAGTAGCCGTCTTTTGAACCTATCCAGTGTTCTTCATATTCCATAAGAGAAGTATATCCTCTTTCAGGCAGCATATAAAACTCAGCCTGCCATATGCCTCTTATATTTTCAAGATAAAGCTCCCTGATAATCTTCCATTCAGGAGAAACTTCGTTCTTGCGCTCAGCAGCTTCCTCGCGATCCGTTACAGGCTCCGCAAGAGATGATTTATTCGGCTGAACGCCTTCCCAACCGCCCGGCGGTACGTTATAATCAGTCCATGCAGAATAATCCGGAAGTATTTTTATGGAATTTTTACCGTAAACATATGCAGATTCTCCGATAAGCATTTCCGTTCTGCCCTGCCCCCTGCGTTCGGGATCAGCAGCTCTGTTGATAGCCCACCTGGCATCTGTGATCTCAAAAGTATCCAGTTTAAAAGTAATGCTGGCGCTGCCTTCAAAATGAGTTGACAATAAAATAGCGTCTGATATTCCTAACTTATCGTCTATGCGCCTTACATTATTCATGTAGGCGCCCTGTCTGAGAGCTTTCATAATTTTTACCTCCGTGCATCGTTAAACCACAGCAAAGCATATATAGCTTAACTGCATATTATTTTTATACGTATTATCAGTATACTATATAATTTAACATAAGTAAACCCAATATTTAATAACTGCCGCTCTGCTGAAATTATTACAATATCTATCTGCATTTTTTATAAAGTAATAAATCACGAAGTTACATAAATTTTTACTATAATATACGAGTAAATTCTGCAATAATAAAATTTAAAAACATTAACATTATTTTTTATCAATATCCATACTGCCTGACTTAAAGCCGCTCAGATCAGCCGTCACATATACGTATCCCAACTGTTTAAGTCTTTCTGAAATATCATTAGCCAACGCCGCGAGCTTTGTCAGATCCTCTTTATCTACCTCAATGCGCGCAATATCGCCGTGAACCCTGAGTCTTACATTATAGAATCCCAAAGATCTTATATACTCCTCCCCTTCTTCAACCCTTCGCAGTTCATCATACGACAGACGAGTTCCATAGGGAAACCGAGTGGCGAGACACGGCGCAGACGGTCGACTCGCTGCGGAAATACCTATTTCCTCGGCAACACTTCGTATTTCCTCTTTCATCATACCTGCATCCGCTAATGGGCTTTTAATTCCGAGCTCCTTTAACGCCTTGATTCCAGGACGATATACCTTCAGATCATCCGCATTAGTTCCTTCCAAAACTGCCTTCGCGCCAAGATGCGCAGCTTCCTGTTTAAGTCTGCCGAATAAAAAACTCTTGCATTTATAACATCTGTCCTTGGGATTACCCTCTATTTCAGCTTCATTCAGCTCATCTACACGAATCACGATATGCTCGGCTCCTGCTTCTTTCGCCATTTTCTCGGCAATTTTAATATCGCCTTTCGGATGCAGATTCGTATCCATAGTGATAGCATATACTTTAACTCCCGTTTTCTTCGCAGCATCGCATACAAGTCTCAGAAGCAAACTGCTGTCAACGCCTCCTGAAAACGCAACTGCACAGTCCTCATTTACAAATGCTGCAAGATTATCCGACAGTTTTTCTCTTTTATTCATATTAATATAAATCCTCCCCGTATATTTTCTTTATTACAATTTTAATAACGTAAAACCAGTCGCACGAAATTTATACCGTCGTCAACCCTGCATATCCCAAAAACTCAACTGCTCTGTCCGTTCTTTCTCATCAAATTCTGATAAATATTTAAAAATCTGCTCATTATTATGTACAATGCCGTTAGCCTCGCATTTTTCATAAAACAATTTCATTAATTCTTCATTATATGGACTATCAACTATATACTTACTTCCATATTTATTAATATATTTTTGCATCAAATGCGGAAAATCCTGCTCTAATTGTCTATAAAAATATTCTCGGTTTCCCTCTCGTAAAGTCATTCCCATACCAAAACAAATGATTCCGTATACTTTTGCATTAATGCATATATCTAAAATACCTGAAATATTTTCTTCTGTATCGTTTATAAATGGAAGAATCGGAGACAGCCACACAACGGTAGGAATTCCTGCGTCACGGAGAATATTCAGAACTTCCGACCGCCTTTTCGTAGTACTGACATTGGGCTCTATCTTTCTGCAAAGCTCTTCATCGCAGGTTGTCAGCGTCATCTGCACGACGCATTTCGCCCTTTCGTTTATTTTCTTCAGCAAATTCAGATCTCTCAAGACCAGATCGGACTTTGTGATAACGGTAAAGCCGAACCCGTATTTATATATTAATTCTAATGATTTTCTCAGATTTTCGAGTTTCGCTTCCAGCGGTATATAAGGATCCGTCATGGAGCCTGTCCCTATCATGCATTTTCTGCGTTTACGCCTTAACGCAGCCTCCAAAAGCTCAACAGCGTTTTCCTTAACTTCTATATCCTCAAAATCGTGTTCTATATGATAGCACTTACTCCTGGAATCGCAGTAAATACAACCATGAGAACAACCTCTATATAAATTCATGCCGTTTCTCGACGATAAAATCCCTTTAGACCTTACAAAATGCATACCTCTCCCTCCAATAAAAAATCCTCATTTACTAAAAATTCCTCATTTTTAAATAACATAACTTTAACTCATTTTTCAGAAAAACTATATATTATTTTATCACCTGACCCAAAACAAATTGCTGTTCTACATATCGGAATCTCCTTTTTAATGAAACATTTTTTACTGAATATTCATTAATATATCTATATTTATCTTCGTATTGTCCAGACTTTTTTTCAATTCTGTATTAAAATTTTCTAAATATATTATATTCAAATTAATATTAATACCGTTTTATGAAGTTTGAATTTTGCATTTTATAAAATAATTCGCACAGCGTTATATTTGTAGTTATTAAACCAAATCCTATACTCTTAGCCAACCATCAATATTATTTCCACGATAATATTAACATTAATAACCGAAAAAACTAAAAATTTACAAAAATAATCTATATATTAATTATTATCATTCGACAAAATCAATATAAACTTTTTGATTGAAAGCATATAAACCGTAATAAATATATGCAAAAGAACATCGTAAATTTAGATAACTGAGATTGTATGCAAGCTGATAATAATCAATA
>JAAVYD010000119.1 GCA_022790955.1 Bacillota bacterium
GGAAGGGGGAATTTATATGGCATTAGTACCTATGGTCATAGAACAGACTGCCCATGGCGAACGTTCATTTGATATTTATTCGAGATTGCTGAAAGACCGTATTGTATTTTTGGGGGAGGAAGTAAATGACCACACAGCGAGCTTGATTGTGGCGCAGATGCTTTTCCTGGAATCAGAAGATCCGGAAGCAGATATAAGTTTTTATATAAACAGTCCGGGCGGCTCAGTTACGGCAGGTATGGCTATATACGATACGATGCAGTATGTAAGGCCTGACATTTCTACAATTTGTATCGGCATGGCTGCAAGTATGGGGGCGTTTCTGCTGTCATCGGGCACTAAGGGAAAGAGATACGCGCTGCCGAATGCCGAGATTATGATTCATCAGCCTCTCGGCGGAATGCAGGGTCAGGTAGAGGATATGAGAATCCATGCCGAGCGTATGATCAAACTGAAAGGCAGATTAAATAAAATATTGGCTTTAAATACAGGTCAGAAACTTTCTCAGATAGAAATAGATACAGATCGTGATAATTTCCTTGATCCGGAGGAAGCGTTAAAATACGGTATCATAGATGAAATAATAAGCAGTAAAAAAAAGTAAGCGGAGCCTAAATATTTCTTAAATAACGGTAATGATGAGGGTACTGTTCCAAAGTCAGGGAAATAAAGCAGACCCATACATTGTATAAAGAAAGGTGTAGATAGAATGGCAAAATTCGACGAGTCAAAGCAGCTGAAATGTTCGTTCTGCGGAAAGACTCATGATCAGGTCCGCCGGCTTGTTGCCGGTCCCGGCGTTTATATCTGTGACGAGTGCATCGCGCTTTGTGAGGATATAATAAGAGAGGAATTTGCAGCAGATGAACGGGCTATGCAGGAAGGTATGGAGCTTCCTAAGCCTAAAGCCATTGCAGAAAGTTTGTCTGAATATGTTATAGGTCAGGAAATGGCAAAGAAAAATCTGGCAGTAGCCGTTTATAATCATTATAAAAGAGTAAACAGCCAGCCGTTCGATACGGAGGACGAAGTTGAGATACAAAAAAGCAATATTCTCATGATAGGTCCTACCGGTTCAGGCAAGACGCTTTTGGCGCAGACTCTGGCTAAAATTATAGACGTGCCGTTCGCCATTGCGGATGCTACGGCAATCACAGAAGCGGGATATGTAGGCGAAGACGTAGAAAATATTCTTTTAAAATTAATTCAGGCTGCGGATTTTGATATAGAACGGGCTCAGAAGGGTATAATATATATAGACGAGATAGATAAGATTGCAAGAAAATCGGAAAATGTGTCTATAACAAGGGATGTGAGCGGCGAAGGCGTTCAGCAGGCGCTGCTTAAAATACTCGAGGGTACAGTAGCGAGCGTGCCTCCTCAGGGCGGCAGGAAGCACCCTCATCAGGAATTTATACAGATAGATACTACAAATATCCTGTTTATATGCGGCGGGGCCTTTGACGGAATGGATAAGGTCATCAGCAGAAGGATCGGGGAACACACTATCGGTTTTAATTCAGAAATAAAGTCGGTCAAAGAAAACAGCAAGGAACTGCTGGAAAAGATACAGCCGGAAGATCTGTTAAAATACGGTTTAATTCCTGAATTTGTAGGAAGACTTCCTCAGCTTGTTACGCTGGAAGAACTTGATACGGATGCACTTGTCAGAATAATTAACGAACCGAAAAACGCGCTTTTGAAGCAGTACAAGAAGCTTTTCTCAATGGATAACGTGGAACTTGAAGTAGAAGATGATGCTATCGTGAGAATTGCAGAGAAGGCTATCGAAAGGAAAACCGGTGCAAGAGGTTTGAGAAGCATAATGGAAAATCTCATGACCGATATCATGTTTGAAATACCTTCCCGCGACGATATTAAAAAATGCATCATTACAAGAAGCACGGTAGACCAGAACGAAGCGCCGGCGCTTGTACTTGAGGGCGGAGATGACGAAGCAGATTCAAAAGGGGCATAGGTTATTATGCCCCTTTTTGTTAAAGGAGGTTGAAAGCTATGTCAGATAAAGAAAAGACGTCTATCATAAACATAGAGGAAACCGAAGCGGAAAACGAGATAAACAGCGGAATAGATGCGGAGGGCTTCCCAGAAGAAGATATAGAAGATCTTATACATGTTATGGATATTTCCATGACGAGCATGCCTGTGATCCCATTAAGAGGAATTACTATATTCCCTACGATGCTGCTGCATTTTGATGTAGGCAGGGAAAAGTCCGTAGGTGCGCTGGAGCACGCCATGATGACAAATCAGATGATATTTCTCGTGACGCAGAAGAATCCGGATACGGATCTTCCCACTCAGGAAGATCTTTACAAAACGGGAACTACGGCGAGAATAAAGCAGATGCTCAGGCTGCCGGGAAATGCTATAAGGGTACTTGTGGAAGGTATTTCCAGAGGCAGGATAGTAAATATGCAGCAGGAGGTTCCTTATTTCAGGGCGGATATAGAAACAGTTACAGACGATTTATCCGACGAGGACAGTATTAAGTCGGAAGCTCTTATGCGGTCTGTTCTAAGTCAGTTTGCAGATTATCTTGAAAATTCTCAGAAACTGTCAAAAGAAATATATCCGGGAGTAGAAGCTATCGAATCGCCGGGACGCCTTGCCGATGTTATTACATCGAATCTCGATATAAAAACAGAGGATAAGCAGAGTATTCTTGATACTATGAATGTGGTTGATCGTCTGGAAAAGGTCAGCGCGTTTATAGTGCGCGAGATCGAGATCATGAAAGTAGAGAATGATATTTCTCAGAAGGTAAAGCAGAAGCTCACAGAAAATCAAAAGGAATATTATCTCAGAGAACAGATAAGAACCATACAAAAAGAACTCGGTCAGGATGAAACGATAGAAGAAGAGGTGGATAAGTGGCTTTCCAAACTTGAAGAACTCAAATTGGAAAAGAGCGTTCACGATAAGATAGAAAAAGAAATGAAAAGGATGCTCAGGCTGCAGCCTTCATCTCCGGATGTTTCCGTTCTCAGAAGTTATATCGAATGTATTCTCGAACTTCCGTGGAACGAATCTACGAAAGATAAGATAGATATTAAACGCACAAAAAAGATATTAGATGACGAACATTACGGGCTTCATAAGGTAAAAGACAGGATACTTGAATACCTGGCTGTAATGAGTCTGTCCAAGGATTTCAAGGGACCGATTCTGTGTCTGGTAGGACCTCCGGGCGTAGGAAAGACTTCCATTGCGAAGTCTATAGCCAATTCCATGAACAGAAAATTCGTGCGCATGTCTTTAGGCGGCGTTCGGGATGAAGCTGAGATCAGAGGGCACAGGAGGACGTATGTAGGAGCGATTCCAGGAAGGATCATTACTTCTATAAGAGATGCAGGAGTGAATAATCCGGTATTTCTTTTTGATGAAATAGATAAAATAGGCGCCGATTACAGAGGCGATCCGGCTTCCGCGCTGCTTGAAGTGTTAGATCCGGAACAGAATAAAGACTTTAAGGATCATTATCTCGACGTACCTTTCGATCTTTCCAACGTCCTGTTTGTAACGACTGCAAATACTACGGATACTATTCCAAGACCGCTGCTCGACAGAATGGAAGTCATAACTCTTTCGAGTTATACGGAGGAGGAGAAAGTTCAGATTGCAAAATATCATCTTGTTCCTAAGCAGATAAAAGAAAACGGTCTTAAGCCGAATCAGATTAATATATCTGAAGGCGCGGTTAGAAATATCGTAAATTACTATACCCGCGAAGCCGGAGTGCGTAATCTGGAAAGAGAGATCGGCAACGTCTGCAGAAAGACAGCAAGAAAAGTCGTTGAGAGCGGTCCTAAAAATAAAAAGAAATCTTTCAGGATAACTGCGGGAAATCTGCCGTCCTATCTGGGCAAGAAAAAAGCATCTTACGATATCCTGGAGGGCGATAACGAAGTCGGTGTGACTACGGGGCTGGCGTGGACTGCGGTAGGCGGCGATACGCTGTTTATAGAAACAAACGTAATGAAAGGTTCAGGAAAACTTGTGCTGACGGGACAGATGGGCGACGTTATGCAGGAATCCGCTAAAGCTGCGCTCAGCGTTATCCGCGCAAGAAGCGATGAATATAATATATCTGAGGACTTTTATAAGGAAAAGGATATTCATGTTCATATACCTGAGGGCGCGACTCCAAAGGACGGTCCGTCCGCCGGAGTGACAATGTGCACCTCTATGATTTCCGCGCTTACGGGCATACCCGTGGATAAATATCTCGCTATGACGGGTGAGATTACGCTGCGCGGAAATGTGCTGCCGGTAGGAGGAATCAAAGAAAAAGTGATCGCCGCTCACAGAGCCGGCGTAAAAACCGTTCTGCTTCCGGAAGAAAATATGAGAGATTTAGATGAGCTTCCATCAAATGTAAGGAACAGCATGACATTTAAGCCTATGAAAACTATAGATCAGGTGCTTTCCGAAGCGCTTATAAGAGCGTAAAAATTGTATTCGATCTAATTTTATATCCGGTTTGAATTAAATCCGTATACAGGCGGCAGGTTTGCGGGATAAGATCGCGGCTGCCGCTTTATGCGGGTATCTGCCATTTAAAATATAAATTATACTAATCTTTCATAAAACTATTAAATCGTTTTATGGGGCTGCAGAATGCGGTCCGGCGGCAAAGCCGCCAGGAATGTTGTCGATACTTTTCTTGACGCGCCACATGCGCGCGGCGGTGTATTCCGTTATAAAAAGCTTTTTAAAACTTTTATCAAGAATAGTATTAAATATAGCAAAATTTCTTGAAAGGAAAAGCCGATGAAAGTTAAAAAAGCGGAATTGACGGCAGTAGCGGTTAGAGAAGAACAGTATCCTTCGGAGGACAAGCCGGAGATAGCGTTTGCAGGGCGGTCAAACGTAGGCAAATCGTCACTGTTTAATATGCTTGTAGGCAGAAAAAATTTTGCCAGGGTGAGCGGAAGTCCGGGAAAGACGCGCACAATAAATTTTTTTGAAGTAAACGACAGCTTCAGATTGGTGGATCTTCCGGGTTATGGTTATGCAAAAATTTCAAAGGCTCAAAGCAGAAGCTGGGGCGAAATGATAGAAAAGTACATGGAGAGCAGACCGAACCTGATCAAAGTATTTCAGCTTGTAGATATAAGACATGATCCAAGCGTGCAGGATATTCAGATGTATGAATATCTTAAATATTTCGGGCTGGACGGGATAGTGGTAGCCACAAAATCGGATAAAATATCCAGAAATGAAATGCAAAAAAAACTCAGCGCTATAAGAAAGATTCTTGGTATGAAATCAGAAGATAAATTGATACCTGTATCATCTTTAAAGAAAACAGGCGGAGATATTATACTTGACGAGATAGAAACGCTGATCGAGAGCGCGATGTCCGGCGAGGTTTTACAGCATGAAATTTAAAGCGTTTTTTACTCTGATCAGGCGTATAAAAGCTATAAAATATTTTCTCAGGGATCCTTCTGTGTCAAAAATAAAGAAATTTATTATTATATTTGGTATAATATATTTAGTTTCGCCGATCGACTTGATACCGGCTCCCGTGCTCGGTTTCAGCATAATAGACGATCTGACGCTTTGGGGAATCATATTAGCATATTTGAGCAGCGAACTGGATAAATACGAGGTTTCTTCAAAAAATATGGCGGATATCCTTAAGGAAAAAAAGAAATTCAAGGGGAAGACTGTAATAGAGTCCGAAGGCAGAGAAGTAAAGGATTCCGAAGAAGATAATAAACAATAAAAATCGTAATTTTGCTGAGTAGATCTGATCATGCCGGATTGATAGATTTTTATCAAAAGCATTTGCGTTTTTGTGATTTTGCGATATCATATATTTAGAGCAAAGAACCGAGCGTGTTCAGGTAGATTTATTACGTTAAAACAAATTTATACAGAAATATTGCTTAGACATACTAATAGGAGGAGATAAAGGTGATAGATGTACCGGGATACGAAATAGGCGGAGTTTTGCTTACGGCTGAAGAGATAAAAAAGAGAGTAGAGGAGCTGGGAAAGCAGATATCTGAGGATTATAAAGGCGAGTCCCTTATGGTTATCGGCATTTTAAAGGGATCGTTTATATTTATGGCGGATCTTATGAGAGCTATAGATTTAGATGAAGTTACTATGGATTTTATGTCCGTTTCCAGTTACGGAAATTCTACTGAATCTTCCGGAGTAGTTCGCATAAAAAAAGATACAGACCGGTCGCCTGAAGGACAGAATATACTAATTGTAGAGGATATTATAGATTCGGGAATGACCATGAAATATCTCAGAGATGAATATTTCGCCTCAAAGAGAACCAGATCTGTTAAAATCTGCACTCTTTTAGATAAGCCGTCCAGGAGGAAAGCCGATGTGGAGCCGGATTATTGCGGATTTACAGTCGACGATAAATTTATAGTAGGCTATGGCCTTGATTATTCTGAGCGTTTCAGGCAGCTTCCTCATATTACATATCTTATAGAGAAAAAATAGTAAGAGGCTGGTCGTTAAACCGCATTATAGTCACTGTACTTGAGAATCGTTAAAAAGGAAGCGAGAGGAAATGTGGTGTGATAAGATTGTTATTATCCGCTTCAATACGCTCCTGCGCAGAGCTTTTAATCTTTATTGCTCTGCTGTGCCGTTCCATTTTGTACGTTTACTTCTTTACATTTTAAAAACACAGTTTGTATTATTATTTTACTGTGTTTTAACAAAATGGGCGCAGAGGACGCGGGCGGGTTTACTGCCCGTCAAAGACGACAGCGCATCCAACTGCAGTTTACCTGCAGAGCTTTATCGATTTTTGAGTGTGTTGACTATATTATAAAGCGGCGGCGCAGGATACAACAGGTGATAATAAATTAATACATTAATAATTTCAAGGAGGAACATATTATGGGTTATAAAGTACCGGCAGGAATTTCCAACAAACACGTACACGTATCTAAAGAGGATTTTGAAGTGCTTTTCGGCAAAGATTTTGAAATGACTAATTTTAAAGATCTCTCTCAGCCGGGACAGTTTGCGACAGACCAGAAGGTAGATATAATCGGGCCTCGCGGTACGCTTGCAAATATCAGAATCCTCGGTCCTTACAGACCTCAGACTCAGGTAGAACTTTCTGAAACAGATTGCTACACTATCGGTATTCCTATCGATGTAAGAGAATCCGGAAAGTTAGCCGGAACTCCGGGCTGCACTCTTAAAGGTCCTAACGGTTCCGTTGAACTAAAAGAAGGGGTTATGGTTGCATTAAGACACGTACACCTTTCTGGTCCGCAGGCTGAAGAAGCAGGCGTTAAAGACGGCGACATCGTAAAGGTTAAATTTGACGGTCCGAGAGGCATAACTTTCGATAACGTGCTGATCAGAGCAGGCGAAAAGCACTATCGCGATATGCATCTCGATACTGACGAAGCTAACGCAGCAGGTTTAACTAACGGTCAGGAAGGCGAAATCATAAAGTAAGCTGATACATAGAGAAAAGAGAGGCGAATATGGAAGAACTAAGCAAGGTTATAGAATACACGAGCGTTAAGAGTACTACTACGGCAGGCGATGTAAGAAGTTTGTGCAAGCAGGCTCTTATAAATAAATACAGAGCTGTCTGTGTAAATTCAGGGTTTGTAAGATTCTGCCAAGAAGAATTTAAGAGCAACGATGATGTGTTGATAGTTTCTACAGCAGGTTTTCCTACAGGAGGCGGCTCGTTCAACGCTAAAGTTTATGAAGCGATAAAAGCTGCTGAGGAAGGCGCAAGGGAAATTGATTTCGTGCTGAATCTTGGTTTTTTAAAAGAGCGAAAAGATAAAGAGGTAAGAAACGAGATCAAGCATGCGGTAAGAAATACAAAGGGCCTTGCTGAAGTAAAGATCATTATCGAAGCGCCTCTGCTTACACAGGAAGAAATAGTAAGAGCTTGCACTATCGCGGTAGAAGAAGGCGCCGCTTATATTAAGACGGCTACGGGATTTAACGGAGAAACTACTGAAGATATGGTAAAACTCATAAGAAAAACTGTAGGAAATAACGCCAAGATTAAGGCAGCGGGCGGCATAAGAGATATGGAAGCCGTTAAAACCATGCTGAAAGCGGGAGCGGACACCATAGGTACGAGCACTCTTATAAAGTTTGACGAGGCTTAATACGCGTCGCGTTTTGTTTCTGAATCTATAAGTTAAATAAAATTAAAACCTCCTGAAAGTTTTTCGGGAGGTTTTTTCATGAATAGATTGATCAAGTAAACAATAAAGCAATATTACGTATATATTCATATTATTTTATATAAATAATTGTATTAGCTGTTAAATTCACTATGTAAATACAGAAAATACATAAACATAAGTCATAAAATATAAAAATTATATTAAAATATTGCCCGAAAGCATATAAGAAAATTTTTAGCTTTAGATATTTTTGAAGATTCAAATTTTAAAGCATAATTTCAAATTAAAATTTAAAATTATGCTAATTAAAAGCAAATAAATGTATATTATTTCAGGATTTAATGCGGTTTTTATGAAAAATTTTTTTCAGCACATAAAACTAATCTTTAAAGTAAAAAAACGCTTACAGAAAATCTTATTTCAGGATTTTTAAGTAAGCGTTTTTTGTTAGTGTGAATAAAGCTCTGCGTATTGTTTGTGCAGACCTTATTTTTTTGATTCGAGTTTCATTATATTTGTAGATGCGGTTACTGCAAGTTTTCCTTTGGAATTATAGAGCTGCGCCGATGCATGCATAACTCGTTTGCTGTTAGTTATAATTTTTGCATGTATTGTAACTTTTTGTTCGTCAGCCGTAATAGGGCGCAGGTAATTTGAAGTCATGTCGACAGTACCTACCGGACTACAGCCGGAAATTACAAATGACATTGAACCGAATACGCAGTCTATCATGTATCCGAGAATACCGCCTTGCACATTGTCGACACCATTAAGCTGCCATTCTTTGATAGGAATTTCTACGATCAATTCTTCATTATCTGTATACTCAATAAATTCAGGCTCAAGCACTTCTATATCGCCTTTCGGCAACATACCTTTTTCAGCTCTGGAGCCAAGCAGAGCGCGAAGCTGCGATCTGCGCCCTTCTGCCGTTGTTAAATCCAGTGAAGTATCTACTGGTATAAAAGCCATATTTGCTCCTTTCATTTTTAAAAGCTATATTAAGTTTTATTGATTCGGATAACGGAGCATATATTGCGGAATTGAGTTCGTATATAAAGGCGCCGCTTTGAATTGGCATAAGAAATAACGTGTGTAAAGGTATTTAATGTTTAGAATAAAAATATGAAACGGATGGGTTGTAAAGTCGTTACATCATTCGCTATTCGCTTTTTAATTCTTCGATACAATTAGCGCATACATTCTTGCCGTGAACCGTACGGATATCTTTTGGATTTCCGCAGAAAACGCAAGCCGGTTCGTATTTTTTCAACATAATAAATTCGTCGTCTACAAAGATTTCTATTGGATCCTTAATATGAATACTGAGTGTTCTTCTTAATTCGATAGGAAGTACGATTCGCCCTAATTCGTCTACTTTTCTGACTATACCTGTTGCTTTCACATTCTGCTCCTTTCCGGCTTGAACTCTGAAATAGATCTGCAGAGTGTATAATTAGCCTGATAATAAATTTTAAGTTAAGGGAAAATTTGTAATTGAAAACTTGCAAGCTATATCATCTATTCTTATATCATTTTAACATAAAATTCATTATATAAAAATACCCTCTTTAGCATTTTATTATCAGCAAAGTAATTTTTTTATAGCAATAACTGCGTTTAAAAGACTGACTATTGCTTTAAAAGAATTTTTATTATCATGTATAAAGTCTGCCATTTCAGATGATGATTCGGATAAAGACGCAATAGTGTCTTCGACGTTGACTGCAGCGTCGGAAACGATCTTTGTGACAGTCTGAGTGTCTTCAAGAATTGCCTGCAGTGTTTTCAGCACCGGCAGAGTATTTCTAAGCACCCTGATAATATAGATGAGAATAATGATAGAACATATACCAATGAGTATAAGTATCGCATCTCCGATGGTTATCGTAGTATTCATTGTACACTCCTTCGGAATTATAAATATAATCATAATAAATTAAACCACAGGCAACGAAAAATATCAACCATTAAAGAGAGATAAAGTGAAATTTTTCAATATATACCAAGATACAAGTATATAAAAATAAATTAGAACAATGTAATTCACCGTAAAATATTGTTTTATGATTAATGAAACTACATATAGAAATTAAGAACTTCGATTATTGATTTGCAGTAATGTTCATAAAGATAGAGAGTATCGGATTATATTAGAAACAATTCCAATTATAGATTTTTTCAAAGGAAAAGATAGAGAAACGTTAAATAACATGTTATAATTTTCACGTTGTTCACCGATACCAGGCAACAGGGAGGAGGTGTCAGCGTTTAAGTTTTTAATTTCTTTTGCAGCTGATGTAGTTTGTCACCATATTATTAAATGGTTAGACAGCGACGACATAAGCAGCAGATAACCTGCTGAGTGCTTTGTCAGTATATAAAGAAAAGAAAATCTCCAGACTGTACTGCAATACGGTTTGCAATATACTATGTTTTTCATGCCCTTTATTTTTACAATTTCTAACATTATATAATTAAAGTGATAACTGTTTTTGTCAGCATAGATATCCTGCACATAAAAATTTATCGTTACGGTATCAAACAAGCCCTGTTTTATTATGTTTTTTGTATAATAAAAAATTTTTGCCATATATTTTGTTATGAACTATTTCCACAGAATTTATGCGGAGGTTTTATGAATAAAGTATGGATAATTATGTTTTTAATGGGCATAGCCTGTTATGGGATAGACAGTATTTTTGGAATCGGCAACACATCGGGCAAAGGATTTACGGATGGTCTGCTGACGAGCTGCGAGGAGGGAGTGTATTTTGTAATCGGGCTTGCAGGGGTAATGGGGCTTTGGAGCGGATTTATGAATATAGCCAGAGGTTCGGGACTTATACACGCGTTGGCAGAAAAATGCAGAGGGTTAATGAAAGCTCTGTTTCCAGAGGAGAAAGATGAAGATACGCTTATGCTGATGCTTATGGGGTTTACGGCTAATATTTTCGGCGCAGGAAACAGCGCTACAGTTTTCAGCCTTCAGGCCATGAAAAGACTGGACGAAGAAAACGGCGAAAGTCCGCTGGCAAGCAATACTATGTGCATGTTTGCTTCTGTTAATATGTCTATGCTGCAGCTTGTGCCGATTACTGTTATACAGGTTAGGGCGAATGCAGGTTCGGCGAGCGCAGAGGATATAATTCTGCCGTCAATAATAGCAGGCGCAGCGTCAACTCTTGCAAGTATTATGGTTTGCAAATGGGCTGAACACAGAGCGGTAAGGCTGAAAATGCCCGGAAGCCTGCATTACAAAAGTGCGCGAGGGGCATGGACGGGCGGAAACGACAGCGAAATTTCGGATTCAGATGTTAGCAGCATTAAGAAAAAGGCGGTGTAGAGGATGAATCAGATTTTAAATACAGTGTCCGCTATGTTTATCCCTGCGCTGCTCACTATTATTCTCGTTCATGGATTTGTTCGCAAAGTTAATGTGTACAATTTATTTCTTGAAGGCTGTAAGGAAGGGCTGACAACAGCCGTCGAGATTATGCCGTTTATAATAGCTGTCTTTGCAGCCATAACTGTTATGACCGATTCCGGAGCTTTGAGCTGGATAGAGAAAGCGTGCGAACCGGTTTTTAAACTGTTGGGAATGCCGTCGGAGCTTACTTCGTTTATGATAATGAGACCAATATCGGGAAGCGGGACTCTCGTAATCGTAGAGAGCATAGCCGAGCAGTACGGACCGGACAGCTTTATATGCCGCTGCGCGTCCGTTATAATGGGAAGCAGCGAAACTCTCCTCTATGCAGTAGCCGTATACTTTGGCGCTACATCTGTAAAAAATATGCGACATACCGTGCCTGCGGGTCTTGCAGGATATATTGTAGGAATCTGGTTATCTCTGATATTGTGCAGAGTAATGTAATGGTGTATAATAAATAGGTATTTTGTGCGTTTATAATGTGCAAAGAAGCATTGATTGATTCGGAGGAGAAAAGTGGCTAAATTCTTAGTAGAAAATAAAGGCCCGTTAAAAGGAGAAGTAACTATAAGCGGAGCTAAAAATGCAGTGCTCCCTATTATGGCGGCAACTTTGCTTACAGACGAGGAATGTCGGATTCTCGACGTTCCGGATCTGCGTGATGTAGAGGTCATGTGTAAGATATTGGAAAGTTTAGGTGTAGACGTCGATGCGGATTTCGATGGAAATACACTATCACTGGCAGCCAAAAATATATTGAGCAACGAAACGCCGGTAGAGCTCGTGAGGCGCATGAGAGCGTCTATTTTGACTATGGGACCGCTGCTGGCGCGTACCGGATCAGCGAGAGCGCCGCTGCCGGGAGGCTGCGCAATAGGGGCAAGACCTATAGATCTGCACCTTAAAGGTTTCGAGCTTATGGGAGCTGAAATAGAGTACGGTACAGGTTATGTGGAAGCAAGAGCAAAGCGGCTTAAAGGCGGCAGAGTTTACCTGGATTATCCGAGCGTAGGGGCAACGGAAAACATAATGACAGCCGCTGTGCTTGCAGAGGGAACGACCATCATAGAAAACGTAGCGGAGGAGCCTGAGATAGTAGATCTTGCTAATTATCTTAATAAGATGGGAGCAAAAATAAGAGGAGCCGGCACAGATACCATTAAGATCGAAGGTGTAGATAAGCTGCACGGCGCAAAGCATTGCGTTATTCCGGACAGAATAGAAACAGGAACTTTCATGGTAGCGGCAGCCATTACCCGCGGCGACGTTATTATAAAAAACGTAGTGCCTGATCATGTAAGACCTATAATAGCAAAACTTACGGAATGCGGAGCGATAGTAGAGGATGTCGAAGACGGGCTTCATGTTAAGGCAGACGAAAATCCGCTGGTTGCAACGGATATAAAGACTCTGCCATATCCGGGTTTTCCCACGGATATGCAGTCTCAGTTCATGGCGCTTTTAACCACGGTGCAGGGCAAGAGCACGGTTATAGAAACCGTATTTGAAAACAGATACATGCATGTCACGGAACTCAACAGAATGGGCGCGGGCATTTCCATAGAGGGCAGAAGCGCAGTAATTCCAGGAGATATCAAGCTGAGAGGCGCTCAGGTGATGTCTACCGATCTTCGCGCGGGAGCGGCGCTCGTTCTTGCAGGCTTAACGGCAGAAGGCGTAACGGAAATATCAGAAATTTACCACATAGAACGCGGATATTCTGAGTTCGTGGACAAGCTGCGTAAATTGGGCGCGCAGATAACAAGAGTCGAGTAACGGGCTTATAGTCAGCGAACTCAAAAATCGGCAAAGTTCAGCGGGTAAATGCGGCGAACTGCGTTGACTATTTAAAAATTAAACGGACAGGCATATCGTCTGTCCGTTTTGTGATACGGAGATAAAAATGAAAGAAAAGGATAAATCGGATAAGCAAAAATCGCCGGATCAACTATTATTAAAATTGCAGAAGGCTGAAAATTGTGTGATTTCCGAAGGAACCGTATCTGCAGACAAATCAGAAAAATAGTCAGAGATATCATAAATTGTGAAGAAGGAAAGGATAAAAATGAAAGTACTTATAGCAGTAGATATGCAGAAGGATTTTATAGACGGTACACTGGGTTCCGCGGAAGCGGAGGCGATAGTCGCGCCGCTTTCAGAAAAGCTCAGGAATTTTAACGGTAAGATAATATTAACGAGGGATACTCACGGAGCAGATTACCTCGCTACCCAGGAGGGCAGGAACCTGCCCGTGGAACACTGCATTAAAGACACAGACGGCTGGCAGATAAACGCGGATATAATAAAAGCCGCAGGGACAGACTGCGAGATCATAGATAAGCCGACTTTCGGCAGCGTGGAGCTGGGCGAAAGGCTCGCTGAGCTTCATAAAACTCAGGGAATAGAAAGTATAGAGCTTGCAGGACTCTGTACGGATATATGCGTAATTTCGAACGCTATGCTCGTAAAGGCGTTTCTGCCGGAAGTTCCGGTAAAAGTGGACGCTTCCTGCTGCGCGGGCGTAACGCCGGAAAGCCACGACCGGGCGCTTGCGGCAATGGAAACATGCCAGATAGAGATAATCAGGTAAAATAAAAAATAATTTGATTTTACATACAGGCAAAGAGCTTGTTCTGCAGATTGCAGGAAACAAGCTCTTTTATAAGCCTTCATAAGCCAAACAATTATATTTTTAATAGTTAAAATAATTGGCTGAATAATAAAATATGATTATAAATATTTGAAAATTATATAATATATAAATTATTTTATATATTTCACATATATATCTTTACTTTCTAATTAGTAAAGCTCGTTATGGTTAGTCGCAAATTTATAATATAATGTACCGTTTAAATGATAAGCACCATTTGTAGTGACTTGTAGATAATATACGCCTTCTTCTAAAGGGCTTGATGCATCAGAATAGAAAGGCAGTCTTTGTCCAGCCGGAATCACCATAGGAGCGCCAACTTGAGGTCCGGTAGGAGTACCTTTGAAAATTCTAACTGTAGTTGGACTTGAAGAGCGGTTTTCCAGGTAAATTTTCCAGTGACCGTAACCGGAATAAACTGGCCATGGGATAAGCTGTGAGGATTCTCCAGTATTTAATGTAACTTTGGTAGATGGAGTTACATTTATTGGTTCAATTTGTTCTTTAGCAGAGTTAATATCAATATTTTCATCAGCAAATACTGGTACGTTCATTGCAGATAGAGCCGTCATAGCAGCTAAACTAATTGCCATTAATTTCTTTGTCTTTTTCATATTAATTCCCTTCTTATTTCTAATAATTTTGCAGATAAAGTAATAAATTATATTGATCGTATAATTATTATTAAATTTCACGACGTATCAAACATAGTGTCCCTCCTTCCTTTCCCTGTTTAAATTCGACTGACATAATATAAGACTCACTATACTATCATTTTGTTTCAAAAAAATGAAAAATTTTTTAAGACTAAGATAAAAATTTATATCATAAAGATTTTTCTTGCAATTAAGAAAACTATAATATATGATGAAATGGAAATTTTAAAAGAATAAGTTAAGAAGATAAAATTATCGGTATAAATGTATTACAGTCTTATGCAGAGAACAGAGCTTTAGAAAAGGTGTGGATTGTGAAAGATGATAAATATGGTGAGGGATCGTTTGAATATTATGCTGAAAAATATTATGATGATATATACAGATTTATTTTTTCGATTGTATATAATAAGGATTGGGTGCCTGATATAGCTCAGAATACTATGGAGAAGGCATTTAAAAAGTGGCATAGTTTAAGGAAAAGAGAATCGGTTAAGTCGTGGCTGTGCAGTATTGCAAAGAATGAAACTGCGTCTTTTTTAGAGAAAATATACAGGCAGAATGACCGTGATCGGGAATATATGAATGAAATACAGGAAAAATTCACAGAATCCATAGTTGATGAAGATATTTTAAATATGTTGATATATAAGGAAAATTTTGCAGAACTAACGGAAGCGTGGAAAATGTTGGACGATAAGTATAAACAGATAATAGCCCTGTGGACAAGCGGCGATTACAGTGAAAAAGAGATCGCGAAGATACTCGGTATGAATTATAATACCGTACGGACGAACCTTCGCAGAGGGATTCAAAAGTTAAGAGAATTATATGCTGAGGTAGAAAAGGGTGGCAGATATGAGGAATAAGCAGGATAATGCTCTTGAGCAGGAGTTTAAGACGCGTTTCAGTGAGTTTAATGACGAATACATAAAAAATCTTGATATCAAAATACCTCCTTTGGATTTATCGTTTATGGAGGAAAAACCTCAGAAAAAAAGGAATTTCCATCGTTTTTCTTTGATTGCGTCTTTTTGTATGATAATCTTTGTGGTGTCAAGCGGAGTGGCTTTATGGATAAATTCCGAATCGGCTCACGCTTTAAAATTTAAGGCGGAAAAGTTTTATTACAAAAATTTTAACGGATTTTATTCTACGGATGACAGCGCTGATTTCAGCGAAAGCGAGATGGGAATTACTATAAATAAAATAGAAGATATGGAAAGCGCGGCGGCTTATTTTCCTCAGATCGTGTATCCTTATTATCTTCCAGACGGGTTTGAATTAAAAAAACTGGATATAAAGAAATTTTCTGATGGAACCGTTTCTTCTGATTATCTGTTTTCGGATGAAGATGAGCGGGAAATTATAGTAGGCGTATTTTATAATTTGCCGGAGGATAGTACAAGTATATTAACATTAGAAGCAGAAGAAATAAAGTTAAACGATAGAACGTTTTATTATATGTATGATGCATTTACGGATACACCATCAGTAGTTTTTTTATTAAATAATGATTCATATAATATTTCTGGTGATGCAGATAAAGAAACTCTTATAAAAATTGCAGCTGAGATAGATGTGTATAAAAGTGTTAAAGATTAATAGATAGTTAGAAAATATTTTGTGAAATATCATAGTTACGATAAAAATTAGAGTTGTTTTGACCAAAAGAATTTAGCGTATTATAGAATATTACAGGAAAAAATAAATAATAAAATAAATCCTCTCGCTGCTGAAAGTTCAGCTTTGAGAGGATTTTTTAAGATTAATTATTAACGCCTTGTAAGATTTTTGTAATAAGTATTAGAAGATTTTTTACCATTAACATTATCCGAAAGTTCGACTTTTATTCTGTAATTTTTATTTTGTGTGATAGGAAAATCGCATATATGGTATATGGAATTAGTATTATAAACCGTTTTTATCGAAGGATTTACAGATGAAACGTTTGTATAGCTTGAAGAACCGGCGGGAGCGGACTGAAGCGTTATTTTAGAAGTTATATAGTCAGCAATATGTAAATCTTTTGCTGAAACTTTGGCTTCTGATTTTGTGGCTGATTTTTCTGAGAAACTTATAGTGCATGAATTTATCGTCATGGGCTGTCCGGTTTCTCCGCCGCCGGTTGCTGCGTACGCTGCGGCGGGCAGTATTAATATAGCTATTGTAAGCATTGTTGATATTATTTTTTTCGTTTGTTTTTTCATTTTTGTTCTCCTTTCGGTGTTTTGTTTATGTTATTCATATTATAAGACTTGCCGAAGGAAGGTTTTGTTTCATTAAATATAAAATTTTTTGAGAAAATAATGTAAGAATTTATATCTACCTTACAACGATAATACTGTATATAAAAAACGCGCATTTCTGCGCGTATAAGTAAAATTTATTTTGTCATAAGAGCGACTATCTGCTCGGCTGTGCAGTCGGGAGGAAAGTCGAATGTTCCGGATTTGAGTTTTGTTTCGGCGCCGGCGATTTTTACTGCGTCGAGAAATTCTTTTTTATCCGATATGATTCCTATATCTACGAGATTTTGCGCGATCTCTCCCGCGGATTCGTTATCTGTTACCGTAATGCTGTAAGATTTAGCTGTTGTATCTGTTTTATCATCACTGTCGTCGGTATCTTTATCATTGTCATTATCGTCAGAATCTTTGCCGCTTTTTTTATCGTTATCCTGATTTTCACGGTCGTCTTTATCCTCGTCTTCATCATCCTGAACAACAGAGGAGTAGTTGCCTTGTTCGGAGTGGACTTTGTCGGGGTAATGCACGATGGCGGATACGCGCCATGAAATAAGAAGCGCAGCGATTAATATTATTAATATAGTTACAAGTACGTCGCTCACATTATATATAAAATCTTTAAATTTATCCATTTTGTCCATTTATTCAAATCCTCCTGATATTATGATAATATTATCACAGATTTTGTAATTAAACAATGAAGCAGATTAAGTTTTTTATCGGCTAACTATTGTAAGAAATACGGATATTAATGTATAATATTATGGCGTATCTGGGAAAAAGCGGTTTTCAGGTGTGTTTTTTAATTGGAGTGAAAATAATATGGATAAACTGATTATCGGCGATAACGACGGAGGGCAGCGTTTAGACAGGTTTCTGCGCAAATATTTAAAGGGCGCTCCGCTTAGTTATATTTATAAAATTATAAGAAAAGATGTAAAATTGAATGGTAAGCGGGCTAAAAACGATACCATGCTTTTTCCGGGCGACGAGCTGACTTTGTATATAAAAAGCGAGGATATAGTCGGATTCGAGGCTAAGAAAGAAATGCCTGCCAAAATTCGCAGGAGTTTTTCGATCGCTTATGAAGATGAAAATATCCTGATAGCCGTGAAGCCTCAGGGGCTGCTTACCCATGGCGACGGCAAGGAAAAGAAAAATACTTTAGTTAATCAGGTTATAGATTATCTTATAGAAAAGGGCGATTATATTCCAAGAATAGAAAAGAGTTTTGCGCCTGCCGCGGTGAACAGGCTGGACAGAAATACGACGGGACTGGTGTTGTTCGGCAAAAACAGCGGGGCGCTGCGCGAGCTGAACGCCATGGTTCGTGAAAAAAACGCGTTACGGAAGTATTATCTTGCAATAGTTTCCGGCATTTTGGAAAAAGAAGCGCATCTTACGGGAAATCTTATAAAGGATGAAGAAAGAAATATTGTAAAAATTTTAAATTCAGAAGAAAGCGGGCAGGAAGGCAAGTACATCGAAACTATTGCGCGACCGTTAATGAGAAGCGGCGGGTTTACGCTGGTGGAAGTGGAGCTGATAACCGGCAGAACTCATCAGATCAGAGCGCATATGGCGAGTATGGGGCATCCGGTAATCGGGGATACGAAATACGGTTCTGCGGATGAAAACGCTAAGATTTCTAAGCGCTTTGGTTTAAATTCTCAATTTCTTCACGCATACAGACTTACATTTGAAGCGCCCGAGGGCGAACTTTTATATCTTAAAGACAGATCTTTTTATGCGGAGCCGCCAAAAAAAATGCGAAATATATTAAACGAACTTTTTGAGGAATTTAGTCTGTAAAAATCAGTTTCGCAATATTATAATAAAACAGGTTAGATATTATTTATATATAAAAAGGAAGTAATTTTTCATAAAACATAAAATGAACATATTAGATTATTATAATACAATCAAAAACAAATAGTTTAGCCGAAAATCGATTTGTATGATAAAAAATTGTGTAAATAAAGGAAAACAGGGGAATAACATTAATAAGTATCTAAAAGATATGGATTATTAATATTTGAAAATAAATGCTTACAGGAGGCATTAATTATATTATGGAAAATAATACAGATAAGCAAAATATAAATATGGATGTTGAGTCATCCGAAGAAACTTTTCAAGCTGATAAGCAGGCTGATTTAGAAGAAGTTAATGAAGAAAGGACTGGGGTATCGCTGAAGAAGCCGGAGGGCAGTGAGAACAGCGGGGGTTCCGCGGCAGGTTCAGAAGATGTTAATGAAAGCGATTCGGCTCTTAATTCCGATGGCGCTGATGCTTTGAATCAGGAAGAACAGGAGGCGGAAATGCCGGAAGAAGGAAAAAAGAGGTCTAAAGGCATGGAAGCGCTGACTTGGGTGAGAGATATAGTTATTGCGATAGTCATAGCGCTGGTGATTTCTCAGTTTATAACGCCTACAATAGTTCAGGAACATTCGATGGATAATACTCTGCACAGCGGCGATTATCTGATTTTGTGGAAGATGGCGTACAAATTTGATAATGAGCCGGAATACGGAGATATTGTAGTATTTAAAAGTGATCTAATGGATCAGGATAATCATAAAAAGCTGCTTATTAAAAGAGTTATCGCGGTAGGCGGCGATACTATTGCTATAAGCGACGGTGTGGTTTACAGAAACGGAGAACCTTTAGACGAACCTTATACAAAGGACGGATTTACTAACGGCGGTCTCGACGAAACCGTGGTGCCGGAGGGCGAGCTGTTTTTAATGGGGGATAACAGAGTTTCCAGCAGGGACAGCAGAGATTCTATGATAGGCTTTGTAGATGAGGATTTGTTAATAGGAAAGGCTGTTTTGAGATTATTCCCGTTTAATAAGATCGGCTCCGTGTACGGCAATGAAGATCAGGACAAATAGTTTATTTGTCGGAGGGATAAAATGGCAAGAAAAATAATAGCGTCCAACAAAAAGGCGCGTCACGATTATTTTATAGAAAATACTTACGAGGCCGGGATCGTGCTTACAGGCACGGAAATAAAATCCGTGCGTCAGGGCAAGGTGAATTTAAAGGAAAGCTACGCTAAAGTAGAGAATGGGGAGATATTTGTGTACAGCATGAATATAAGTCCTTATGATCACGGCAATATATATAACGTAGATCCTATGCGTCCGCGCAAGCTGCTTTTAAATCGCCGGGAGATTGTAAAAATCAATGCTGCGCTTACACAGCAGGGGCTTACGCTGATACCGCTCAGTATGTATATTAATGAAAAAGGTCTGGCAAAGCTGGAGATCGGCGTGGCTAAAGGCAAGAAGCTGTACGATAAACGTGAGTCAATAGCAAAGCGCGATTCAGACAGAAATATAGATAGGCTTATGAAGATGAGAAGCAGATGACAACTATTTGAATTATAATTAAAATTAACAGCGTTCTTTCGGAAATGAAAATTAGCGAAGGAACGCTGTTTTGCTGTTGTATGGCATATTTTTTATTTAGCATAATCAAGTTAAGTATATTATTTCAATTTTTCCAAATTGCCTGTTTGAAGTGCGTTGATATTACATGCTATCCTGTAAGCGGGTCAGTCCTACCATTTGATTTTTAATATTGTGCTATTATCAAAACTTCTGCCTCCGGCATTCTTCCGACTATGGTGTAAGGCGGTACGTCTTCTGCTGCTAAAGCTCTTGCTCCTATAATTTCGCCGTCGCCAATAATAAAACCTGACATAATTACAGCTTCATATCCAATCCATACATCGTTTTCAATAACAATATTTCTCTTTTATTCCATGCTGAAGTTATGTTTTTTTATAATCCAGATTCCATTCTTCAAAAATATAGGAAACGAATATGCAGACAAAGAAGATAGTGTGTGATTTGCACTGGTGAAAATAAATTTTGCACCGCAGTATATTGAATAAAATTTACCAATAATGAGTTTATCACGATTAATTGGGTAATGATGCAAAACATTATTTTTCAAAATCACATGGATCATTCACGAAATCATTATACATGGAAAAAATCTCAGATAATAATATTAGGGTTCAAAACTATATTTTGAGATATACAGTTTATTTATAAGTAAATTATTTTATATTTTGTATTAAATTTTCAATATACAGTATGGTTCGGTAATGTTTGATATTATGAAAAAGTAAACTATAGAGCGTTGTTTTATAATAAAGACGGTTTGTTAGATATACTTTGTGTTTATTAAAATTGAGAAAAGCGTTATTATGTGATATAATTTTTAGACGTTTGGTTGAATATATTGGTAAATTAAGGCGGTTGAAATGGTATATACAAAAGCTCAATTAGTAAGAGTTGCGAAGAGAAAAAATAATGAGAAAAGAAAGTACCTTGTTTTAAATACTATGCAGGGTAAGCATATGCCTGCCGAACCAGGTAAAATGATACGAATGTGCAAAGATTTGGCTGAAAAAATACGGAAACTTTACAGTACGGAAACCCTGCTTTTGATTGGATTCGCCGAAACCGCCACTGCGGTAGGATCCGTTATAGCGGCTGAATTAAATTGCCTGTACATGCAGACTACAAGGGAGAATATTCCTGATGTTGAGTATTTTCATTTTACGGAATCTCATAGTCACGCTGTCGAGCAAAAGCTGATAAAAACTGATTTTGATCTGATATCGGATCAGATACGCAGAATAATTTTTATAGACGACGAAGTGACTACGGGAAATACAATACAGAAATTAATTAATGAAATAAATAAGTCTTATCCTGACAGATTTAAATTTGCAGTAGCTTCCGTTTTAAACGGCATGGAAAAAGAGGCGGAAGACAGATTTAAAAAAGATGGAATAGATATTAATTATCTTGTGAAAACGAATCATTCGGAATATACGGCTGTGGCTGAAAAATATAAAGATGATGGAATTTGCCTTGAGCCTGATTTTAGTATACCGCGCGTGTATATTAATAGGAAAGATTTTTTTGCAGGCTTTAATCCAAGGAAGATTCACAGCGGCGGGGATTACGAGAAATCCTGCGAGAATTTATGGCAGCATGTAAAAGAAAATGTGGATTTTAAAGCCGGAGAAAATATTCTCGTTATAGGCACGGAAGAGTTTATGTATCCGGCGGTTTATATTGGCGGCAGGATCGAAGGCTGCAGGGTTATTACCCATTCGACTACGAGAAGTCCGATTTCGGTCAGCATTGCCGAGGATTATCCGCTGCAGAGCAGATGCGAGCTGGTAAGTTTTTATGAGGATTACAGGACTACGTTTATTTATAATTTGGATAAATACGATAAAGTCCTGATAATTACAGACGCATGGAATTATATGAAGAAAGGCGAGTGCAGTCTGGTAAACGCGCTGTACGCAAACGGAAACCGAGATATAACATTAATACGATGGTTTTCAAATAAGGATTATGAAGGTGAAAGTGAAAAATAAAAGATGAGAAGTTCATATAAAAGCGATGATGTAATTATATTGCTGAAGGATATCACAGGTCTTGTAAAGCCGCAGCCGGCAGATGAAAGAGAGCTTCTGATTCAGTCGGGTATGCATTATTCCGAAATGCTTCCAATAGAATATGTACCAGGCGACGAATATATGGAGGCGTATTATGATGCTGTCAGGCTTTACGCGAAGCCGGTTGCCAGAGCGATCGGCAGAGTGTCGGATAAAATCATAGAATTAAAGGGCAGGGAAGTTGTGCTGGTTTCTCTTGCGAGGGCAGGAACTCCGGTTGGTATACTTATTAAGCGTTTTATTCGTGCAAAATATAATATTGATGTTCCTCATTATTCTATCTCGATAATACGGGGCAGAGGTATAGATCATAATGCAATGAAACATCTTTTAGAGATATATTCTCCGCAGCAGCTTATGTTTGCAGACGGCTGGATAGGAAAAGGCGCGATTTTGAATGAATTAAAAAAAGCCATCCGGGATTATGATGGCGTATCAGACGATATAGCTGTTGTGTCTGACCCGGCAAACGTTACGGAGCTTTGCGGCACTCATGAAGATATTTTGATACCAAGCTCATGTTTAAACAGTACGGTTTCAGGTCTTATAAGCAGGACTTTTCTTAGGAAAGATATTATTGGTGAAAATGATTTTCATGGAGCCGTGTTTTACGGAGAACTGGCAGACAGCGATCTGTCGTATGAATTTATAAATTCCATAGAAAAAGAGTTTGATATTGATGATAACAAGTCGAACTGTGAATTTGCGGATTCTTGTCCTGCAGAGGGTTCCGGCGCGGAAGAAGTAAAAGGTATAGCCGAAAGGTTCGGTGTTTCTGACATTAATCTTATAAAACCCGGAATCGGCGAAGCTACAAGGGTTCTTCTTCGGAGGGTGCCGTGGAAAATATTAATAGACAGTCGTTATATGAATGATTCGTCGACTGTGCATATAAGGAAGCTGGCGAAGGAGAAAGGCGTTAATATAGAAGAATATCCCATGAAGCATTATAAAGCGTGCGGGATAATTAAAAAAATGTCGGATGTGTGATGTATCGCCATCGAGGATTATATTAATATTAAAACTTGAAATTTTATAAAAATAAGCAAATCGGGGCGTGATGCCCCGATTTTAAGTTTTTACGCGGATAAAATCCGGTGATGAAAAAATTAAAGAAATTATTAAAATATTAATGATGAAATATATCTGCATGTCCGCTTGTTCGGAAAATGCAGATAAAATTTTTGATTTATGACATGCATTGTTAATAATTAATAAATCCCTGGATAAAACTGTTTATGTATTCATATCCGACTGCAAGATTTATATTCTGTCCATGATCCATACCCGCTGTGCTTATGCCGATGACTTCTCCATTCATATTAAGCAGCGCGCCGCCGGAACTGCCATGAGAGATCGGAGCTGTAAACTGTATCATTTCTACGCCGTCAAGTTTTCTGAATCCGGATATTATGCCGTCAGAAACGGAATTAAATAGTCCTAACGGACTTCCGATAGCTACGACTTTCTGCCCGCGGACGGGTTTTTTATCATTTTTATATATAGGTATCGGATTGAGTTGTCTGTCTATTCTTATTAGCGCCAGATCAAGATGCTGATTGTATTTGATGATTTCATTAGTTTCGTAAATCTGATCGTCTTCTTCTATTGTGACAGAAAGCAGCGTTCCGCGGCAGGCTACATGGTGATTTGTTAAGATAAATCCGTTTTTTCCTATCATGATGCCGGAACCGGTTCCGAGGATCTGTCCGGCAGCATTGTGAAGTGTAATGAGTACTACTGATGAGGAAAGAAGCGCCAGTTCTTCGTAGCTTTTTTCCCGTATCTGGCTGCCTGAACCTTCGGCAGTTATGTCGTTTTTGCCTGATTTTGCAGTCCTTTGATTGGGGATCTTTATTCTTGGAAGATCCGGAATTGCCGCGGTGTTAATACCGTTTGCGGCTGGGAGCACTGCAGATGAGTTCGAGTTTACAGCCGCTGATACAGCAGGCTGGGCTAAAGGCGGTTTTGCGTAATTTCCGCTTTCAAATCTGTATTCAGGAATATTTGCATTTTCATTAAAATCTCCCGCCGGTATTTTCTTTGACAGATTCAATTTATCTATATCGTTTGATATATCTGATTCAGTCTGGATAAGCAAAACATCAAAGCCTATAAGCGTCAGCATATAAAAGAACAGGTATTCGTGGGTTTTTGTTATATTACTCGCTGCGATTTTGGCAGGTTGGCGCGGATTCCAGGCTGAGAGTCGGTTTCCGATGGTTTCGTCGAACCAAAAGAGAAATTTTGCAATCAAATTCTTTTCTATCGAAGGATTGGTCGGCTTGTGCTGAGCGTAAAGATTCAGAACTTTTACGCATGCTGCGCTGAGTATAGAGGCGATATCGGGCGTTTTATCTGTGCAGCTTTTTGTATATATTTCTTTTTTTCCTGATTTTGCCCAGGCTTCAAAGCTATCTGTATAAAATTTAGGGTTATTCATAGAAGGAAGCGAAGAAATCCTGTTGTAAATTCCGTTTTTTTTGTTCATACGCTCGGTAAGCGTTTTATCCATATCGTTTATATCGTTTAAAATGTTGTTATTAAAACCTGTTATTCTAAGAAAATAAACGTCTTTACATTCGTTACGATAACCGCCGTTTATATTCATAAAACTGCTGATATTTGATATATCTAATATATTAAATCTTACATCTTTTATATGATCGAACATATTATTGCAACCTCGTTATATTAATATTTTAAATTGCGTAAATTTTATCAGATATGTTAAGTATACCATACGCAAACTGAAAATGTTAATACTGTTGCATATTAAATTTATATGGATTCATCTTGTATCTTGCAGCGGATTACATGGATTTGCGCTGAATGCGATAGGTATACATCATTGACAAGAATAAATACAACGAGTAAAATAAAAGAGAATATTAATTTTAGATAAAATGAATTTCTTAAATTAATAAAGGCAAATGGTAATAATATTCATAGCAATATTTGTATTATTTATATATAATGTATAGGTTTAACAGAAAATGAATTCATTAACAGAGAAAAAATTTAAAGTTTCGTTTAATTCTCCCGTGATTTTGGCTTTTACGGTAATATGTCTTGCAGCTCTTATTTTGGATTATGTTACCCGCGGAGCTGCAAACGATATGTTTTTCAGCGTTTATCGGTCGTCGCTGGCAAGTCCGTTTACATACATAAGGTTTTTCGGACACGTAGCGGGGCACGCAGGCTGGGAGCATTTTATAGGAAATATAATGCTTATATTGATAGTCGGACCGTTGCTTGAAGAAAAATATGGTTCAGCAAATATTTTATTTGTAATATTATCTACTGCGCTTGTCACAGGACTCGTAAATTTTATATTTTTCCCATCGATTCATTTACTTGGCGCCAGCGGCGTCGTATTCGCACTAATACTGCTTTCGTCTTTCACAAGTATAAAAGAAGGAGATATACCGCTGACCTTTATTCTCGTTGCAGTTATTTATATTGGAGAGCAGATATATAAAGGAATTTTTATTCAGGATAATGTAGCAAATCTTACTCATATTATAGGAGCTGTTGTGGGGGCTGCGCTTGGTTTTATTATGAATAAAAATAAAATGAACAGATATTAATTTTTCGGAGTGAGGATCAATGTTTGAGCGTGTCGCACTGCAGGATTTGGACGATTTTTTTGTTGAAATCAGCAGAAGAAGAAGCAAAGGCGTATATTTTTACAGAATTAACGGATACAGCGAATATATAGATGAATTTATCCGTAAATATTATGAAGCGGCAAGAAAGTCAGGCGTTATAATAGAAGGTAGGATTGCAAATCCTACAGAAAGCAATCTTTCATATTTTCAGGAAATTATGGGTATGAATTTCAAGATGGACATAGGATTCATAACCGTAAATCTTAAAAAATGGCTGCCTCGTATGACGGATTATCAGCGTTCAAGCGTTGCATCGGCTATGTACGGCGTGTTTGAAGGATTGCTTGCTTCAGGCAAGAATGAGAATATGATAAAAAACGCTTATGTCAAGTTTATGTGTTGGCTTTATTACAAGTTTGAACGCATAGTCAGCAGGCTTGGCGATAATGTGGCTCCCAAGATTTTATATGAAGGCGATATAAGCAGGTACGAGCTTCTTATGCTGTCTGTTTTATCAAGGTCGGGCTGTGATATAGTGATATTACAGTATAAAGGCGATGAGAATTATTTAAAATCGGATCCAACGTCTGAGTTGTCAGATATTCTTAATATTAAAGGTCTTTCTGCTTTTCCGCAGAGCTTTAATTTAAAGACGCTGCGTGAGGAGATGGTAAGAAAGACTAAAGTAGACCGTATGTATGGTGAGAAGCCTGATAAGATAAATTGTACAAATGCCTGGCTCGGCGGAAATATATTTTTTGATATAAAAAAAGCAGTAAAAGATAGAGGCTCGGATCAGAGATTTTTTTATAATTGCTTTTGCAGAGTGAACGGCGCGGAAGATAAAAATACATATATTAACGATCTGTACCAGCTTCAGCTTGAACTGAAAAACGCAGGGCGTCATATCGCAATATCAGAAGACAGCATAGGGATTCCTTTGCCCGATGAGATTGCAAAAATAAGCAGAGGTTCTTATGCGAATGCAGAACAACTGATTCAAGGGCTTTCTGCGAATATAGATTACAGCGGAGATCAGGAATTAAAAAGGCTGATGAAGAAAGCGTTTATAGATATAATGTTTGAGGAAGCCGAAAATGAAAACATTAATATTAATAAACTTATGAATAAAGCGGTATATATTATTTGCTGGCTCAGGCGTTATCAGAAGCAGCTTTTTATAAACTGGAAGTTTCCTGATGTTGGAGTTTTTATTTATCTGGGAGGCTGCAAAACGGATTATGAAGCGTTGTTTTTGCGAATGTTGTCCAGGCTGCCTGTGGATGTTCTGATTCTGGTTCCAAATCTCAACGTAAAATGCTGTTTAGAAGATAAATTTTTATATGAAATAAATTATCAAGAAACGATAAATATTTCTAAATTTCCTCATGAAAGCGGAGATGTGCGCATAGGAACCGCCGCATATCATGCAGAGCGTGATCTTGATACATTGCTTTATCAGGATACGGGAATATACCGCAATCAGCAGTTTAGCAGGGCGAATACAGTAACGCTTCAGACTATGTATGAAGAAATAGCCATTTTATGGAAGGAAGAGGTAAAATACAGACCAAGTTTTAGTACAGTTGACGATATAGTAAATATACCCGTTATCTTTTCAAAAGTTTCCGGAGTTAAAGATGGCAATGTTTCCGCGTATTGGAGCAGCGTGAAGGAACTCATAACGGAGGATACTGTTTTAATCGATAAGGCTCCGTATATTACCTCGGTAAATCCGAATCCTGTAAAAGCGTTTGCCGTAGAGTTTTTTAAGAACGGCAGAGTGCAGAAAAATAAGATAAAGGCTAATAAGAATTACCGTTACGGGCATTTGAGGGAAGAAACTCAGGAGTATCTGCTGGACAAGCTGCAGTTATTTATAGATCGTAAAGTTATAAAAGGTACTTTTGTGAACGGTACGGAATATACGATCATTTCTACCGCGCTTAATATAAATAATGAAATATTAAGACTGATACAGAAATTTGATTTTACAAAGAAAAATCCTAAGATTATTTATATAAATACTTCAGAGAAAACAATCTCTCTTGAAGATTCCATACTTATGGGATATCTGAATACAGTCGGTTTCGATGTTGTTTTCTTTGTTCCAACCGGATATCAGACGGTAGAAAAATATTTTAACGATAAAATTATTGAGGAATTTCAGATCGGCGAGTATGTTTACGATATGAATGTTCCGGATCTGAATAAATTTTCGTCAAGTTCGGGAAAAGGCTTGATAAACAGAATATTTAAGAGAGGTATGTAGATATGGCAATAGATTTTTCAAAGGGTGCGTCGGGTCAGGCTGATGTCGCTGAACCTGAAGTTAAGAATGAAATAGAGATTGTAGAACAGTATGACATAGTTGCGGACAGGCAGCAGATGAACGCGCAGCTTACAAATTCCGCTGAGGTAGATGCGCTTGTCAGCAATATCGAGGTGTTTAATCTGGAATCTATAGTATCCTTTGGAGCCGATGCTGCCGAGGATATTTCAAGGGCGTCGGATGTGGTGCTTAACAGCATGAATATGGCTCAGATCGACGAATCAAGCGAGATGCTGAAAACATTATCCAAGATAATGGATAAGTTTGATATAGAAGAAATAAAGGACAATCCGGGATTATTCGGAAAAATTTTTGGAAATCTGCGAAAACAACTCGATAAAATTCTTGCTAAATATCATACTATGGGCGACGAAGTAGATAAAATTTACGTCGAGTTAAAAAAATATGAGTCTGAAATTAAAGATTCAAACAGGAAGTTGAATCAGTTATTCGACGCCAATGTAGGTTATTATCATGAACTTGTAAAATATATTTTAGCTGGCGAGCAGGCGTGCAAAGAGATAGAAAACTATCTTATTCAGCGCAGAACAGATATGGAAACGTCGGGCGATAATTCTATACAGTTTGAAATAACTACTCTGGAGCAGGCGCTTATGATGATGGAGCAGCGGACTCAGGATCTGAAAATTGCTGAAAACGTAGCTATGCAGTCCATACCGATGATAAAGACCATGCAGTTCAGCAATATGAATTTAGTAAGAAAAATCAATTCAGCGTTTATAATTACGCTTCCTGTATTTAAGCAGGCGCTGGCTCAGGCTATAATGCTGAAACGTCAGCGGATTCAGGCGGAGTCTATGGCGGCGCTTGATGAAAAGACAAACGAAATGCTTATTAAGAACGCCCGCAATACTGTGGAGCAGTCTAAGATGACGGCAAGACTGGCTTCGGGCAGTTCTATTAAGGTAGAAACTCTTGAAAATACCTGGCGTACTATCGTCAACGGTATCGAGGAAACCAGGCAGATTCAGGAGAATGCGAGAAGAAAGCGTATAGAAGATCAGGGCAAACTTGAAAATATTAAAGCCGAATTTAATAAAATGTATCATGTACCTAATAAAACAAATTAATATTGAGGAGGAATTATTATGCCTATTAATTTATCAAAAGGTCAGAAAGTAGATCTTACAAAGGGAAATCCGGGTTTGCAGAAAATTTTGGTCGGTTTAGGCTGGGATGTTAATGCTTTCGATTCCGGTGCTGATTTCGATTTAGATGCCGCGGCTTTTCTTGTCGGAGAAAACGGCAAATGCCCGACTGAACAGGAATTCGTATTCTACGGAAATCTGGCTCATGCGAGTGGATCAGTAAAGCATCTGGGCGACAATCTTACAGGTGAAGGCGAAGGCGACGACGAGCAGATCGAAATAGATCTGTCCAAGATCCCGGAAAACATCAGTAAAGTAGCGTTTACGGTTACCATTTATGATTCCGATACAAGAAATCAGAATTTTGGACAGGTTTCAAATGCATTTATACGCATTGTAGACGAGTCGAATAATACTGAGCTTATCAGATATGACTTAGGCGAGGACTTCTCCATAGAAACGGCTGTTGTTGTAGGAGAATTATACAGACATAATGGAGAATGGAAATTTAACGCTATCGGTAGCGGATTCCAGGGCGGACTTGCTGCACTGTGCGGTCATTACGGAATCGAAGTTGCGTAAATTGTACAGGAGGTTTTATTTAAGAGGCGCGTTGTTTAAGCGAAGATATATATGAGAATATTTTACGCTGTTAAATTTGCAGGTCAAATATAATGCTGATAATAGCGCGTGTGATCGGGCAGTTATTTAAAAGTATATAAATTTATGATTAGATGAGCGTTCTTCCGAATAGGTTTTAAAAAGCTGCGGCATACCACGGTTTTTCTGGATTGGACGCAAATGACGAGGATTGATTAAGATGTCGATTAGTTTACAAAAAGGTCAGAAGGTTAGTTTATCAAAGGAAAACGCAGGTTTATCAAAAATAATCGTAGGTCTGGGTTGGGATGAAGTAAAGAGAAAAAGCGGATTTTTTGCGCCTAAGCCTCAGCCGATAGACTGCGATGCTTCTGCTATTATACTGCAGGGCGGTAAATTAGTGGATACGGGAGATATAGTTTTCTTCGGAAACCTGAGCCACAAAACAGGCACAGTTCAGCACATGGGAGATAATCTTACAGGTGCAGGCGACGGAGATGACGAACAGATTATTATTGATCTTGCAAGCGTTCCGGAAAATTACGATAGAATTGTTATAGTTGTAAATATTTATCAGGCAAGGGAAAGAGGTCAGCATTTCGGTCTTATTCAGAACGCTTTTTGCAGGCTCGTTGATACGAGAAACAACGCGGAGCTTTGCAGATATAATCTAACAGATGATTATTCCGGTCAGACTGCAATGGTATTTGGTGAAGTTTACAGATATAACGGCGAATGGAAATTTAATGCAATAGGTCAGGGAACTGCCGATAATTCTATCGGAGATCTGGCAAGGCGTTATCTCTAATACAATTCAGCTTTTTATAAATATTAAAAGAATATAAATACAGGAGAAGTTAACAAAAATTGCTTGCTTCTCCTTAATTTGTATATTAAAAATCAGACGACGATTTATATCAGCGTCAGTAATATTTGGCAATAAGTTTATTATGCAGTAAATATAATAAGTTTGCTGTTAGAAGAGAGTCAGTGGGAGCGGCATTTTCATTAGTTATATGTATAAAATTAGATTTTGTTAGAGAGTTTTGATCGCATTTAAGAGAATACAATGTTTTGTATGCATATATTAAGTCTGCTGAATATAGTATTATAGTCAGTCAATAAATTTAAAATTAACAGCAACTATTTTTAAATCAAAATATAAAAAATAGTTGAGTTTTGGGAAGCTGTGAAAATAAAGAGAGTATTAGGCAATTTAATAAAGGTATAAGTATCGCTTAAAAAGTAAAAAGAAAAATACAAGTTATTCAGAAATCATATTAATTAAATGAATGTTAAATTAAGGAGTTGTGTATGAAATTTAAAGGTCTGACAGACAGTGAGGTCAATGCCTCGCGGGAAAAACACGGATCCAATGTGATCCCGGATTCTGAGCCGACTACTTTCTGGGATGAATTTAAGGAAACTTTCTCAGATCCTATGATCAAAATTCTTCTTGTTATTGCGGCGCTGATGATAGTAATGTTTTTTTTCGGTTATGCAGAAATATATGAACCGATAGGAACGATTGTTGCTGTTCTGATTGTTGCTCTTGTTTCGGCAAAGACAGGCGTTACCAGCGATACCAAGTACAGGGAGCTGAAAAACAGTACGAAAAAGGATCAGTGTAAGGTTTACCGAAACGGCGAGATAACGGTTCTTGACGTTGACGATATTGTTGTCGGCGACAAGGTGCTGTTACAGGGAGGCGATAAAATACCCGCAGACGGGATTTTAGTATCGGGTTCTCTTAGCGTAGATAATTCCGTGCTCAACGGTGAATCCGATGAATGTAAAAAGAGAGCCGCTTCCGAAGATGCGGATTTTCCTGAGGAAATTACGGGCGATACGTTTGTAGACGCTCATTCCATGTTCAGAGGAGCTGTGGTATTTGACGGCGAAGGCGTAGTCGATATTAAAAAAGTAGGAATTAGCACGATGATGGGCAGAATGGCAGAAGAAATGCAGGAGGACGAGCCGGATTCGCCTCTCAAAGTAAAGCTGTCCAAATTAGCAAACCAGATTTCAATTTTCGGATATATCGGCGCGAGCATTATCGCTATTTTATATTTCGCGTATTTCATTATTTCTGCAGGAGGTCCCGGAGTTTATTTTGATCAGGGAGCTCAGTTTATTATTACAGACATTGTAAGAGCTGTTTCGCTGGCGGTTGTAATTATAGTATGCGCAGTTCCGGAAGGTCTGCCGCTTATGATTTCGCTGGTTTTGATGCAGAATACGAGCAAGATGCTCGCGCACAACGTGTTGGTAAGAAAAGCGGAAGGCGTGGAAACCGCAGGTTCGCTGAATATTTTATTCAGCGATAAAACCGGAACAATTACTAAAGGTATGCTTGAAGTTGCAGACTTTTTTATAGGCGACGGGCGTTCATTGGCGATTTCGGAACTTGGAAATTACGGCAAATTAAAAGAACTTGTCGACTTGTCGATTGCTAAGAATACTCAGTCTATGTTCGATCACGATCATAATATTATCGGCGGAAATGCTACGGATCAGGCTTTAATGAAATTTATAGGAGAGGAAGCGTTCAATACATTGGCGGATAATGCCGATTATAAGGTGGAGAGCTTCCAGAGTTTTAATTCAAAAAATAAGTTTAGCCAGGCGAGGATTGATTCTGTCGGTAAGACTTTTTATAAAGGAGCTCCGGAAAAACTGCTTGCTAATGCAACTAAATATCTCGACGAAAACGGAAACATAAAAGATCTGGATATGATGGTGCTCAACAGGAAGATAGACGAGTTAGCGTCTAAGGCGATGCGTATTCTTGCATTCGGATATTCAGAGAAAAAGCTCATCGAGAATGAAATAAACGAAGATATCGTTATTATCGGTCTTGCGGGAATCAGAGATGACGTAAGATCGGAAGCGAGAGATGCGATACGCGAGGTACAAAACGCAGGTATTCAGGTCGTAATGATAACAGGCGACAGGATGGAAACAGCCATTGCGATAGCAAAGGATGCGGGATTGCTGCGCGACGAGTCAGACAGAGCATTATCATCATCTCAGCTTAATGAAATGTCGGACGAAGAAATAAAAGCTGTGCTTCCGAATATCAGGGTTATAGCGAGAGCGCTGCCTACTGATAAGTCCAGGATGGTAAGGTTGTGCCAGGAGATGAATCTTGTAGTCGGAATGACTGGCGACGGTGTAAACGATTCTCCGGCTTTAAAGCGCGCAGATGTAGGTTTTGCGATGGGAAGCGGTACGGAAGCTGCCAAAGAAGCAGGAGAGATAGTTATTCTTGATGATAATTTTGCTTCTATTAAGGATGCTATACTTTACGGAAGAACTATTTATATTAATATACTTAAATTCTGTAAATTCCAGCTCGCGATTAACGTTACCGCTGTAATAGTCAGCGCTATCGCGCCTTTCTTCGGCGTGACGGAGCCGTTAAAGGTAACTCATCTACTGTTCGTAAATCTGGTAATGGACGGATTGGGAGCTATAATGCTCGGAAACGAGCCTGCCCTCGAACGCTACATGGAGGACAAGCCTCGCAGGCGTGACGAAAGTATTGTCAGCAAGAGTATGATGGCGCAGATATTATGCGCCAGCGCGTGGATGACGTGCATCAGCTTTGTTTTCCTGAAACATTCTTTCTTTATAAATCTGTTTGAAAATACTAAGCAGCATCTTACGGGTTATTTTGTGCTGTTTATAGTTATGGCGCTCTTTAACGGATTTAACGTCAGGGACGAAAGATTCGGAATCTTTAAGGGATTGAACGAGAATACAGGATTTTTAAAAGTGTTCTGCATTATTATACTGGTGCAGGCTGTTATCGTGAACGCTGCCCTTGTTCCGCTGGCTCCGTTTGCATGGATTGGAAATATGTTCAGCTGCGAGCCGTTTGGTATAATCGGCTGGATTGCGGCGGCTCTTCTTGCGGTTACTATAATACCGTTTGATCTTATCCGTAAAGCTGTTATGGGCGGCGAAAAATAGAACAAGATGCAGGTTTAAGCAGCGGTTTACGTCATTAATATTAATATTTTTAGGATGCACAGCCGGATTTTGGCTGTGCATCTTTGCAATGGAGCGAAAAAGACAGGAGTTTATAATGATTATTTTTAATGCCGATCTTGATAATACGCTGATATATTCTAAAAAGCATGATATAGGGCGGGATAAGCGGTGCGTTGAGATATATCAGGATGAGGAATTTTGTTTTATGACGAGCAAATCGTTGGGGCTGCTTGAACGTATTAATAATAAAATTTTGTTCGTTCCCACTACTACCCGTTCTGTTGAACAGTACAACAGGATAAGTTTTGGGAATATCGTACCTAAATACGCCCTTGTGTGCAATGGAGGCGTGCTTATTGAGGACGGAAATGAAGACGACGGCTGGTATCGCGAGTCTTTAAAATTGATCGCAAGCTGCGAGGAGGAACTTGAGAAGGCTCGCAAAATCATGCAGGAGGATATACACAGGAGCTTTGAGGTCAGATTTATAAAAAAACTGTTTATTTTTACCAAGAGCGACAAACCGGAAATTATGATAATGAAGTTAAAAGAAAATATTGATTCTGATAAGCTGGATATTTATCGTCACGGCTCAAAGGTATACGCTGTGCCTAAGGCTTTGAGTAAGGGAAACGCCGTGCTGCGGTTAAAAAACAGGCTCGGCGCGGACAGTCTTATATGTGCCGGCGACAGTTATTTTGATGAATCAATGCTGATGGCTGCCGAGCTTTCATTTGCGCCTGAATTCATGAAAATAGAAAAAGACAATCATGTATCTGTTCCGGCAGACAGAATATTTTCAGATGAAATTTTAAGCTATATAGTAGAAAATTATTTATAATTAGTATAAGTGTTTGAAATATATTTATCAACATTTTATGATATAAGGTTTATATTTTAATATGGATTTGATTGACACTTTTGGAGGGTAATGTTTGATGCTGATAGTTTATACGATGATATTATTGCCTAATAAACACATAAATTGCTAATAACTCTTGACACTGCCTTAAATGGAATCTAAAATAAATTTTATAAAATAATATTTATACTTTGTATGTGATATAAAATAAAGGAGGTACAACAATAAAAAAGCTGAATAATCTGGCGAAAAGCCTGTTTTTATTGCTATTAGCAATATTATTATGTACTAATAACATGTATTTAGTGGCTTTGGCTTATGAAAATGAGCATACGCATACATTTACCTGTTATGAGAGTTGGGAGCTAAACTGTACCGAACGGGATCACATTCACACTTTATATTGTTACACCGGCAGTGGTGATAGAATATGCGGTTTAAATGATGGGGAAGTTCATGCTCATAACGATAAAGGTTATGAATGCAGGGAAACTGTTCAGATACTCATTTGTGATTTAGAAGATCATGATCATTTGGAAGATTGTTATACAGCGATTTACGAATGCAGGCAAAAAAATTTAGAGGGATTGGAAACATCATCATTAGATAGTGAACCATCTGACAAAGACACGATATTATCTGATACAAATATTGAATCGTCTGAGCCAGATACGGAAAGATCAGATTTAAATATTGAATTGATTGAATCAGATCCCACAAAGTCAGATTCAAATAACGAACTGACTGAATCAGAATTTGTCGATTTAATATCCAAAGCTGAACAGGGAGGTGAATATACATATAAATTAGAATCATCATTGACCGGTACGATTTCAAAGTCAATAGAAATAAAAGGCAGCTTTGTATTGGATTTGTATGGGCAAACATTGGACGTGACAGCCGATAAGAGTTCATTAAATCTCTTCAATATAGGAGATGGAGCTGCGCTTACGATCCAGGATTCCGCAGGAAATGGAATGATAAAATTTTCCGGCGGAGATAATGCGGCGTCGGTTTCTGATGGAGGAACGCTGAATATTGAAGGCGGAATTATTATAACTGATAACAGAGCAGTATTTATTACTGGTTCTGATGTAAAACCCGGAAACCTGAATATGACAGGAGGAAGCATAAAGGGTAATAATGCGAATGGAAACGGAGGCGGAATATGCGCAGTTAATACCAGTATAGTAAATATTACCGGCGGTACGATTGAAAATAACAGTTCAACTGCTAACGGGGGCGGAATTTATGCAAGAAATGATACGGTCAGGCTGACGGTTGGCGGTACTGCAAAGATATCTGATAACCGTGCAGACGGAAACGGGGGCGGAATCTATGCAGCTGCTAATGCAGCGGTTAATATAGAAGGAAATGCGCAAATAACCAAGAATACAGATTGTACGGGTGAGATCAAATCTGGAAGCATTTACGGCGGCTTATTAACGCTTGGAAAAGACTGTATAGTGAGCGGCTATCAAGAACCTGATGCCGACAAGGATGACTTAACGCAGTTTATTAAAGATAAGACATCGGTTGTATTAGACAGGGATTATACAACAAAAGTAGTCCATACAATAGCCAAAGACACAAATCTTGTAATAGATTTAAACGGTCATACTATTAATGCTGAGCTAATAGATGATAATGGTAATTTATTCAGTATAGAAGGGTCGCTCACGATAACAGATAGTAAAGAAAATGGAAAAACCGGAGAAATAAAACTGTCCGGCGGAGATAATGTTATAGCTGTTAAAAATGGCGGCGTGTTAAATCTTGAAGGCGGTACTTTTAATACTGAGAAATGTACCAGAGCAGTTTTCTGCGCAGGCACTGTGAATATGTCGGGCGGAACGATCTCCGGAAATACTGTTGCAAACGGAAACGGCGGGGCTGTTTTATTGAGCGGAGGAACCGTTAATATGAGCGGCGGAACGATTTCCGGTAATGCTGCTCAAAACGGCGGCGGAATATATGCGGTTAATTCTAAAACAGCGGTCAGTACAGTAAATATCACCGGCGGAACGATTTCCAGCAATTCCGCAAAAGGATCGGGGCTAAACGGTAACGGAGGCGGTATAGCAATTATAAACAGTACCGTTAGTATTGGAGGAAATGCGGAAATAAAAAATAACAGCGCAGAGGGAGTCGGCGGCGGAATTTATATTAATGCGGCTGATATAGAAGTTATTATACAGGGAACTGCGCAGATTGTTAATAATACAGATAGAACTGAAGAAAGGAAGTCGGGCAGCATTTCATGTGTGCTAACAAATAAATTAATATTTGGATCGGATTGTATCGTGGAGGGTTATCATGAATATGCTCATTCAAACGATCAATTAGTAGATTTTATTAAAAAGAATAAAATAGACGGGAAGGTAACTTTAGATAATGACTATGCAACAAATGTAGTTCATGCAATATCAGAAGATGAAAGCCTTGAAATAGATCTGGCAGGTCATACTATTAATGCAAAATTAGAAAATTCAAGCGATAATTTATTTAGTATAAACGGTACGCTCACTATAACGGACAGCGCAGGTAATGGAAAAATAAAGTTGTCCGGCGGAGATAATGTAATTTCAGTTAATTCAGGCGGAACGTTGAATCTTAAAGGAGGTTCTTTTGACACCGCCAGCTGTGTCAGAGCGATTTTCTGCGCAGGCACTGTGAATATGTCGGGCGGAACGATCTCCGATAATACTGTTGCAAACGGAAACGGCGGAGCTATTTTATCGAGCGGAGGAACCGTTAATATGAGCGGCGGAACGATTTCCGGTAATGCTGCTCAAAACGGCGGCGGAATATATGCGGTTAATTCTAAAACAGCGGTCAGTACAGTAAATATCACCGGCGGAACGATTATTGGCAATGCCGCAAAAGAACCGGGGTTAAGCAACAATGGCGGCGGTGTAGCAATTATAGATAGTATTATTAGTGTTGGCGGGAACGCAGAAATAAAAGAAAATAATGCAGGCGGAAACGGCGGCGGAATAAGCGCTAAAAACAGTAAGGTTGTTATTAGCGGAACATCAGTGATAGAAAAAAATACAGCAGATGGTACGGCTAATGCAGACGACAGTTATGGCAGCGGCGGCGGGATATACGCAGGATTAAACAGCAAGGTAGAAATACAGGGCGGAACGATTCGTGACAATATTGCACAGGGCAACAGCCGTAATATAATCAGCGGAGGCGGCGGAGTTTACGCCAAAGAACTGACAATATCGGGCGGAACGATTTCCGGCAATGACGCAAAAGGATGGGGGCTAAACGGCAAAGGCGGCGGTGTAAACGCTATAAATTTAGTTATGATTGCCGGTACGATTTCAGGCAACCATGCCCATTCAGGCGGCGGAATTTATATGAGAGCTCATACAGTTAATGATTATGCTAAGATAGAGGGTCATCTGACATTAACCGGCGGCAGCATAGGTTCAGAATCATATGTACAGGGAAAAAGCATGGAAGCCGGAACTGCATCGGGCGGAAATGAAGCGGATTTCTGCGGCGGCGGTATTTTCCTTGATTACGGCGTATCAGCGGATATAGGCGATGCAACGGGCAATAGTAATAATAAGCTGTATATTATCGGTAACCTGGCAAAGGATAATAAATTAAGCAAAGAGGAACTGAATAACGAAGCAATATCAAAAAATCGTTATCCGCATGGATACGGCGGAGGCGGTATATTTGTTGAACATCCTGAGGGAAACGCCGGATTTGAAGCCGGCGCTAAATTATTTGTATATAACGCTTTGATAACTGATAATACTGCGCGTTACGGAGGCGGCATAGCCGGCTGCGGCGCAAGCAGCGTTGAGCTGTTCAGAGTAATGGGCGCAGCTGTATTTGGAAATAAAATAGCTGAAAATATATCAAATAATCTGTACTATCCAAGTTCCTTTGATGTATACTGCGAGGGTTCCGGCAGTGTAGACAGCATAATGCTGGGAGGATATGCTACAACCTGGCAGGGCGAAGTTGATGTTAATCATAATAATCAACGACCCCATATGGAAAAAATAGCTTTTAATAGCGGACAACATAATCTAAGCGACTTTTTCCTTCAATCGGATCCAACCGCAGCAGCTATCGAAAGCGTAAGGCAGTTAGCTAATGTATTTATCGAAAGAAATACCTGTTATTCCGGCGGCGGAGGAATCGGCGGCAACGGATTGATAAGGCTTGGAGCAAATCCTGATGTATGTATAAAGAAAGAGCTTATTTACGATCATGCTGATACGGCTCTTAAACAATTATTGGATGAAAAAGAGTTTGAGTTTAAGTTTGTGGACAAAAACAATCCGAGTCTGACATATGATTTAAAACTTAAAGGTTCTGGTTTTGTAGAAACAAAGATACCTGCAGGAACCTACATAGTTACGGAAATAAGAGATTCGGCGCATGTTGACGGATATATATTAGATACTACGGCAGAGATTGAGGGAAATCCTGTTGATCATCCTCCTGTAAGTCAGGAAATAACGATAACAAATGAACTCATAAATACGGGCGGTATGATAACTATAAAATTCACCAATATGTATACAAATCCTGAATCGCCTAAGGGTAATATACGTATTAATAAGAGAGTTACGGGTGAAAATGCAGATTCAGATAAAGAATTCTCATTTACAATAAGATTAAAGGATGAAACAGGTAAGCCTCTGAAAACATCGTATGATTATACGGGCAGCAGCACAGGAGTTGTATCGGATGGAGATATTATTAAACTGAAAAACCATGAGCACATAATTATAGAATTTTTACCGGTCGGTACCGGAGTATCAGTTACGGAAACGGCTGATAATCAGTATACGACCACGGCTACAGTGGATGGCGCGAATTATGCGCAGGGACAGACAATATTAATCAGTCAGAGTAATACATCGGAAGTTGAGTTTACGAATAATACAAAATCAACGCCTCAGCATCCGGGCGGTCCATCGGATAATCCGCCAAGCGATCCTCCTGACAATCCATCGGACAAGCCTTCTGAAGATCCTCCGGAAAATCCAGAAGAAGATCCGAAGGATAATCCGGAGGAAGAACCATCAGAAGAACCAGAGGAAAATCTGCCGGAAAATCCGGATGAAAACTTGCCTGATAATCCACCGGAAAACCCGCCGGGTTATCTGACAGAACTTCCGGATCCAAATGATCCGAACAGTCCGGATACGGTAACTATCTGGGATGACGGGGTACCTACAACATATATAAAAGTGTGGGATCCCGATGAAGAAGAATTTGTTTATCTTCCTGAAGACGAGGTGCCTTTAGCAAATATGGAATTTCCAGAAGAGGAGATGACTTTAACAGACGAGATGCCTGCCACGGAAGATAACAATCTGGCAGCGTTATGGGCGGCGTTGGCAGTTATATCGCTGGCGATTATAATAGGCTTATTATCAGCCTGCAAAAAACACAGTGATAATATAAAAGAAAATAAATAAAATATAAAATGCGGGATTGGCGGATACGCTAATGCCGCGTTTTTATTTGCTTTATTTATATTGCGTTTAGGAAAATACAGCCGGTGAGCTGGAAAACAATCAGACACATTTCATAACAATATAACGTCATTTCACAACACAGGCGTTGTATTTTTTTAAGGATTTTTTATTATTGTTAATATCAATGAAATCTGCTGCTGAAAGGGAGGACTCGATCCGTTGCTTACGCAGATGGTTTATAAATCCGCGCGTAAGGTTATTAATATTAATATAATTGCTTGCAGCGGGACAAAGCGGTTTAATATAATAAAGTGTGCGAGGCGTGTAACCGGGATTTTCGGAGTGAGATTCTGGATTCGGATAAGCCGAAAGGATTAAAAATGGAGGCGACATTGTGATAAAATTTGCAGTCTGCGACGACGAGCCGTTTATGTTGAAAAATATTGCTGACCGTGTTTCAGGATATATGGAAGAAAAGAAAATGAGTTATAATATAGAGCTGTTTGAAAGCAGCCGGGCTGTTTTGGAAAGCGACAGGAATTTTGATGTGTTGTTTTTTGATATTCAGATGGCGGAGCCGGATGGAATGGAGGCAGCGGGTATTTTGCGCAGCCGTGGGTTTTCGGGAATAATTATTTTTATCACGGTACTCCAGGAAAGCGTATTTGATGCTTTTGAAGTACAGGCTTTTGATTTTCTCGTTAAGCCTGTGAACGATGAAAAATTTTGCCGTACGATGGACAGAGCTTTGGCGCAGTTAACGGACAGAGAAGAAAGTCTTACTGTTCATAAGGGGAACTCGTGCAGGATAATCCCATATTCTCAAATTGTATACTGCGAGGTTATGGGTCGCAAGGTATATATTCACTGCGAGGGCGGCGAGGTTGTGGATTATTACGATAAGTTAGAGGAGCTTGCAGACCGCATGGGGCGCGGGTTTTTCAGGTGTCACAGGAGTTATCTCGTAAATCTGGATCACGTAAGAGGGCATAGTCAGGGGATCGCTGAGCTGTCGGGAGGCGAAAAGGTTCCCGTATCCAGGCTGCGGGAACGGGAACTGGTGCAGGCGCTGCTCGTTCATATGAGAGGAAGGCGGCGATGATATGTATATATTTGATCTGTTATATAATGTCGTTATGACTTTCGTAGTAGGAACGCTGCAGTTTTATTTTCTATGCCGCTTTACGGGTAAAAAAACGAAAATATTAAATTTTATATTATATATATTAATATTGTATATCCAAGACAAGGCAGCTTATTTTGCGGAGATGAATATAAGCCTTGAGTTATTTGTGCTTTACGGGATCAGCAGGATATCTCTGAAAAACAGTCCGCTGATTTCCGGTACGGCGGTTATTTTGGATATTTATGTTTCTATGCTGTCATTCGGCATTTTAAATTCGCCGGAAGAAATATTGCTGCCGTATATATCTAGCGAAAAAACATTAATTTTAATGGTGATCGCCGCTTCTATAATGTCCGTCTGTCTTTGCTTTTTATGTTACAGACTGATTTTAAATCAGTTTTATATAGGCGAAGCTCACCGCGAGCCGTATATATTAATGCTTCTGCCGCCGGGATTATTTTTTTACGCCGCTGAATATTATATAATCCATATCGCATACGGAAACACCGTTACGACGCCCGTTCCCGTGGAGCCGGCTAAACATCTGTCGCTTCTTGCAATTCAGCTTCTCGGACTTGCCGTTATGTTCAGCGCGCTGTACGCGTATAGGCGAGTATGCGCCGGACTGCAGGCGCAGACTGATTTTAATATGTTGGAAAAGGAAGTTAAGGCGCAGAAAACTTATGTGGAACAGGCGAAACTCAGGTACGATCAAACTCAGTCGCTCAGACACGATATGAAAAACCATCTTACGGTTCTCGGAGGTCTGCTGAAAAAAGGCGAGATAGATATGGCGGAGGATTATCTTGATAAGCTGGACGCCGCTGCGAGTGGATTGTCCTTTCATGTGAACACAGGCAATCCCGTGATAGATATCCTGCTTGAGGATAAATTAAATCTTGCGAAAGCGGAAGAAATTGATATAGAGATTTCGTTAAGGCTTAATGCTGTGAATCAGGCGGTAGATGATTTTGATCTTTGCGTAATTTTTGCAAATGCTCTCGATAATGCGATAACTGCCTGCGGCAGAGTAGAAGAACGCAGGAAGCTGAGCGTTACAGGCGAGCGGCAGGGAGATTTTTATATGTTTGAATTTGAAAATACCTGTACAGAGGAATTAATGGTGCAGACTGGAACCGGGCTTTCTAATATAAGGGCGGCGGCTGAGAAATACGGCGGCGCAGTATCTGTGGAAAAACAGTCGGGAATATTCAGGCTCAATGTGCTTTTAAACATTTCAGCGCAATAAAACATCATCTCGTAGTAGAATCCTTGAATTCATTTTTGCAACGATTTAAAATGCAGGTATAGATATATTTTAAAGAATATGAAAAGGAGGAAAGCTATGATAACAGGTATAAATAACAGAGCCGGCGGCATTAATAATTTTGATCCCATGCAGCGCGGCGGACGCGCCCAGAATCAGGATAAAACTGTCACAGATGCCGAAAAACTGAAAAATAAAAGTATAGGAAACGAAGACGCCAAAGGCGGAAGTATTCGGGAAAAAATTTCCCGTCTGAAAGCCGACGAATATACTCACGGCGAAGAACCTGTTTCTGCAGGCGTGTACAGAATCGCGCAGGACAGCGAAGGCAATCCGAAGATATCTTTTGATAATCCCGAAATGAAAGCGGCTGCAAATCCGGAAAATAAACCGGAAAGCAGCAAGCCGGAGGAGAGCGGAAAAGATGAGCCTAAGAAAGTTTCAAAGGACGATCCTAAGGAAGAAACTAAAAGTACTAAATGCACCGTCGATACGGATAAGGTGGACAGGGAGGTAGAGAAGCTGAAGAAAAAACAATCGGAAATTGAGCAGCAGATCGCCAGGGCGCAGGATAATCCTGAGGAGGTAGAAAAGCTGCGCAAACAGTTAGATCAGGTGAATCAAGAGCTGAAAATGAAGGATAACGATACATACAGACGCCAGCATGCGCAGTATACGCAGGGATAATAGGATTGGAACGGAAACGCTAAACTTTTTGACGATGAGAGCCGATATATAATATAAGGCATTTACGGAAAAATCAACAATCAGGGAGGCGTTTTTATGAATATTAATATGGATCCGGGAGTCCGCAGAATATCGTCCATGCGGACAGTGCATTTTGCGCAGCCTGAAGATAAGGCTGATAATGTTTCGGGAAGCAGCGACGAGCTTTTAATTTCAAAGGAAGGACAGCAGGCTGTTTCTGATGGCGAGATTGACGGGTTTGAGGAATTGGCTGCTAAGGTGCTGGATAAGCTCGGCAGCATGACTAAAAATGAATTTATGGATATGGTTAAAACCTGGACAGATCAGAATCAACCAAAACTGGAAGTAAATCCTTACTACAAGGTAGATCCGGACGGCAGTATTGCGACAAAAACGTACTTTGAGTCTTATTTATCGCAGCTCGAATCAAACAGAAGTACAATAGAAGCATATTATGCCGATGCGTATAAGGAGGCGCAATCAGGTCCTTTTAACGATAGTATGCTTAATATAGCTGCAAAGTATCAGTGTTCCTGGTCGGAGCATTTTCGCGGAGATATGCCTGATAAAGAGCGTCAGTGGACTTTTAATCAGCTTAAAGCCATGCTGACCGGAACCGGCGTAGCACTGAACGATCCATACGCTTTGAAGTCTGTAGGCGGCCCTAAAACGGTAGACGAGATGGATAAGATTGCTAAACAGGCGGTTAAAGATAAGCTGGACGGCTTGATTAAGGAACAAGGAATATCTAAATAAATATATTTGACTTATCATAAACAAATATTAAAACATAAAAATTCGGCTGCAGACTTAATGAATCCTGTATAAAACAGGAATTTTAAGTTTGCAGTTGTTTTTATTTGCAGTATTAATCCTGAAATCTGCTAAAATCAGAGTAAGTTAATGTGATTTTTATATATGAAATGAAAAGTATGATTATGGATAATGATTTGATCTATGAAATTCTGTCAGTTGTTGAGGAGATTCCGGAGGGGAAAGTGGCTTCCTATGGACAGATAGCGGCGCTTATTGGAAGGGAAAGAAACGCCAGGCTGGTGGGCAGAGTTTTGAGCCGGGCTGAATATTACGGCGATTATCCCTGTCACAGGGTTGTAAATCATGCGGGAAGATTAGCGCCGGGATTTACACATCAGCGTATGCTGCTGCTTGCAGAGGGTGTTGAGTTTAAAGACAATGAGCACGTCGATATGAAAAAATGCAGATGGGAGATTTAGTGCCGATTCCGGTAAATGAAAATATTTCAGGAAAACAGATCAGGGATATAGAAGATCATGATTTTAAGAGCTGGCTGCTTACCGGAGATAATGATTTTTTGGAATCAGATCTGAAATATCCAAAGATCATTACTCCGGCAGGTTTCTTGAATATTAAAATTTTTAGAGTTTGATATCGGAGGAATGTGTGCAATATATTTGACTATATTATAATTTCAGCCGCGCTTCCGTCAGACATTTCAAAGCTGTTCTCTAAGCCCTGCGTAATGCAGACATCGCCGTTTTCTGTAACGAGCACAGCTTCAAAATCGCTGCTGTGTTTTCTCCAGTAATCCGCAGCCTGATCTTTTCCCATGATAAACAGCGCTGTGGACAAAGCGTCCGCCAGCGTTCCGTCGCTGCTTACTATTGTAACGGAAATAAGCCCGCTGTCTGCGGGGTATCCGGTGCGAGGATTTATAATATGATGATATTTTTTGCCGTCTTTTTCAAAATACCGCTGGTAACCTCCGGAGGTGATAACTGCCTTGTTTTCTACATTTAAAACAGCAAAAGTAGAATTTATATTAATAGGATCCTGAATAGCGATGCGCCATGGACTTCCGTCAGGTTTGCTGCCGAGAGCCTGTACGTTTCCGCCTAAAGAAATTATTCCGGACGACACGCCGTTTTGAGAAAATATTTCCATAATACGGTTTGATGTGAACCCTTTCGCTATGCCGCCAAGGTCTATTTTCATATTTTCAGGCAGAGTTACAGTATTGTCTGTTATGCTGATCTTATTATAATCCACGGAGGCGAGCAGGGTTTTGAGTTCTGTCGTTTCAGGTATCCGATAGTTTTTCGTAGTAAAGCCCCATGCGTCCATAACAGGCGCGATTGTGCAGTCGAACAGACCGTCGGTATTTTTTGATATGTCAGTGGCTCGGTTAATTAGTGCGGCAGTATCGGAAGAAACAGATCCGGAACCGGTTTCGTTTATGGATTTTATATCGCCGCCTGAGCTGCTTATGGAAAATACTGCGTCAAGCCGTTTGATTTCGTCTGACGCCGCGTTGATAGCCTGTTTTGCGTTTTCACCGTAAGCTGTAAGGTTCATAACGGTATCCATCGCAAACAGCTCGGCGGTTTCTTTTGATGTGTCGGCAGACAGACCGTTTTTATCTGTGCAGCCGCATAGCGCAGCCGTAATCAGTATTGAAATTAAGATAAATATCCTAAAATGTTTTTTCATAGTATTGAGTCCTTTGATGGTTAGCTAAAACTTACCCTGAAAGGATAACACTTCAGATTTTTTTTGTCAAGCTGCGGAATTGTCGGTAGAACACGGCAGTTATAGTATTAATGTTTTTTAATAAATAAGTCTGTAAATTTTTTATACAGTAAGCCGCATTAATATTAAATAATATGCCTCCAAAAAATTTTAAAAATCATTTCTGAATATGCGATTATTTCTAAAAAATATAAAAATAGCCTTGAATCGTAAAAATTATTGTGATATGCTAAGGCATACAAAATAGTTAGTCATAAATAACTTTAATAAATTTTAAAATAAGTAAATACCTGGCATGAATATCCTAATATGATCGGTATCAACAAATTTTTTTACCGGCTGATTAGTCTTAACTAACAGTATAATATTGGATTTATAGGATTAAAGTATAAACTAAGGTGGAGAATGCGCTATCGCAAAAATTTTATGAGGTTATACTGCGGAGAAAAGAATGAAGAATGTGCGGATTTTAATAAATAATAAATCGAATATATTAAGAGGGCCGCCGGTTTGATCGGCGTATTCTGCTCTGATTTAGAATTTGTAAATTATTGTAATATATTACATATAAAGAGGAGGGATATTTTTATGAACAAGAGATTTTGTTCTGCTGTGCTGACGGTATGCATGACTGCATCTTTAATGCCTATGGTATCTTCGGCAGCTCAGGTTTCTTTCAATGATCTGAACGGACATTGGGGGCAGACTGCGATTGAGCGGTGGGCGGGCTGCGGCGTGCTGAACGGAAACGGAAGCGGAAAATTTAATCCTAACGGCAATATGACCCGCGCCGAATTTGCGTCTATGCTGGTAAATATCATGGGTTATACGAAGAAAGGCGAGAATATATTTTCAGATGTGCCGGATAATGCGTGGTATGCGGACGCTATTTTAAAGCTGTCTGCTGCGGGCATTATGCAGGGAATCGGCGGCAATGCAAATCCTGACGCTCAGATAAGCCGCGCCGAAGCTGCGGTGCTTTTGTGCCGTGCTTTTAATATAGAACCGAAGTCCGGTTCAAATCTGAGTTTTACCGATGCAGACGATGTGGCGGACTGGGCAAAGGGTTCTATTGCCGCTTTATCTGAACACGGTATGATAAATGGAGTAGGCGGAAACAGAATAGCGCCGCTGTCCAATATTACAAGAGCGGCTGTTGCTCAGCTTGCCGATAATATGATTGCCGAGTACATAACATCAGATAAGGTTATAACCGGTTCAGTAAACGGTCTGATAGTAGTAGCGGGCGGCGTAAAAGTAACTGTTAAGGATTCGGTTCTTTCTGAGAATCTGATTATCGCTCCGGGCGCAAACGGCGCCGAGGTTGTTATGACAGGCAGCTCGTCTGCGAAAAATTTACTGGTACAGGGATCGGCTGTTGTAAAGGTTGATGAAACGGCATCTGTATCAAATATAGATATGGAGGCTCCTAATGCTGTTGCAGAAATAGCGGGCAGCGCGGAAAACATTACTATTAGCGAATCCGCTTCCGGCGCATCTGTTACCGTAACTGAGAATGCCAAAGTATCTTCAATCGAAGTATCCGCAGAAGGCACAAAAGTTGAAGTGGCGGGCACTGTAAAAGACATTAATATTGCTTCGGGTGCGGAAGGTACAGATATTTTTGCGGCGGAGAGTGCTGAGATAGAGAATGTCAATACAAATGCCGAGAATGTTAAAATTTCAGGCGACGGTACTGTAAACAGCGTTACGGCCACAGGCGGATCGGTAGATATTACTACAAAAGATACTAATGTTGTTAATAACGGCGCCGGCGACGGAAATGTTATTTATAACGGAAATAACGTTTCTGAAAATCAGCAGGGCGGCAGTACGACTACTACGCCGAACACTAACAGCGGCGGTTCAGGCGGAAGCTCCGGCGGCTCTGACAGCAGTATAACGAATTATACGACTGTTCTTATGAATATTCCGTACGGCGAATTTTACAAAGCGGAGCTTGGCGATAATGCTTCTCAGGTTGACGCCGTGTCTTCCGCTACTAAGAATAAGCCGCGCACGGGCACTCTTGCGGGCGGTTCTTATCATGTAAACTCAGACGGTACGGATATAACAGGAATTATTTTCCCTGTGCGCATGACGGAAAGCGATTTTAATGAATTTAAGGCGGGCGGCTATAGAGAAGTTACAGACAGCGACAGCGTTGAAATCACCGTTACAAATCGTGGTCAGACAAGCACTGCAAAATACGAAGGCAAAAATGCGCTGTTTGAAAGTCCGAGCTATTCTTATTATGTGATAACAGGGGATACGCCCAACTATTATAAAGACGCTGAGTATGTAAACGGCGAACTGACTTTCAGCGCTGCGCAGGGAACCGTTAATGAAATATCGGGAGCAAATATAGAATTGTCAGTCAATGGGCGTCATGCTTCTTATGAGATTGTAATTGACGATGACGGAGATTCCGAAAATAAGACAGGTGCGCTCGATACGGCGGAAACCGTTTACGGAGTTGTGCTCAGTACCAGTGATAATTCAAATTACGGGCTGCGCCATGTGGCAAATATCTGGCGAAAAACAGAGCTTGGATTCGATGAGAATGATACGAAATATGCGTCTATTATGGGTAAAACCATAAATGAGATAAAATATTTTACAAGTTCAGGCATTTATACGATTCCTTGCGAGGTTTATATTCCTGTAAAATTTGCAGACGGTTCTGTTGAGGTGGCTAATCAAGCGAACGATGCGGGAGCAGAGGGAACGAGTGTTGTTTTGACGAATTTCCCTGAAGATTATGAACCTGTTTACACGGTTTCAAAAGACGAAACAGATATTACATCTTATAGATTTAATGTTGAGGACGGTAAACTGATCTGGAATGGAAATCCGCCTGTAGGGCAGTATACGCTGACAGTTTCGGATGGCGGTGGAAGGTACGCGCCGTATTCTGCAGTTTTTGAGATTCAGACGGACAATATGCCTGCGGCATACGATAATGCGACAGCGTCGTTAAATATAGCTGACGGAGCAGATTCGGATGACTTTAATGCCTATATTTCAGCCATTTCTTCCGTAACGGTAGACGGAACGGTATACGCGGCTTCAGGCAGAAATCCGATAACTATTATCAACAAAGACGGTACTGTTAATTTTGCGGCGAAGTCAGGCAGCAACGATGTATTCAGCGGTTTATCGGCAAACAAAACATACGATATTATTGTTAAGGCGACAGGATACAGCAGTGATCTGAATTTTTCGCTGGGTATGCCTGATACCGTATACGGAACAGCATCTCTCACTTTCAGGGAATTTTATTCCGGCGATGTGAGCAGTACGGATTATTATGGTGCCGACGGCGTATCTTCTGCAACTGTAAGCAAGCATAGCATAATGTCCAATATGTATACGGATTATATGGAAGATAAGACGGACGGTTATAATATACTTGGAGTTAAGAATGTAAACGTAGCGGTTGCAAAAACAGATTACGATAATTATGTAGCTGCCGAGCCGACATTTGCTATTAGTAATCTGCAGAAAGCTCCTGCCCAGTATAAAAAAGTAACGGGTGTCGGCAATAAAGAAGTTGCTTATAAAGCGACTGAATTTAATATAATTGAAACGGTTACAGACGCCGAGGCGGTTCTTGCGACGGGTTCAAACTGGGGCGATTATGAGATTACAGTTAATGAAAATAGCACGGCTTACATAAGAAAAGACAGAACAGACGAGAACTGGAAAATAAATTCGCAGATACAGGGCGTTATTTTAACAGGAATCGATTCTGATGGAGCAGATTTTAAAACAGGCATGGAATATCTGCAGAGTATCTGGGTACAGCCGTATAAAATAGCGTTTAATGTGTCTGCCGACAGCGAACATAATCCTCATATAATAAAAAAGGATAATATCAATGAGTTTGCCAGGCTGGTAGGCGGTAAAATTACTTCTATCACTTATATAATGCCTGACGGAGCTTATGTTTATACTTTCGACGATGGTATTTATATTAAACCTTCATATGAAGGAGATAATACTGTTTCAGCGGTATTTGAGGAGGGGTCGGCGGATGTTGCTATAAGCGGAGTGCCTGAATTATTAGAAGATGTAAAAGTTACTGTAAGCTATGGTTCGGGACGCAATGCTAAAATCGTTGCGGATGCAGTAAACATTACTGACGGCAAAATAACTATGACAGAGGAGTATGATAATACAAAGACGTATACTGTAAAAGTTTCCAGCAGTAATTATGCCGATATAGTGGTATCGCTTTTTATGAGTTCAGAGCAGAAATCAAAGCTAACGGAATTGGTAAGTCAGGCAGAATCATTAATAGAAAGAAATGAACAGGCTAAAGCCGATGCAGGTCTTAACGAGCATTACAATGAAGCGGTTGCTTTGCTTGCAAATGAGAAAGCTGCTTCGGCTGAGGCTGCGGAACTTATATCCGAATTGACGAGCCGCATGCAGCCGTATAATACGGCGCAGCAGGTTAATCTGATTAAGGAGATTGCGTCGGCTATAACAACTCCTGTTCATGAGATAAATAATACGGATATCATTGCAGATGAAGCTGAAGATATAAAGTATACGGAGGTTTCTGATAATGTGGAAGCTGCAGGAAATGAAGATACGGATGCAGCGGATAAACAGACTGATAATATTTCAGAATCTGATAACAGAAGTCAGTCTGCGGAGGAGTCGGCTGAGAATTTAAACGGCGATGCGTCTGATACTGTTTTAGGCGATGAGAGCCTGATTGCAGAGCAGGATGGCGCTGCAAACGATTCGGAAAGCGGAGGTGATGAAGCGGCGGATTACGCTGATAGTCAGGATGAAATTTCAGAGGATTAGTCTGAATATAAAAAGACTGAATATCTTAGCCGGGTATTTTAATCTTGTATTTAACCCGTTGTGCTATTAAATTAGTTTGTTTTAGCAATGTCATAATCAATAAATAGTGTTTAATGTTGTAAATAACGCAATATATTGATGAACCATAAAAGTGATTTATAGTAACATTGTAAAATGAATCATTTGAAAATCATACTATTATCAATTAACCCTGTAAATTGTATTGATTTCTTTTGATGATACAATATATTGATATTGAGTATCTAATTTTTATTAACACAACGCGTTGCATTTAAGAAATAAGTTATAACAAAACAGATTAATCTGATCTGTTTTCAGAGATGGATGTTCTTGTTATTATACAGATATTTAACGATATTCCGTATGATAAAATAACGCCTGCATATCCGGCAGCCGCGGCATAACAGCAGCCGGAAAGCGGCGCAGTTAAAAATTATATAAAAATTTAAGAGTGTTTTCTCGTATTATATACGGCGCGGAATATAAAACCCCGGCAGATGTTTTGCCGGGGTTTTTGAGCATATTAATGTAATTAAAAGAGCAGATATTTAAAGCATAAATAACTGTTAAAAAGTATTTGTATATCTCGATTGTTCTGTTTATCGTTATTACATATGATGTCCGCTTCTGTGTCCGCGGTGATGCCCTCTTGTTACGGCAGTATTTGCGGCAGCGGTATTATATGCTGAGTTATTGTTGGAATTTACAATTGTGTTTTGATATGCAGCGCCGGTACGAAGTCCGCAGTTATCACAGAAACCGTCGCCGTTAGCGTCTACAAAGTTTCTGCCGCATTTCGTATTGGAATGAAGTCCGTAGTTATTACAGAAGCCGTATCCGTTAGCGCCTGAAAAATTTCCTGTACAGCCTATAGTGGAGTGGATCCCACAGTTATCGCAGAAACCGTCGCCGTTAGCATCTATAAAATTATTGCCGCAGCCTATGCCGGAGTGAAGCCCATAACCGATTGCAGCATGAAGTCCGCAACCGATACTGGTATTTAGTCCGTAATTATAACAGACGCTATGACCGTTAGCGTGATGATATCCGTTTCCTGCAGCAAAAACGCCCGTCGCCATAATAGATAATATAAACATGACGATCAGAATTAAAGATAAGGTTTTTTTAATCATAATCGTTTCCTCCCAAGCTGAAAATATATTTGCGATATGTTTTATTATATTTTATTGAATAAATGTGTTTTGTTATATAAATACAGATGAGTTAATAATGAAGCGTGTTGTGATTGTCATATTAGTTTTTATTTTACCACTAATGTGGAAATAAGGGAATACTTTAAAAATAAGTTTTTTAATATTTTTAGTATAATATATCGTTTAATATATTTTAATGGATATTAGTTATAATTATTTAATTCAGATTTACTGTATATTAAAAATATTTTTAGGCAAATGCGGGAAAGATATATATGAATATATACAGTTTAATATTATTTTACAGTAGTATATTGCTTAATTATCAATGTTGATGAGATTTTCAGGCGTGTGTTTTAAGTTTTATACAATTGACTTAAATCTTGATTTAGCATACAATTATGGTACATAATATTTAGATTTATTACTGCCTTTTGGCAAAATGGAGAAAAGATAATGAGCGATAACGTAATTATTTTAGATCACCCGCTGCTGAAACACAAGGTTTCAAGATTAAGAGATAAAAACACAGGAACAAATGAATTCAGGTCGCTTATAGAGGAAATCGCTATGCTTATGGGATATGAAGCTCTGCGTGATCTGCCGATAGAAGATATAGAGGTGCAAACGCCTATTGAAAGTTGTCATACGCCGGTGATTTCGGGTAAGAAACTGGCGATTGTGCCTATTTTGCGAGCAGGTCTCGGCATGGTAGGAGGCATACTTGCGCTTGTTCCTTCAGCTAAGGTGGGGCATATAGGAATGTACAGAGATGAAGAAACCCACGAACCTCACGAGTATTACTGCAAATTGCCAGACGCCATCGATGAACGCACTATAGTAGTAGTAGATCCTATGCTTGCCACAGGCGGATCGGCGGCTGACGCTGTAAGTCTTATAAAAGCCAAAGGCGGAAGGCATATTAAATTTATGTCGATAATCGCTGCGCCGGAAGGAGTAAAAAAATTTACAGAAGCTCATCCAGATGTGGATCTTTATATTGCGCAGGTGGACAGGTGTCTTAATGAAAATGCTTATATCTGTCCAGGGCTTGGAGATGCGGGCGACAGGATTTTTGGCACGAAGTAATCTGAAAAGGCGGACAGGCTTTTCGTTAAAGAGGCGGTTTTCCTTTGATACGGAAGCTGCGTAATCAGAATTAAATTTATTAAAATTCAGCGTAATATGCAAGATATTATCAATAAGAAATATTAATTACTATATATTTCGACTGATGTGTTTTGCAGTTTGATAAATTTCTGGTGCGAAAATATATTGTCTGCTTGATTTTGTCTGAATTTTTAAACAGACAGGAAATACGGTTTTGTTTATCAACGGCTTATAAAAAGGAGTTTTAAGTGAGTGATCTGGAGAAGTTATCTGATATAAACGATAATGCTGTTTATGATGCAAGGCAGCTTGGCAGACCTAAAATGGCAGTTTTGGGAATACAGCATATGTTTGCGATGTTTGGCGCGACAGTGCTCGTTCCCGCTCTGACGGGACTTAGCGTGTCGGCTACTTTGCTGTTTGCAGGAATAGGAACTCTGCTGTTTCATCTGATTTCGGGAGGAAATGTTCCAGCTTTTTTGGGCTCGTCGTTTGCATTTTTAGCTGGTTACTGGGCGATAGCGCCGGATGGCGAAGCGGGGCTGTTGCCATATGCATGCTTCGGTGTAGCGTGTTCAGGAATCCTATACGTAATTTTGTCAGCTCTTATAAAAATATTCGGCGTAAACCGTGTTATGCGTTTTTTTCCGCCTATCGTAACCGGTCCTATAATAATAGCCATAGGATTAAATCTTTCTAAGTCTGCGGTAGATAATTGTTCCACAAACTGGCTTATAGCTCTTGTTGCAATCGTAGTAGTTGTAGCTGCTAATATCTGGGGAAAGGGCATGATAAGGATTATCCCGATAATCCTCGGCGTTATAGCTTCGTATATCACAGCCGTGATTACAAAAAACGTGGATTTTACTCAGGTAAAGGAGGCTTCGTGGATAGGGCTTCCCGTAAGCTGGGATGAAACGGTCTTTTCAATATTCAGTTCGCCGGACGTATCCCTTCTTATAACGTCGGCAATTACTATTGTACCGATTGCTCTGGCGACCATGATCGAGCATATAGGCGATATATCGGCAATATCATCAACGGTGGGCAGGAATTATATACAAAATCCGGGCTTGCACAGGACGTTGCTCGGCGACGGGCTTGCAACCATGCTGGCGTCTCTTTTCGGCGCGCCTGCAAATACTACTTACGGCGAAAATACCGGCGTGCTCACACTCACAAGAGTATACGACCCTAAAGTAATAAGGCTTGCCGCGGCGTTTGCCATGCTGTTGTCTTTCTGCCCTAAATTTGCGGCGGTGATAACGGTGATGCCTGCGGCAACTATGGGAGGAGTTTCTCTTGTTTTATACGGAATGATTTCAGGCGTAGGAGTAAGGAATTTAATAGAAAACAATATAAATTTCGCTGAAAGCAGAAATATAATAATAGCGGCGCTGATTTTAGTGCTTTCCATCGGTATTAATTACAGTACGGCGGGTTCAATCATATTTGCCGCCGGAGCTGTTACAATAAAGTTTTCAGGTCTGGCAATAGGAGCGCTTGTGGGTATTATCATGAATGCCGCGCTTCCGGGAAAAGACCAGGTATTTATTAAGGAGGATTTAAATGAAAATGAAAACGATTAAAAAAATCGCTGCGGGGATTTTATCTTTCAGTCTGATTTTTTCGTTAGCTGCCTGCGGAGGTGGCGGAAACGGCGGAAGCGCTGACGGAGGCGAAAAGACAAAGCTGTACGTTGTAAACTGGAAAGATTACGGTTCAGACGACGCGGAATTCGTAAAGGCTTTTGAAGAAGCTAATAATTGCGAGATCGTAAATACTTATATGGACAGCGAAGAAGATCTTTTAACCAGGCTGAAAACTTCGGGTGAAGGCGAGATAGACGTTTGCCTGCCGAACTGTACGATACTTCCTGCAGCGATATCCGGAGGATATCTGGAAGAAATAGATACTTCTAAAATAGCTAATTTTAACGATCTGTTCGATCGTTTCAAGACTCAGGAAGAATGTTTCGGCGACGACGGCAAGATGTACGCGGTTCCATTCGTATGGGGTTCCACCGCTCTTGCCTACAACACGAACGATTTCGATAAAGCTCCTGATACGATTGCAGTTCTGTTTGATGAAAAATACAAGGGCAAGATAACTTTCCGCGATGACTATAACGATGCAATAATGACTGCGGCTCTCGTTTTAGGTCAGGATCCTAATAATCCGTCCGATCTGAATGCTGTAAAAGAGCTGCTTATAAAACAGAAAGCTCTTAACAGAACATACTGGCAGACAGGCGACGAGTTTTCAAAGCTGTTCGTCAGCGGCAATATATCGGTAGGTCTTATGTGGTCTGGTCAGGCTGCTACAATGAAACAGGAAGGCGAACCTATCAGCTTTACAGTTCCTGCAGACGGAGCTATCGGCTGGGTAGATAACTGGGCTATCCCTGCAAAATCCCAGAATAAGGAATTAGCATATAAGTTTATAAATGCTATGTTAGATAAGGATTTCCAGCACAGATGGGCTTCCGGCGGAGGTCCTGCTCCGGCTAATCAGGCTGCGGCTGAAATGGTTGATCCTGAATATGCAGCTTCTGCAGGTATGGACGAGGAATCTTTAGGTCGTCTGGTATTCATGAAATATCGTTCAGACGATGTAAAGAAAGCGTGGAACGAGCTTTGGACAGAAGTAAAGACAGCGTAAAATATCAATACATCTTTAATTGAGATTTTATAAGATCGGTTTAAATTTTAAACGATAATTCATTAATATTATTGATGAAAAAATTTTATCCTGTTGATCCGAAAATTAAATAAACAGATATCAGGTAATATGCGGCAGAGTGTTTCAAGATTACGGATATGGCTTGCTGAGCCTCCGGTGTTTTATGAGATACTCTGCCTTTTATATATAAATTAACATTAATATTATTACGATGATGAAGATCTTTCGCGAAATGGGACAGACGCGGCAGATTTTGCTATATAAATATTTGGCTGTCGTTTAAAAATTATATTATCAGTATATATTAATTATCAGGGCGTATATGAAAACTTAATTCTTAAATTAAAACGAGTTTTCATATATACCTTTATCCTTAGTAAATTGCAGGTGATCATTTTGAAATTAAATAAAAAACAGATAATGACATGGCCGGCGATTTTAATGCTGTTTATTTTTGCATTTATGCCGCTCATTATAATGTTTAAAACGAGTTTTCAGAGCGATACGACAGGCGGATTTTCATTTGAAAATTACCAGCACTTTTTTTCAAATTTCATGTATTTGAAGCTCACGGGCAAAACGATTGTAAACAGCCTTCTGGTTACGGTCGTGAGTCTGGTTGTGGCTTATCCGCTGGCTTATATCATGGCGAAGAAACTTAAAGGATTAAAAAATATAATACTTATCTTAACTATAATTCCATTTTTTACAAATCAACTTGTAAGGGTGTACAGCTGGCTGATATTCCTGCAGGATGGCGGAATGCTCAATAATTTTATGAATATATTCGGTCTTTATGAAGACGGAATGAATATTTTATATACCCGCGCAGCTGTAATAATAGGACTCACTCACGCATTTTTCCCGTATATGGTCGTTACTATTTATATGGCTCTGGAAAGGATGGACGATTCTCTGTTAGAGGCGAGCAGGAGTCTTGGAGCGTCCAAGTTCACGACGTTTACAAGAGTTATATTTCCGCTGTCAGTGCCGGGGGTTATATCAGGAATATTAATAGTTTTCGTGCCGTGTCTTGGTACATTTGTAGAGCCGAGGATTCTTGGAGGAACCGACGGTACGGTTATAGGAACTATCATAGAAGACCAATTCTTTGAAATATACGGCTGGAATTTCGGCGCAGCCATAGCGTTCCTGTTGTTCGCGCTCGTTCTTATAAGCATGGCGGCAATAAATAAAGCAGGAAAGAGGTGGGAAACAGAATGAAGAAGACAGGTATCCTGAGTAAAATTTTAGTAATAATCGTGCTTTTATATCTCTACGTTCCCATTATCGTGCTGATGATTCTCAGTTTTAATGAGTCGAGGTACAATTCTCTGCCTTTTAAATTTTCGCTGAAATGGTATGAGGAGCTTGCAGGAGATGCGGCGCTTATCACGGCTGCAAAAAATTCTCTGCTGCTGGCTCTCGTTACAGGCATTATCTGCGTGATACTGGCGACGTTCTTTACAGTCGGTCAGCAGTACCTGTCGAATAAAACCAACGGTATTTTTAACAGCATCGTAATGATGCCCATGAGTATTCCGTGGCTGATAATGGGTCTTTCTATGCTGCTGATGATAAGAGAACTCAATTTTACAAAAAACATGTTTTTTGTAACGGCGGGTCACATTATAATTTCACTGCCTTATGCTCTTTTGGTGTTGAGGGCGAGGATGAGTTCGATGGATAAATCTCTGGAGGAAATGAGCGCTTCGCTGGGCGCGGGCTGGTGGACTACTTTCCGCAGGATTACGCTGCCTGTTTTGGCGCCGGCGATGGTAGCAGGCGGTTTTCTGTCGTTTATGATAAGTTTTGATAACTTTGCCATAAGCTATTTTCTTATGCCGAACGGAGTATCTACGCTGCCTATCGAGATACAGACTTCCATTAAGTTCGGATTCACGCCGGAAATCAACGCTATTTCTACCATTATCATAGGCGTTTCTTTAATATGCCTGGCGATAGTCGGCGTTATCATGGGCTCGAACCTTAAATCGCTGGCGGGAGGAAAGGATAAATAGCGTAGCTGTCTGCGCAGTTTATATTAGGCAGGAGGTAATCAGAATCATATGTCAAAAGTAACATTAAAAAATATAACAAAGGTTTACGGTACGAATACAGTTGTAGATCATATAAATCTTGAAGTGGAAAACGGTTCTCTTGTGTCCATACTCGGTCCGTCGGGCTGCGGTAAAACTACTACGCTGAGAATGATAGCAGGATTCGAGCTTCCCGATGACGGAGAAGTGCTTTTTGATGATAAATCCGTAGGAAATATTCCTGTAAATAAGAGAAATATAGGAATGGTATTTCAGAGCTACGCACTTTTTCCGCATATGACGGTAAATCAGAACGTAGCATATGGGCTTGAACAACAGAAAGTGCCTAAAGATGAAATCAAAAAAAGAGTTCAGGATGCGCTTACTATGGTTCACATGGGGGATTTCGGTAACAGAAAACCAAAGCAGCTTTCCGGAGGTCAGCAGCAGAGAGTCGCTCTTGCGAGGGCGCTGGTTATAAAGCCTAAAGTGCTTCTTTTGGATGAATCGCTGTCCGCGCTGGATAAAAAGCTCAGGGTGGAAATGCAGACGGAGCTGCGCAGGATATTGGAGGAAACGGGCGTTACCACATTTTTTGTAACCCACGATCAGGAAGAAGCCATGACTCTGTCCGACCGCATAGTGGTTATGCGCGACGGTATTATCGAGCAAACCGGTTCTCCGAGGGAGGTTTACGAAAAGCCTGTAAACAGATTTGTTGCCGACTTTTTAGGAAAAGCGAACTTTTTTGAAGGCGTTGTTAAAGAAGTTAAAGCGGGTTCTGTCGTTCTTGAGGATAACGACGGACGAGTATTTGAAATTCCGGCGGTTTCTGAAACAGCAGGGTCTGACGGCGATAGCGTTCAGTTTGCAGTAAGACCTGAAAAGATCGCCGTATATAAAGGCGAAAAACCGGCGGATAAGAACAGCAGCGTTGTTATAACGGGAAAAGTTGATTCCGTCGTTTATTCCGGCAATATTACGTCGTGTACCGTTGAGGCAGACGGACGGTTTATTAAAGCAGAGATGGGCGGCGCGGCGGCGTCAGTTTCTATTATGAGGGGCGACGAGGTTCATGTTATCTGGACTCCGGAATCTACTATAAGATTAGAAGAGTAAAACGTGGCGAGGCGGTGAGAAATGGAAAAATTGTACGATATCGAAGGAAGCAGGGAGGCGGTTAATTCAGGCAGCGGAATGTGTGCATCGGATATTAACGGCATAAGGCGCGGGAAAAAATCCGGCGGATTAAAAAAGAGCGGAATCTGCCGTATAATGCCGGAAAAGCTCGGCGACGGAAGCTGTTATATTTTCGGCGGCATGATAGTTGATTATTATTATAAGATAACCGAGTGGCCGCACCGCGGGCAGGATGGTTTTATAACCGGAGAGAACGAAATAGTAGGCGGCTGTGCAGTAAATATGGCTGTTACTCTTAAAAATTTGGGAGTTGATGCCTGTGTGATTTCAGGGCTCGGAAATGATAATACGGCGGACAGAATTTTGGAATATATGAATATTAATGAGATGTCTGCGGAATTTTTGATAAGCATCGGCGGAAATACAGGCAAGTGTCTTGTATTTTTAGAGCCTGACGGAGAGCGGACTTTTTTAACGGAAAAAGGAGCGGAAGGAGTATTTCCAGAAGAACTCGACCGGAAGATAAGAGCTAAAGCGCCTGCAGCGGCAGGCGTTACCGGATATTATCTGTTAGATAACGACGCTGAACGGATAATGGATTGTATAGAATATATTCACGGTAAAGGAACGATGATTTTATTTGATCCGAGTCCGCTGGTTGATTCAATAGATAAAAAACTGCTTGCCCGCATGATAGCCGCGAGCGATATTATAACGCCGAACAAATCAGAACTTGAGATAATACAGAGATTTACAACTATCGAGGAATATTGCGGCTCAGGCAGAACGGCTGTGGTAAAGTCCGGCGGCGACGGCGGTACGGTTTATTTTGGAAGAAAGCAAGAAGAAAGCGTACAGATTGAGAATTTCGTATATAAAGCGGCTGAATGCAATGTTGTCGATACTACGGGGGCGGGCGACAGTTTTGCAGGCGCGCTGCTTTACGCAATGCTGAATAAAATCCCTATAACCGAATCTGTAAAACTGGCTTCGCGCTGCGCTGCGAAGACCGTCGAAATCGAAGGCCCCCACGGATTTTGGAGTTTGGAGGACTGAATTATGTTAGACAGAGCATACGGGGCTCTTATCGGGGGCGCAATCGGCGATGCTATGGGAATGCCCGCGTCGTTTCTTACAAGAGCCCAGATAGAAAAGGCTTACGGCTATATTGATGATTTTCTGGAACCTGAAAAGGTTGTGCAGGATTATCATGGAGATCTGCAGGCTGCCGAAATTACGGACGATACGATGGAAAGCGTAATTATATGCAATGTTTTGCTTGAACATAAAGGCTTTTCTGCAGAGGCTTTTAACCGCGCCATGAAGGAGTGGGCTATTGAACAGAAAATGCTGGAAAGCACTGTGATAGGACCGTCTACCCGTCGTTACCTTACAGCTCTTATGGAAGGCAGAGATCCTGCGGCGGATGCCAGGCTGAGCAATACAAACGGAAGCGCGATGAGAGCAGCGCCCATAGGCGTGATGTATCATTTCGATTTTTCTGCGTGTATGAAAGCTGCTGTGGAATCTTCGATGCAGAGTCACGGCAGCAAACCGGCGGTAGCCGCCTGCTGCGCTGTTGCGGCTGCCGTTTCCGGAGGCGTTCACGGCGGATATTCTGTAAGCGAGATTATGAATATGGCATTTGAAGGAGCTTTATACGGCGAATCCAAAGGAGCAGATATCACTGCTCCGTCAGTCGCAAAGCGTATCCGCGCAGCGGAAAGGATAGTGGACGAAGCCGGCGAGGCTGATATCAGGGATATTCTCGATGAAATAGTAGGGATTCTGGGAGCGAGCATGTTTGCATATGAATCTATACCATTAGCCCTGGGGGCTTTTTATGCTGTCAATGGAAACGGACGAGAAGGGATTCTGGCTGCGGTTAATGCCGGCGACGATGCAGATACGAACGGCGCGATATGCGGAAATATATGCGGAGCGTACTCTGGAGCCGTTTCATTTCCTGATGAATGGAAAACACGGGTTCAGAAAACGAGCTGCCTGGATATGAAATCCATGGCGGAAAAACTGATTGTTTCAGTATAGTATTAATTATAAAGTTCAGGTTTGGGAAAAATTAATATAAATATTCATAATTTAGGTAAATTTGCTTATATATTAAAAAATATTGTCGATTAAACTATTATATATACTTTATCGCATCTGTAATAATATGCAAGGATATGTTGACAGTGTATATTATATAAAAGTTAAAACAGAGCTTTTTAATGAATCTTAGCATTGAATTAAAGAACTGAAATAGTATAAGATCTCAGGATTACAATATCTTATAATTTTCAGATTTAAAGTTATAATACGAGTTTGAAAGGCGAATATATTTTAAATTTTTAAAGAGAAACCGATAGTAAAAATAAATATACAGCGCGGCTGTTTATAGTATCTGTTGGATAGATAGAGAAATTTAAAATTATACACAAAATTTTAAGATATTGTGATAATATGGCGAGTTAAATTTATTAAAGATTATTATGTGTATTTAGTTTAATACAGATTTGTAAATCGAAGAAATACATTAATAATCCATAAATAGGGTTGATATAAATAAAATTGGGTTGTCATATTGAAAAGTACTGTTTTTTCTTTGAAGTTATGACAGGAAAATTTATTTTATACAACCCTTTTAAATTGCTCAATATAATGTTAAAATGTATAAGATTAGCAGAAAAGTATTTTGGTATATTAATAGGATAAACCTGAGTATTTAGTAAACATAGCTAATGGATAAAATATCTTTAAATCCGAAAAGTTTGCTTTTAAAGTTTAAAAAATTTAGAATTATACATAAATTGTAATACTTTGTTATGAGTATGGCAAAAATAATTAAATAATATATGTAAATGTATGTCACAAATGCTCGTTTAAAGGATTCTTATAAAGGGAAGCAATTTTAATTTTAGAGCGAGGTGATGTTAAAAAGTACGGGCATAAACATTAAATATAAGTTTGCCTGATAACATTTTTACGAATCTATTTTATAAAGCTGAGGCTTTATAAGCGTTATAGTTTGTGCATTTATATATATGTTTAATTTTTATTAAGTTCTATAATTCATAGTATTTGACGAAGCAATATAAAATACGGACTTTTTATATATGATTCTGTTTTCTAAAAAAGTAAAACAATATAAAAATTTAAAGTTTTATAGATTAATACAGAAATTAAAAAGTTTAACATAATAATATTTGTAGAACTAATTTATGTGTAATATAATCTAAATAGGGTTTATTTTATCATTTGAATTATACAGATTTGGATTATAAGAGGGAGCAGTGAGTGATTACAATGTTATCTGCGATGAGTTCTGAAGATAAGTCGAAGTTTCAAAAAATATATTCTAATTACAAACGATTAATTTATTTCACAGCAAGAAAATTCTTGAAGGACGATTACAGTATTGAAGATTGTACGCAGAGAAGCTATGAAATAATTTTAAATAATATTGAAAAAATCAGGAATGTAGATTCGCCTGAAGCAAAGTATTACATATACAAAATCGTACGTTCCGTGGCATTGCATATGCTGCGTGACGAAAAATGGTATGTAAACGATGTGGAATACGAAGATGAAATGATATCGACAATAGAAGACGAACAGGAAAATGTAGAAAAGATCATTATAAACAGTGAATGGAAGACTGTTGTAGAAGCAGCGATAAACGATCTGGATGAAGATGACAAATTCTTGTTAGAGTGCAGGTTGGAAGCAGAGATGACTTATGCGCATCTGGGTGAACTTTTGGGGATATCGGAAGATGCATGCAGAAAGAGAATGCAACGCATAAGGAGGAAACTTGCCGAAGAAGTTGAGAAATCGAGGTAAGAAAGAGTATGAATGACAGGGATAAATCTGATAAAATTCTCAGGGAACTGGAAGAACAGCAATGCGATCTGGTTATGATAAGTCTGGGAAAATATTTTAAAGAAGAATCTATGCATCAGCTTGAAGAATGGGAGGAGGAGATAAATACAACAGAGCTGCCGGAAACTTTGGATTACAAGCTAAAGAAAATCACGGAGAAGTACGAGAAAGCCGATATAGCTGTTGTCAGGAAACGCCGGAGGAAATCTTATCTCAGGGTTTGCAGCCTGATGCTTGCAGTAATGGTCTGCGTTGGCGGGGTTTCTCTTGCGAGTTCGGAAGCTATGCGAAAGACCGTTTATAACGTTTTGTTCGCTCCGGGCGACGGCAATGTTGAGGTAAGTTTTAAAGAAGCGAATGCCGATGTCAATATTCCGGCGGATATGGAAACGATTTTGTATCCGGATTATTTGCCGGAGGGGTATGTGCTACATAAAGTAGAAAATGATAAAGGTGGAGTAGAAATTGTTTTTTATAATGATGTTGACTATATAGTAATTAGTTATAAAAGTGAAGAGGTTATTTTATCTTTAGATTTAGAAAAAAGTGAAAATGAAGTTGTAGCTGTTAATAATGAAAAGGCTGTGATTCAAAACAAAGATTCAAAGTACATTTTATTTTATAGATCAGGTGATTATAATATTTCATTATCATGTAGTCAAGATATAGATAAAGATAAGATTATCCAAATAGCAGAAAATATCAAAATATATTCTGTAAATGAATTAAAAGAAAAGTTAGTTAAGTAAAATAATAAATTAAAAAGATATTTTGCTTAGATTTAAGAATAGTATATTTTAGGAGAAATTGTTTATGTTACATAAATTAAAGATTATAGTTATTTCCATATTGCTTATGGCTATGTTTACAACAACCTGTTGTTTTGCTGATGCAAGTTCTCCATCTGTTGCAATCAGCTATGGAGATGAGTTAAGTCCTCAATATGTGGTGACTCGTTTTATACAATCATCTTTAGGATTTACGGGTCGTCAGGCTTGTGTTGATATATATTCAGAAGTAGACAGAGGTGCTGCAGATAGAATGAAAGTTACTGTAACTTTAAAAAAAGTCGGTTCTTCAACTTCCGTAAAGACCTGGACAGATCAGATAAGGATGGTAAGTGATTATGGCACTGTACGATTTAGTGAATATTATACAGTTCCATCTTCAGGTACATACTATTTTACCGCAGTTGGCAAGATGTACAGAAATAATCTGGTAGTGGACAGCTTCAGCGTAAGCAGTCCTCAAAAAGTCTGCAGTTAAAAATAATGCTTCGTTAAATACAGTTGAAAATAGTAATATATTATTAACAGATAATTCAATGCACGATTTATAATAAGTTATAAAACAGTCTTTTGGAGATTATATAATCTAAAAGGCTGTTTTTTATTTACATAAAAAAATCTGCGAACATTTGTACTTTTTATTGCTCTAAACTATATACCTTTAAAAATTTTTTTGTTATAATGAATCCAATCATTTGAGAAAATAATTTATATAAGAAACGGCTGCGGTGTGCCGCAGGCAGGTTAGAGCTAAATATTATATCAGGTTTTTACAGGTGCACAGGAAAACGGTTTTTCTCGCGGTATCGGAGGTGGAAATAAGGTTAGGTAGTTATGCAGGAGCATGAAATTATATTATATCAGTTAGAGAATACAAATGTTTACGTAAATGTCTTTTTTAAGGACGAAACATTTTGGATGACACAAAGAGCAATGTCAGAGTTATTTAACTGTACGTCAGATAATATTTCATTGCATTTGAAGAATATTTATAAAGAGGAAGAATTAGATACGGGAGCAACTACCGAGTTTTTCTCGGTAGTTCAAAATGAAGGCGGACGGAATGTTAAACGAAAAGTAAAGTGTTTTAATTTAGATGCGATCATTGCTGTTGGATATCGTGTAAATTCTAAAAAAGCCACAAAGTTTCGGCAATGGGCAACAAAAACATTAAAAGAATATATTATAAAGGGATTTGTATTAAACGACGATATGTTGAAAAACGGCAAACCTTTTGGAAAAGATTATTTTGATGAATTACTGGAACGCATTCGGGAAATTAGGGCAAGCGAACGCAGAGCTTATCAGAAAATTACGGATATATTTGAGCAATGCAGTTATGATTATGATAAAAACAGTGAAGTTACAAAAAATTTTTATGCATTTGTTCAAAATAAGTTGCATTTCGCAGTTACTGGAAAAACGGCGGCAGAATTAATATATGAACGTGCAAACTCTGCAAAGCCGGCTATGGGATTGACAACTTGGAAGGATGCGCCGAATGGTAAAGTGTTAAAGCGAGATATTGGCATTGCTAAAAATTATTTAAATGAAAAAGAATTATCTCGATTAAACAGATTAGTAACAATGTTTATTGATTATGCGGAATTAATGGCAGAAGACGAGATTTTAATGAGTATGCATGATTGGGCAGAACAGACAGATCAGTTTTTGAAAAATAACAGGCGTGAGGTGTTAGCCGATAAAGGAAAAATATCTCATGAATCTGCTATGATAAAAGCTGAACAGGAATATGTATTATTTCGTGTAAGGCAGGATAAAGAATATATTTCGGAATTTGATCGGGAAGTAGAAAAGTATCTTAAAGGGGATTGCTGAGAATCATATGCAGGCAGGTTAGAGCTAAATATTATATCAGGTTTTTACATGCGCACAGGAAAACGGTTTTTCTCGCGGTATCGGAGGTGGAAATAAGGTTATGGATTTTAAAATACATTCAGATTACAGTCTTACAGGAGATCAGCCTCAGGCGGTAGAAGGGCTGGTAAACGGTATTTTGTCGGGCAGGAAGCATCAGACTTTGCTGGGAGTTACAGGTTCGGGCAAGACGTTTACAATGGCAAATGTTATAGCGAAGGTGAATAAGCCTACTCTTATTATTTCCCACAATAAAACGCTGGCGGCTCAGCTTTACGGTGAGTTTAAGGAGTTTTTTCCGGAGAATGCGGTTGAATATTTTGTGTCCTATTATGATTATTATCAGCCGGAGGCTTATGTTCCATCTACAGATACTTATATAGAAAAAGATTCAGATATCAATCAGGAAATAGAAAAGCTCAGGCATTCGGCTACGGCGGCGCTTTTTGAGCGCAGGGATGTTATTATAGTCGCCAGCGTATCCTGCATTTATGGTCTGGGAAGTCCTGCGGAATATGAAAGTCAGATGATTTCACTGCGTCAGGGCGCCGAAAAAGGGCGTCGGGAAATCATGGAGAGATTAGTAGCAAACCAGTATGTGAGAAACGACGTTGCCTTTGAACGCGGTACTTTCCGTGTTCGCGGGGATATTATAGATATTTATCCGGCGGGGGCTGAGGAAGCCGTGCGGGTCGAGCTGTTCGGCGACGAAATAGAGTCTATTAAGGAAATTAATCCTGTTACCGGCGAGATTACGGGGCTGAGGTCGCATATTACTATATTTCCGGCTTCTCATTACGTTACTTCAAGAGAAAAACTGGAAATAGCCTGCAAGTCAATAGAAGAAGAACTCGCGGAGCAGCTTGAGTATTTTAAGAAAGAAGGAAAGCTGCTCGAAGCTCAGCGCGTAGAGCAGCGCACAAGATACGATCTTGAAATGCTCAGGGAAGTGGGCAGCTGCAAGGGAATCGAGAATTATTCAAGGCATCTGAACGGTTTGCCTCAGGGTTCACGACCGTACACATTAATAGATTACTTCCCCGAAGATATGCTTATTATGATAGACGAATCTCATGTAATGCTTCCTCAGCTTCGCGGAATGTTTGCGGGCGACCGGTCAAGGAAACAGTCTTTGGTGGATTATGGATTCAGACTGCCGTCTGCGCTGGACAACAGACCGCTGGATTTCGGCGAGTTTGAATCTCTTGTGAATCAGATAGTTTATGTGAGCGCTACGCCTAATGTATACGAACGGGAGCACAGCGGCGACGCGATTGTCGAGCAGGTAATAAGACCGACGGGGCTGCTTGATCCTCTTATAGATGTAAGACCTACAAAGGGACAGATAGACGATCTTATAAGCGAGATACGTAAAGTTACAGAACGCGAGGAGCGCGTTCTGGTTACTACGCTGACAAAAAAAATGGCGGAAAGTCTTACGGATTATTTAAAGAATGCAGGAATTAGGGTGCGATATCTTCATTCTGAAATAGATACCCTGGAACGTACGGAAATTATACGCGATTTGCGTATGGGTGAGTTCGATGTTTTAGTCGGAATTAATCTTTTGAGAGAGGGTCTGGATATTCCTGAGGTTTCGCTGGTAGCTATTTTGGATGCAGATAAGCAGGGATTTTTAAGGAACGAAACTTCATTAATTCAGACCATAGGCAGAGCGGCGAGAAACGCCGAGGGCAGAGTTATAATGTATGCCGATGGCATAAGTCCTCAGATGCAGGCGGCGATAGATGTTACGGAAAAAAGGCGTGCGATTCAGGATTCTTATAATAAGAGCCATGGCATTACTCCGGTTACGGTTAAGAAATCCGTTCGTCCGGTTATTGAAGCAACTCAGAATGTGGGCGAGGATGATTTCCTGCCTTCGGATGTGAAGCCTGCTGAGATGACTAAGAAGGAACTTAAAGATTATGTAGCTAAGCTGGAAACGGAAATGAAAGCGGCTGCTCAGGCGCTTCAGTTTGAGCAGGCGGCGCGTTTAAGAGATGTTATTTTTGAATTAAAAGTAAAATTATAAACTTGCAGGATTAGTAAACGGCAGGAAAAAATATTAATATTAACATTATGAAAGAAAAGATAGGCATTGCGTAGTTGTTTAAATAAGATGTTAATATTGCTGTTGGTATGGAAAGCAGGGGGCAAATGGCAGGAAAAAATATAGTAATTAAAGGTGCGAATGAAAATAATTTAAAGAATATAGATCTGGAGATTCCCAGAGATAAAATGGTCGTGATAACCGGTTTGTCCGGTTCAGGTAAGTCTACGCTGGCTTTCGATACGATATACGCAGAGGGTCAGAGGCGTTATATGGAAAGTATTTCTGCATATGCCCGTCAATTTTTGGGTCAGATGGAGAAACCGGATGTAGAATATATCGAAGGGTTATCGCCGGCTATTTCTATAGATCAGAAAACTACTGCCAAGAATCCAAGGTCGATAGTGGGTACTGTTACAGAAATTTACGATTATCTGCGTCTTATGTACGCGCGTATCGGCGTGCCTCATTGTCCGGTGTGCGGCAGGGAGATTTCCAGTCAGTCGGTGGATCAGATAGTGGATATGATTATGGAATATCCGGAAAAGACTAAGATTATAGTTATCGCTCCGGTTATAAAACAGCAGAAGGGCGAGCATAAAAAAGTCCTGGAACGCATACGGAAAGAAGGTTACACAAGAGTTCGCGTTGACGGCGAGTTTTACAATTTATCTGAGGACGATATATCTCTCGAAAAAACGTTTAAGCATACTATCGAGATAGTTATAGACAGAATAGTTATTAAAGAAGGCATTGCCGGTCGTATTGCCGAAGCCGTTGAGCTTGCAATAGACGAGGGCGATGGGCTGGTTGTTATAAATCATCAGGAGCCGGAGGAGGAAGCGGCGGACAGGCTGTTCAGCACAAAGTTAGCCTGTCCGGAGCATGGCGTGAGCATCGGCGAGATGGAGCCAAGGACGTTTTCTTTTAACAGTCCGTTTGGAGCTTGTCCTGACTGCAACGGACTGGGCTTCATACAAAAAGTTGATCCGGATATGATTGTGGAGGATAAAACTCTGAGTCTTAACGGAGGAGCGCTGGGCACATCTTTTGGTGTATTTGATGAATTGTCATATTATTCCACTATGACTAAGGCTCTTGCGGATCTTCATGGAATGGATCTGGATACTCCATATGAAGAATTATCTGAGGATTTTAAGCATGACCTGATGTACGGAACAGGCGGCAGGAAAATCGAGTATTATTACGAAAGTCGAGGAGGCGGCATAAAGACTCACAGAAGTCAAAAATACGAAGGCATTGTAAATAATCTTGAGCGCAGGTATCAGAGTACGGAATCTGAATATATAAAAGAGAAGATCGAGAAATACATGAGCGTAAAGACATGCGGTTCCTGCAAGGGTGAGAGGCTCAGACCCGAAGTGCTTGCCGTAACCGTCGGGGGCATTAATATTATGGAATTTTGTCATATGGCAATTAGAGATTCTCTCGACTTTGTGGATAATCTGGAACTCAGCGACAAAGATACTATGATTGCATATCAGATTATTAAAGAAATAAAGAGCAGACTGCGATTTCTGGCAGACGTAGGGCTTGATTACCTTACTCTGTCCAGATCCTCTGCAACTCTTTCCGGCGGGGAATCACAGCGCATACGTCTGGCTACGCAGATCGGCTCCGGGCTGGTAGGAGTGCTTTATATTTTAGACGAACCGAGCATAGGACTTCATCAGCGCGATAATGACAGGTTGCTGGCTACGCTGCGTCATCTTACAAATATAGGAAACACTCTGCTTATAGTTGAACATGACGAAGATACAATGTATACGGCAGATCATATTATAGATATCGGACCGGGCGCAGGAATTCACGGCGGTGAGGTCGTGGCTCAGGGTACGGTTGATGATATAAAAGCCTGCGGGCAGTCCCTTACGGGGCAGTATTTGAGCGGCGCAAAAAAGATAGTTGTGCCGGCGACGCGAAGGGGCGGAAACGGTAAGTATATAAAAGTTAAAGGTGCATCTCAGAATAATCTGCAGAATGTAGACGTTAATTTTCCGCTGGGCGTTATGACGTGCGTGACCGGCGTATCCGGTTCCGGCAAGAGCAGCCTGGTGAACGAGGTATTAGCTAAAAATATGGCGGCCAAGATAAATCGCTCGAAGTTGAAGGCGGGAGCTTGCAAGAGCTTAGATGGAGTGTCCGAGATAGATAAGATTATTATTATAGATCAGTCGCCGATAGGCAGAACTCCGAGGTCAAATCCTGCTACGTATACGGGCGTGTTTACTCATATCAGGGATTTGTTTGCTCAAACACAGGAAGCCAAGCTGCGGGGATTTGGAAAAGGCAGGTTCAGTTTTAACGTTAAGGGCGGACGCTGCGAAGCCTGCAAGGGCGACGGAATTATTAAGATAGAAATGAATTTCCTTCCCGATGTTTATGTGCCCTGCGAGGTCTGCAAAGGCAAGCGGTATAACCGTGAAACGCTGGAAGTAAAGTACAGAGGAAAGAGCATTTTTGATGTTCTGGATATGAATATAGAAGAAGCTCTGGGATTTTTTGAGAATATTCCGACGATTCAAAGGCAGCTCCAAACTTTGTTTGACGTGGGACTCGGTTATATTAAGCTGGGGCAGCCTTCTACACAGCTTTCCGGAGGAGAGGCTCAGCGTATAAAATTGGCGTCGGAGCTTTCCAAGCGTATGACGGGCAAAACCATGTATATTTTGGATGAGCCGACGACGGGTCTGCATTTTGCAGACGTGGATAAGCTGCTGCAGGTTTTAAACAGATTGGTAGACGCGGGCAATTCGATAATAGTTATCGAGCATAATCTTGATGTTATAAAATGTTCAGATCATATTATAGACTTGGGTCCGGAAGGCGGCGACAAGGGAGGCAATATAGTTGTGACAGGTACTCCGGAAGAGGTGGCTGCCTGCGAGGAATCATATACGGGAAGGTATTTAAAGCCGCTGTTGTAAGAATTAAAATTTATAATAAGTTAACCCGTTGTGCTATTAAATTGGCTTGTTTTAGCAGTATTATAATCAATAAATAGTATTTAATGTTATTAATAACGCAATATACTTCTAAACAATAAAAGTGATTTATAGTAAAATTGCAAAATGACTCATCAGATAA
>JAAVYD010000120.1 GCA_022790955.1 Bacillota bacterium
CTTTATATTATTTCAGGTAAATAATTCAGAATTATTATCATATATTAAGCAATACATATATTTTAATAACAAATTCATACTTCATTAATATTATTTCTTTTTATAAATTGCAGTATCATCCTATTAATTTGAAAAGCTCCCACTCAATGGGTGGAAGCTCTTAAGAAGTATTTATTAAATCACTTAGGAACGCAACCTTATCCTGCTTGCCGACAGGATAAAAATTTTCATTTCTTATTCTTTTTATTTTCTAAAAATATAATAAAACCAACCTCCTGCACCATGTCCTGGACTCTTTACTGCATAGTTTTGCTATTTTATTCCTTTCACTGCAATTATTCTTCTTTATAAATTAGCTCTTTCCGCATCTTCAATAACTTTCATAGAAATTTCTTTAAATGTCTTATTATATTTTTCTGCAGCGGCAGCCACATCATCGTATTCAGGCTTATACTTTTTACCGCTCGCTCCATGAGCCACTTTCATTCTTATTTTTCCATATTCTGTATTCATTTCTATAATCTCTCGTTCTAATAAGTAACGTCTGCACAGTTCCGTGCGAATACCAATGGTAGATGTATGTCTGAAAATTAATTCCGCTATTTTTTTCTCATCATCAGGTTCGCATAAACAACAAAGCATTACACCATCTCTGTTTTTCTTCATATTAATAGGAATCGTATAAACGTCTAACGCGCCGGCTTCCATTAAAAGCTCTTTCGCAAACGACAGACCCTCTGCAGTCATATCGTCGATATTACATTCCAGTTTACATATAACGGGCGTACTTTTTTCATTAATGTTGTAATCAAAAATTTGCTGTGTATTTTTTACATCTGACTTCTCAGAACTTCTGCCAATAAATGCCCTTACACAGTTTACTCTGCCTTGGATCTGCTTAGTTCCCATACCGTAACCTGTATTTTCTGTAATCATAGACGGTATTTGTCCGTATTCTGAAACAAAAACCTTTAAAAGCGCCGCGCCTGTAGGCGTACAAAGCTCGCCTTCTATATTATTACTATATATTGGTATATCTTTTAATATTTCTGCAGTTGCCGGCGCGGGCACAGGCATCATACCATGAGCGCATTTTACAAATCCTGAACCCACATTTATATCAGAAGCAATGATTTTCTCCGCTTCTAATATGTCCATTAATATACAAACTCCTGTAATGTCCGCCACTGCGTCGAGCTGCCCTACTTCATGAAAATGAATCTGCTGCACTGGTTTTCCGTGAGCTTTACTCTCTGCTTCGGCTATAATATTATAAACTTTCAAAATATTCTGTTTGACATTATCGGAAACAGGCATTTTATTTACCAGAGTTTCAATATCGCTCATATGCATATGAGAATGATGATGTTCGTATTTATGCGAATGAGCGGGACTGTTAATATTTGAATCGTGTATATGATCATTACTATGCATATGTGAATGTTCATGACTGTGTTCATTAATATTTTCATGATCGTGCGTATGTTCATGGATGTGAACATTAATATCATTATGGTGATGCTCGTTATCCGCGCCTTCTTCTGCTCCGCTGATTATTACGCGAATCTTCCTGCCGACTATGCCGCTCTGCTCCACTGTATCAGCAGTAACTCTCACTCCCGGCAGTCCCAGATTATTCATTTTATTTAAAAATTCATCCTTTTCTTCTATCAGGTCAAACAGCGCAGCCATAAGCATATCGCCCGCCGCCCCCATATTGCATTCAAGGTAAAGAGTTTTCATTGTCAGTTCCTCCTTTATATTATCAACTTTTTTATTAAAATTATTTTTAAAAGCACAAATATAATTTATATTAATATATTAATCATACCTTTTATACATAGCATTAAACATTGATCAGATTTCATAATTAATACATAGCTTATTTTACTAAAAACCTTTCTGTCTGAAAACCTCCTGCTGAATTTTTACAATAAATTGTCTGATAGTTCAAAAATACAATATTAATAACGACTCTATATTTTTAAATCTGATGTTTTATGAATCTGCAAACTGAAAAACCCCAAAGCCGATTTTAACCGACTTTGGGGAGTTCTATAAAGTTACTAATCCCAATCTGATACCTAAAAAATATCAAACTGAAATGCAAAATAATTTATATGAAGCGATATGCTAAACTGATTTACTGCATATCTTTTCAGAATCGAATTAATTTTTATCTTGACATTACTTCTGCAAATGATGCATGATTTTCTACCGCTTTTGTGAGCTCTACCATCTGAGATGTATCGCCAATGAGTATTACGCCTTCAAGACGATTATTATAGAAGTAATATTTTTCGTAAGCGCCTCGCTTTTCATCTCTGATCTCAACGGTGCGGAACTGTTTATCAGGATCCTTGCCGTTTGTTCCCAGAGCGAATATGCTCGTATTCATAGCGTTGATAGCAAGAGAAGCTCCAAGCGGAACATATTCGAGCTTTTCGCCGGCAGCGTTAGCGCCTGCAATTCTGCCTGTTTCGGCAGCTTGCGCCCAGAATGCCTGCGGCTTGCCTTCTACCATGATACAATCTCCGCATGCGTAAACATCGGCAACGCTTGTATTCATAGCATTATCAACTTTAACAAAACCTTCTGTTTCAATGCCTGCCGCTTCTGCAATCGCAGAATTAGGTCTCATGCCTGTTGACATTATAACAAGCTGAGCATCGAAAGACCTGCCGTCCTCAAGCAAAACAGCCGTATCTGTTATCTCGGAGATTTTAGCGCCTGTTACTACCTTGATACCCGTATCTTTGATGATCTTTTCGAGCATTTCGGAAGCCGGATCGTCAAGCTGCTTAGGAAGTATTCCCGGAGCAGTTTCAAGAACAGTAACATCGTATCCGCCTTTTCTTAATTCCCAAGCTCCTTCAAGACCCATTACACCGCCGCCGATAGCAACTATCTTTTCTGCTTTAGGGAGCAGAGCTTTAACTTTTTCCGTATCCGCTATGCTTCTTATTGAAACAACGTGACTCTTGTCGGAACCCTTTATAGGGGCTATAAAACAATGAGCTCCCAGGGCATATATCAGTTTATCGTAACTGAACTCACCGCTTTCGCATGCTACTAACTTCTTAGCTGTATCTATTGATACCACTTTTGTTCCGTATGCTATCGTAACATTGTTTTCTTTATACCATTCAGGTCCTGCAATAGCCAGATTATTATTTGAAAAATCTGCAAGCAGCGCTTTTGTAAGCATAGGACGATTATAAGGAAGCTCTTTTTCTTCTGTTATGATAGTAATATGAGCTGTTTCATTTCTTTCACGGATTGCAGCAGCTGCATTGTAAGCGCCCGCGCCTCCGCCTATTATCAAAAATCTTTCTTCTGTATTTAATCTGAAATCGGTAGCGGTGCTTTCTACTTCTATAAATTTATCCGGACCTACGCCGCATACAGGACATGTTTCCAAAGAAGCATCGAATACTTCTCCGCAAACCATGCATTTCACCATTTTCTTACCGCCTGAAGAAGCCGGTGCGCTTTCGTATTTCTTTTTCTGTAATACGCAGCCGAAATTATATCCGTAATCGTAAGCATCCATAAGCTGCAGTTCGCTCGGCTTGAATCTTACTGTAAAACCGTCGAGTACATTAAGTTTGAGCTGCTTTAAACGCTCAATGATATGAGGAACACCTTCTCCGCTCCATCCATAACTTCCGAAAGCGCTCGCTAACTTTCCGCCGTGAACCGGAGCGAACATGCCAAGAGTCAGGTTCCATATCGGAGCCAGGGCCTCGCCTATGATCGTAGGCGTACCGAACAACAGACCGTCTGCAGCCCCAATATCAGCCGCAACCTGAGCAGCATCAGCCGTTACCATATCGTACATACGTAATTCAATATCACCGCTTGCTCTGATTCCTTCGGCAATTTTTTCCGCAATCTGAGCTGTGTATCCGTAAGCGCTTACATAAGGCATAACGACTAATTTCTTATCAAGTGCAGGCGCAGGCGCGCACCAGCCTTTATAGATATTAATAAGCTCATCTATATGACTGTCCAAAACCGGACCGTGACCTGGGCAGATCATAGAAATTTTAAGCGGAGCTATTCTTTCCAGAGCCTTGTTCATATACTTTTCTGCAAAAGGTCCGATTATATTATCGAAATAATACTTTGTGGCTCTCATGTAACCTTCTTCATCCGTTACTGTACTTCTTAGGATGCCTTCGTGGCTGTAATGAGAACCGAAAGAATCGCATGTAAACAGAACTTCGTCTTCTTTCACGTAAGTATACATTGAATCAGGCCAGTGAAGATTCGGCAGGATCATAAATTTTAATGTTTTATCGCCTAATGAAAGCTCGTCGCCGTCTTTAACAATCTGGCTGTAAAAATCACAATTTACAATTTCTTTTAAGAACGATATAGCTGTACCCGTACCGATGACTCTGATTTTCGGATTCATCTTTATTAGCTTTTCTACGCTTCCCGCATGATCTGGTTCAGTGTGGTTTACTACTATATAATCAATATTTGATATATCCTGAATGCTGCTTACCGATTCGATATAATTATCTAAAAATTTTGCTTTTGCCGTTTCAAAAAGCACTGTCTTTTCGCTGCCTTTTAGAACATATGAATTATAAGTCGTACCAAATTCCGTCATCATAATGATGTCGAATACTCTTAACTCCGGATCAAGTACGCCGTTCCAATACAATCCGTCCTTTAACTTTAATGTTTTCATTTCATGCCTCCTTTTCGATCCGCCTGTAAAATTATTAATATTAACACTTAATTAACAAAATATACTGTATGACCTGCGCACATTGCATGTTCAAATATTCCTGAAATTTAAACGCTTCTGTTTACATTTTATTGTAGTAAGTATAACATATAAGAAGATGATTTTATGTTGCATATGCAACTAATTTTATTTTCTATTTTATCTTAAAATCCAATGCGCTTTTGACTAATAACTGAATTTTTGGTATCATATATTTTAGAGAAAGGAGCCAGCTAATATCATGTCAAATGAAGAAAAAATACTCGGTATTTTAGTTCAGATGCAAGGACAGATATCATCTATCGGCGAAAGTCAAAAAGCCCTCGAATCTAAGTTTAATAATCTTGAATCCAGGTTTGATAATTTTGAATCCAAGTTCGATAATCTCGAATCCAGGTTCGATAATTTTGAATCCAAGTTCGATAATCTCGAATCCAGGTTTGATAATCTTGAATCCAGGTTCGATAATCTCGAATCCAGGTTTGATAATCTCGAATCCAGATTCAATAGACTTGATGCAAAGGTAGATAACATTGACTCTCGATTAACTGTTCTTGAAGTTAAAGTCGATGATCTACAAAACGATATGTCGGAAGTCAAAATGAATGTCCAATATATATGGGAGGATCTTATCCTACAGGAAAAGCGCATTGATAAAATAGCTAAATAGTTTTGCTCGATCCCGCCTGCTTACCGCGGGCTATTTTTCAATCTGCGTATTTTCAGCTTTCTGCACTTTATTTAATACGCCTGAAATTCATCAATATTCTTTTATAAATACGAGGAAATAATCATGTCTGATCTTCTAAATTCAAATAACTTATTATTCAAATCCATAGACCCTGATGATCTTGAAAAAATGTATACCTGTCTTCAGGGCAGAAAGAAAAAATTTTCAGCAGGTGAAACTATATTTTCATTTGATAAAGATACAAAAACGATAGGCGTTATTTTAAGTGGAACAATCCGGCTCGAAAGAATAGATTATTTCGGCGAATGCACTCTTCTTGATATATTGAACGAAAATGATATATTTGGTGAGATTTTAGCATACTCCGCGATAGAGGGCAACGCAATTACCGCAGTATGCGAAAATGACTGTGAAATTATATTTTTTGACCATGATAAGCTGATCCATCCATGCGATAATACGTGTACTTGCCATCTTACAGCTATATCAAACCTGCTGATAATGACTTCTAATAAGGCTCAACGCCTGTCCCGCCGGGTGGAGGTTCTAAGCAGCAGAAGCATAAGAAATAAACTTATGAATTTTTTCTCTTTTGAAATGCAGCAAGCCGGCAGCAATTCATTTACATTACCATTTTCTATATCCGATCTGGCATCCTATATATGCGCCGATCGCAGCGCCATGATGCGCGAGATATCAAAAATGAAAAAAGAAGGATTGATTGAAACTAAACGCCGAAATATCACTCTTAAAAATAAAATTTAAAGGTTCTAATTTTTATTTTTGAATTAATGTGATGAATTTAAATAATTCTTAGCGGAGTTTTCCGCTTTTTAATATACGAAAAAGGCGTCGATATACGAAATTTTAATCGTATATCAACGCCCTATTTTCTGGAGGCGACACCCAGATTTGAACTGGGGAATAAAGCTTTTGCAGAGCTCTGCCTTACCACTTGGCTATGTCGCCATATTTATTTTTACTATTATATTCTGATCTTAATTCAGTAAAACTATTAAGATAATAAATTTTTTGATAAATATGGTTTCTCATATTAAAAATGAGAAACCATTATTGGCGGGGGTAGTAGGATTCGAACCTACGCATGATGGAATCAGAATCCATTGCCTTACCGCTTGGCGATACCCCTATGTCGTATAGATCTGTTAAACAAACTTACAGTATCAGCTTATTCTGAATAATAATCCTAATCTTATTTTATTATCTTTCCCCGAATATAATAGTATATTCATTATAATTAAAAAATGGGGTGGATGGTGAGATTCGAACTCACGTATACAGGAGCCACAACCCTGGGTCTTAACCACTTGACGACACCCACCATGATATTTTGTTAAAAATGGCGATCCGGAACGGGCTCGAACCGTCGACCTCCAGCGTGACAGGCTGGCATTCTAACCAACTGAACTACCGGACCGCATATTTTTAAGTGGTGGGCGCTATAGGGCTCGAACCTATGACCTCCTGCTTGTAAGGCAGATGCTCTCCCAGCTGAGCTAAGCGCCCATAATAATGGTAGCGGGAATAGGGATCGAACCTACGACCTTCCGGGTATGAACCGGACGCTCTAGCCAGCTGAGCTATCCCGCCGTATTGATTTCAGTGAAGCATTAATTTCAAATTTTCTTTTGCTTCTCAACATGTCCGTTGATTATATTAACACTTCTGCGAAACTTTGTCAATAACTTTTTTAAGAAAATCGCAATTTTTATTAACGGCTCTCACTCTATTATTGCATTTCCAAGTGAATACTTTTCTATATTACACCATTTTTTTTCATAAGGCAACAACTTTTTTCATAAATTGAGCAAATTTTTTTATAGCTTAATATTAAAATATTATCAACGCTGCCATGCTTAAACTACTCTGATTTATATATGCCGTTATTTCTCTTCACTAAAGAAATTACTCTTAATAAATTTCAAATTTAAAGGCGTACAAAACCTCCTCAATTCAAATATTTATGAACTGAGGAGGTTTCGTCTGTATACCGCGCTTTATGTAAAGCTCAGTATTGTTGTATCTTTACAGGAGTTTGCTTGTATTGCACCATATGCCCTGTTTTTCTGCATCTTTAATAAGATCCTCGCGGTAATCAGGATGAGCTATATTAATGAGCGCTTCCGCTCTTTCCCATGTATTTAATCCTTTAAGCATGGCTATGCCGTATTCCGTAACGATATACTGAGGAGCATATCTCGGACAGCTTACGATTCCGCCAGGCGGCATATAAGGAAGAATTAAAGATTCTGTCTTGCCATCTTTCGTCTTCGTTGAAGCCGTACAAATGAAACTCTTTCCGCCTTTGGAATGATAAGCGCCTTCTACAAAGTTCATCTGACCGCCCTGACCGCTTATATGACTGAAACCTATGGACTCCGAGCTTACCTGTCCGTAAATATCCACCTGAAGCGCAGCGTTTATGGAAATAACCTTATCGTTCTGAGAAATTATATTAGGATTATTAACGTAATCTACAGGCGCTCCTACGCACATCTGGTTATTGTCCAGAAAATCATAAAGACGTTTTGTACCAAGTGCAAATGTGTAGACCATCTTACCCGGCAGCACGTTCTTCTGCCCCGTAATCTTGCCTTCTTCATACAGATCCACAAAAGCATCTACGAGCATTTCCGTATGAACGCTGAGATTTTTAAGATCTGATTTTGCAAGCAGCTTGCCCAGATGATTAGGCATAGCGCCTACGCCCAGCTGCAGGCAGCTTCCATCCTCGATAAGAGGCATGATAAGCTCCGCGATCTTAGCGTCAGCGCCTCCGGCTTCTCTTACAGGAAGCTCTGCGATCGGATAATTTGTACTGTGAGTTATATAATCAACCTCTGCAATATTAATATAATTTTCTATACCGTTGCAGCGAGGCATGTTTTCGTTTACTTCTACTATAACAATATCGGCAGCCTGAATCGTGCCCCTCGTTTCGCCTACGGTAACGCCGAGATTGAAATTGCCGTGGGCATCCATAGGTCCCGTAGTTATAACGGTCATGTTTACCTTGTCTTTATTATCCTGCGACCACATCTGATTGTTATCGCTGTACAAAATAGGAATGTACCACGCATGACCTGCCGTTTTTACTCTTCTGTCCTTCTGGCTCATGTGAGTAGACCAGATTTTAAATACCTCGCCGGACGGATCTACCTTGTTTGTTTCATAAGTATCGTCGTAACTCCACAGCGATGAATGAATTATAACTTCATCTAATTCGTCTTTTCTCTTTGCCAGCGCAGCTTCAAAGTTTCTTGAGATTACACCGAATGTTCCGATGTGAACTCTGTCGCCGGATTTTACCATTCCGGCCGCCTGATCTGACGTTATCAGCTTTTTATCGTATTGAACCGCTATATCTGCAGCTTTGTAAAATCTCTCAGTACCACGCATAATATGTTCCTTTCTCTGCATAAACCGTATGCAAAACTTAAATACTATATGGATGGATCCCTTCTGAAATCCGCATTATTTATAACCCTGCCTGAGATGTTTCCAGCCTCTTAGGCGGCGGGTTCCATATCCGACTTTCAGCGAGAGTTATAATCTCCCACTGAAACTCTGAGGAGCCAAGCTCTCAGGCGGTTGCAATCGTCGCAGTGTGATTAAGCAAGCTTATCACGCTTTGCTCCGATTTAAATACGTATGCATTATACCACATTTTTCTTTGTATGACACTATTATATCACACAAATTATTTGTATACTGCTTTTTATTGCCGCTGATTTTTGTATGACGTCAAAATATTACTATCAAATTTTAAATTCACAGTTTTTATTATTTATAAAATATTAATATAATTATCAACAGACTCTGCCTGAGGCTTTAAAACCGTTTATTAAAATTTCCCTTAAAATAATGCCCTCAGCCGTTTAAAATTGTAGCCAAGACCCATGTTAGCGTATATAATATATAAAGCAACTTTTTGGAACATTGCCATCTCCGGCAGATTTCAAAATATGCTGCAAAATTTCATAATAGGAGTATTTTTATGTTTTCGTCGTTAATTTTGTATCTCGTGATGGCAGCACTCGGTATAATCGTTGGATCAAAGCTGCTCAAACCGGAAAAAAAGTACCGCTGGATATCGAATCTCCAGATGACGGCGCTGATAGTACTTATCTTTACTATGGGAGCGAGAATCGGCGCTAACCGCCAGATTATAGAATCTATAGGCAGTATGGGGCTTTCTGCCGTAACTATCACGTTGTTTTCGATAGCAGGAAGCGTATTTTTCGTTTTTCTTGGAAGAAAGCTCCTGCGCATCGGAAAGAAAGGTGTGAGAACAGATGACTGAGATTATCATTTTATCTGTGATAATAGGCGCTGTTTCCGGATATTTCTGGCTTCCGGAAGTATTTATAGAACACTCCGAGGCAATTTTAAATGTAGGGCTCTGCCTTCTTTTATTTATGGCAGGAATAGATATCGGCCGCCAGAAAACAGTTCTGCAGGATATTAAGAGAAACGGGCTCAGCATAATCGCCGTTCCTGTTTTAGTTATTACAGGAACATTTGCAGGCGCAGCCACATCGAGCATTTTTGTCGGTTACAGCCTCACAGAAACTCTCACCGTAAGTTCTGGCTTCGGCTGGTATTCCCTGGCGCCGCTCATAATAGCCGAACACTCTGCAGAGCTCAGTGCGGTAACTTTCCTGTCCAACATGGCAAGGGAGCTTTTCGCGATAATATTAATACCTATCGTAGCAAAATATATAGGCTATATCGAAGCGTGCGCGCCTGCCGGCGCTGCTTCTATGGACACGTGTCTGCCTATCGTAGAGCGGGCTACAAACAGCACCGTAGCCGTTTACAGCTTCGTTTCCGGTGTAATTCTCACCATCGTTGTGCCTTTCCTGACGCCTACCGTCATGGGATTAATATAAGGAGGAAATTTATGTTAAATGCTTTTAAGCAAAGTTCAAAATACGTTGCATCTCAAGATCTGATGAACTCGGTAAATGTTGCTATTGCGCTGAAAAAACCCCTGCTTATAAAAGGGGAACCAGGTACCGGCAAAACCATGCTCGCGGAAGCGATAGCGGAATCTATGAATATGGAACTGATAATCTGGAATATTAAATCCACCACCAAGGCTCAGGACGGTCTTTATGTTTACGATACCGTGCAGCGTCTTTACGACAGCCAGTTCGGAGAAGCCAGCGTAGATGACATCCGCAAATATATAAAGCTCGGCAAAATCGGAGAAGCCTTTTCTTCGGACAAGCAAGTTGTTCTTCTTATAGATGAGATAGACAAAGCCGATCTGGAATTTCCGAACGACCTGCTCTGGGAATTAGATAAAATGGAATTTTATATTAATGAAACAAAAGAAACGATCGCTGCCAAGCACAGACCTATCGTTATCATTACTTCAAATGCAGAAAAAGAATTACCCGACGCTTTTCTGCGCAGATGTATTTTCCATTTTATAGAATTTCCTAACGCGGACAAGATGTATGAGATCGTAAACGTGCATTATCCTAATCTTGAACAGACCTTACTGCAGCAGGCAATGGAAGCATTTTACTGGATACGTTCTATGAATGATCTGCAGAAAAAACCAAGTACATCAGAACTTTTGGACTGGCTGCAGGCTATGGTTCTGGGCGGCGTAGATGCAAATACGGTAGCTAAAGATTTTCCGTTTATAGGAACTTTACTGAAAAAGAATCAGGATATAGATACATTTAGAAGTTACAAACGCAGAGGTTTGCGTTACTAAGGGGAAATGCCATGTTTATCAAGTTTTTCTATCTGCTCAGGAAAAGAGGACTTCACATTTCTCTGAACGAATGGATGGCTCTTATGGACGCTCTTCAGCAAGGACTGGGGCAGTCCAGTTTAAGCGCATTTTATTATTTATGCCGCGCTGTTCTCATCAAAAGCGAATCGGATTACGATAAATTCGATATGGCTTTCGCAGAATTTTTCAAAGGAATAGAAACGCCAGAAGAAATCCCTGAAGAAGTTTGGGACTGGCTGGACAAAGAGATTCAGGCTCCCGCTTCTCTCATTAATAAACTTATGCAGGATCTGCCTCAGTTCGATTTCGATGAACTACAGAAAATGCTCGAAGAAAGACTCAAGGAGCAGACCGAGGAGCACAACGGCGGAGGTTACTGGATAGGTACGGGCGGTACTTCGCCTTTCGGGCACGGCGGTTATAATCCTGCAGGCATAAGAATAGGCGGAGAAAGCAGACACCGCTCAGCTGTGCAGGTCGCGGGAGAGCGTAATTTCCGGGATTTCAGAGAGGATAATATTCTCGATATAAGAAGCTTTCAGATGGCTTTCAGAAAACTGCGCCAGTTTTCCAGCAAAAACGACGGTCCGAAGACCGAGCTTGATATCGATCAGACTATCCAGCAAACCTGTGATAACGCCGGGCACCTTAAATTAGTATTCGACAGACCCCGCAAAAATACAGTCAAGGTTCTGCTGCTGTTCGATTCGGCGGGTTCTATGTCTATCTACAGCCAGATATGCAGCCAGCTTTTTCAGGCGGCTCACCAGTCGAATCATTTTAAGTCACTAAAAGTATTTTATTTTCATAATTGCTTTTATCAGGAACTTTTTACAGACCCAAGCTGCAACAAGCGCACTACGATAGACACGAACTGGGTGCTGCGCAATCTTGACAGCGAATATAAGCTGATAATCGTCGGAGACGGCGCTATGGCGCCTTCGGAACTGATGCGCGTAGGCGGCGCTTCCTATCGTTCCGCTTACAATCCGGAGCCCGGCATAACGTGGCTCAAGCGGGTTCGCCAAAAGTATCCTCACGCCGTATGGCTAAACCCGATATCAAAACGATCTTGGGATTTTGCGTACGGCAGCCAGACCATCAGCGCTATACGGAGCATTTTCCCTATGTACGAACTTACCCTCGCAGGGCTTGACGAAGCTATAAAAAAACTTCTCGTAAGCAGATAACACGCGAATTTTTTGCTGACTCACTCAATAAATATCAGTAATTTAATCAGAGTCGTTAAAGGTCGACATATGATCACGATCAAATCTGTTCGTATGTCGACTTTTATAATTCAAATCAAAATATATAATTTTCATGGTAATAAAATAAGTTTTGCCAATTATATTTAATAGATAAACTTTATCAATATTACTTCTTATTTAGCAGGACATGTTATAATTAACATAAAAACAGCACGCAGTTAATCAAAATATAATATTTTATAATATTTTACAAATTCAATTCATTATAATATTAATATTTCGATTAATATATTTTCAGCTGAATCAACACGGAGGATTATAAATATGTATAAGACGATTAAAACACTATGTTCCTTATTCCTGACCCTGTGCGTATGCCTGGCTATGACCGCCTGCTCCATGTCGCCTCAAAATATGCCCGCTTCTCCCGGCAATACAAACTCTGTCGGCACAGCTGAACCCGACAATTCAGGTACTGACGATTCAAGCGCTGATAAATCCAGTCCATCTAAACCAAGCAAGTCGAGCAGTTCATATAAAAGCAGCAGTTCTTTTTCTAATTCATACGGAACATCTAAAACAAAATGCGCCCATGCCGGCTGCAATAATTACATAGCTTCTTCCGGCGATACGAATTGCTGTACGATTCATTCGCGAAGATGTTTAAACTGTAAAAAATATATTGACGAAGATGCGCTCTACTGCATGAAATGTCTGTCTTCTGCTGTTGATTCCGCCACTGACTCCAAAAATTCAGGCTCGTACAACAGTTCTGGAAAATCCAATTCTTACGGCAGCAAACGTTCAGGTTCATACGGTTCATCAAGCTCTAAGGGCTGCCAGTTTGTATATTCAAACGGTTCAACATGCGGCGCTCCGTGCAGCAGCGGCAAAACACTTTGCAATAAACATATGAAAGAGCTTACTGAAATTTATAATAGTCTAACAGATTAAAATCAGCGTTCATAAAAACTCCCTTTCGTTCATGCCGTAAAAGCCCGTCAAAGAAAGGGAGTTTATTATTTAATCAATATAATTTATATTAATATTTTTCACTTGATATTTATGCATATTGTAATTTAATTCCGTTTTTTAATCCCACCAGAAATACCATACATCCGACTTGGATAAAGTATCCGCCAGGGTACCAATCGTAGGATCATCCGGCTGACATTGATCCACCCTGTCCGGACACCATGCAAAATGCTCAATAGCAAGATCCACAGCCTTTTCTCGGCTAACCGGAGACGGAAGCTCAAATTCCAACTCATCCGAAGATATCACCGCAGGGACCGCGCCGTATTCCTCGAACCAGTATTTACAGACTGCCATAAGATTTTTAGTATCAGGGCACTCATTCCAGCCACCGAACGGGATATATGCAAAAATCTCCCATGGATTTTTTACTGGCAATTCCGCGAGAACCAGCGGCTGCGTTTTCTTATTCTTATAATCCCAATAACTGGAAAATCTATCAATGCAAAAACCACCGTCGACAGTGCCCATTATTTCACTTATCCAGTCAATACCATCTTCCTCGCAGTATTCTTTGACCTGTTTTATCATATTTTCCATAACCGTTCTGCCATCCTCCAACGGCTCCGATAATACCTGCTTCCTGTATTCCGCAACTCTGTTTGCATCAAAATCATAATTTTCGCGGAAATCACTATCAGAATTTATAATCAAACATTCCCATAAAATTGGATTGACACTCACAAACACGGGCACAAAACCTTCTTTTTCTCCGCGCTTCCTAGCTTCGTAATAAACTTCCATTATATCTTCGTCATCGTCCATCGGCTCAAAATATCGGCACTGACAATCCAGATAATCAATAATCGCTTTAATAATATCCGACTGCATATCTTCATTTTTATTCATTTTTAATTTTCTCCTTAATCTAACGGAAAATCTGCTGATACATTAAAATTATATCATATAATAATATAAAATCGAATCCGTTTCATATACCAAGCCTTCCGCAGTACAGTTTAAAAACACTGCAAAATCTCACTTGCAATTAAAAATCAATTAATATATGCATAATCTTAATGAACATAACGATACTACAATTATTAATAATAATTTCCCATATTCGCATTTCTAATTTTAATGCAAAATTTACCGACTAAAATAATTACCGCATTATTCTTCCTGAATTTATCATCATGCTTTGGGAAATTTATTTCTATATATTAAGAAAGAGGAACCGTATGCAAAATCATTTAAAAACAGAAACATCACCATACCTGCTTCAGCACGAAAACAACCCCGTTGACTGGTATCCCTGGCATGAAGACGCTTTTAAAAAAGCGTCTTCGGAAGATAAACCAATATTTTTAAGTATCGGTTATTCTACCTGCCATTGGTGCCATGTTATGGCGAAAGAATCATTTGAAAACGAAAATATCGCTGAAATACTGAACCGTGGATTCGTATCTATAAAAGTTGACAGAGAAGAACGTCCTGATATTGACGCAATATATATGAATGCCTGCCACATTATGAACGGAAGCGGCGGCTGGCCTCTTACTATTTTAATGACTCCCGATAAAAAGCCTTTTTTCTCCGGAACATATCTGCCGCCTTATTCAAAATACGGTCGCACCGGTTTATCTGAACTTCTGCTGCGTACTGAACAACTCTGGAATACGAATCGTTCAGATCTGCTGAAACTCAGCGATGCAATAACTTCCTATGTAAATTCGCCGCGCAGGACTTCTGATTCCGTTCCCTCCAAAGAACTCATTCATGCAGCATATAGTGAACTTTCTGAAAGTTTTGACTCCAAATGGGGAGGATTCGGAAATGCGCCTAAATTTCCTATGCCTCATAATATTAACTTTCTTATAGATTATTCAATTGTTAAAAACGATAATGAAATATTTCATATGGCTGATCTTACTCTCACCCGCATGGTTCAAGGCGGCATATTTGACCATATAGGAGGAGGTTTCTGCAGATATTCTACCGATAGCATCTGGCTTGCTCCTCACTTTGAAAAAATGCTTTATGACAATGCTCTTTTGATATCGACTTATATTAAAGCCTGGAAACATTCCGGCAAACCTTTATTTAAATTTGCAGCAGAAAAAACTGCCGATTATGTTATCCGAGAGCTCACATCGCCCGACGGTGCATTTTACTGCGCTCAGGATGCAGACAGCGACGGTCAAGAAGGAAAATATTATATATTTACGCCTGAAGAAATTATTAATATTTTAGGCAGCACAGAAGCAGCAAAATTCTGTTCTATTTTTGATATTACAGAAAAAGGAAACTTTGAAAGCAAAAATATCCCTAATCTCATAAATACTGCCGGCATTATGTACAGCTCTTCTTCAGAATTGACAGATATAAACAATCTCAAAGAAAATTCGTACAAAACACATTACTCAGAATTTAACGATTCTGGCAACCCATTAAATTTGCAGAATAATATAAATCCTTATGAACTGTTACACGAAAATACTATCAGCAGACTATATGAATATAGAAAAAACAGAACAAAACTTCATCGTGACGAAAAAGTTCTTACTTCGTGGAATGGTATGATGATAAAAGCTCTTTCAGAAGCCGCAACAATATTAGATCGTCCTGATTTCCTGACCGCTGCAAAAAAAGCTGAAAAATTTATCAGAAAAAACATGATTAACGATAACAACCGCCTTTTAACCGCATTTTCAGGCGACAGAGCTTCCGTTACAGCATATCTCGACGATTATGCGTTTTATTCAGACTCGCTTATTTCTCTTTATGCAGCTACTGGAAACATAGATTATTTAATCTCAGCCGAAAATTTAGCTGAACAAATTATCGAATTCTTCGCTGATAAAGAAAACGGAGGTTTTTATTTAACAGCTGATTATGCGGAAGAATTAATCGGACGTCCAAAAGAAACAGCTGATGGCGCGCTTCCTTCCGGAAATTCAATAGCAGCCTGCGTGTTTGGAAAACTGGCGGTAATGACAGGAAAAGAAATCTGGCAGTCAAGATTGGACAAACAGCTTAAATTTTTATCAAGCGTCGCAAAACGTTATCCTTCTGCACATTGTGCGGCGCTTTCTGCAATGTTCCTATCGCTATATCCATCGTATGAGTTGTTGTGTGTAACATCAGAAAAAAATACCGAAAAAATATTTAAAAATATATCATGCCTTAATTTACCGCTTAATACTACCATATTGATAAAAGCCCCATATAACTCACAAAAACTTGGACAAATTGCACCGTTTACAGAAAACTACTCCATACCAAAAACCGGAACACAATATTACCTGTGCAGTGAAAATACATGTATAGAGCCTTTTAATAATCTTACAGATTTGACTAAATATTTAGCACACAAACATTAATATCTGTATAATAAAATTAACTCTTTATCCTTCAGGGAAAATCTTTATACGACTCTTTCCTTAGTGAAAAGCTAAGGCACCAATAAAATCAGGTTGGAACCTGAGAGTAAAAGATAAAAACGCTTAGAATATCGAAAATTACCCGGATGCTGATAACATATCCTAAAGATCGGGGTTCTATAAAATATCTATGGTTAGAATGTTCCATTCTATTCTACCTGATAGTAGTAATACCTTATATGCCGATATCTTCTGATTGAACTTAAAATATTATTTTGACATTTTTACTAATCGGATTAGAAACTTTTGCCTATTAAAACATTCACTCGACAAACACACTAAAAAATACTCTGAATCATAAGACTCAGAGTATTTTCTGGTGCGGATAATGAGACTCGAACTCATACGCGTGAGCACAGGTACCTAAAACCTGCGTGTCTGCCAATTCCACCATATC
>JAAVYD010000206.1 GCA_022790955.1 Bacillota bacterium
GAATCACAGGGGAATTGCACTCCTGGGCAGTCAGCAGGACAGCCTTTGTCCACTCCAGGTTGTTGATGTTGAACTGGCCCACAGCATACTTGCCGGCCTTTGCCTTTTGCAGCATTTCCTTGGCAGAAACTAAACTCATATGAAATTCCTCCATAGCATTTATTTTAGCCCGCTTCCCTGGTGTGGAACAGGAAAAAACAGGCAGGCTTTCACCCATATATTGATTATACCCTCTAAAGCAGGAAATTGCAACCGCAATTTGGCAAGTCTCCTGGTTTTCCCCGGCTTTTTTACGGAGAATTTGTGGGCGCTGGGGACGCGGACGCCAACAGATTGGGCGCAGCTGTGGGGATTGGAGTGGGGTCAGGCAGATGGAGGAGCTCCTTTTCCAGATCGTAAAGGTAACGCGTGTCTATGCCATCCTCGCTCACAATGAGATAAATAGCACCCTCATAAACCACCCCATAGTCGCCATGCACGCCGGATTCACAGAGAAGGCTGCCATTTTCATCGTACCATTCCAGGATATACTGGCCGTACCCATCATCTTTTATGCCCTTATCCATGTAAGCCGCCCCGGAGAACATATTCCTGATTTTTTCTACATCCTCCCCGGCTTCTATCTCGAAGCTGCGGTTTTCCCAAGCATTCCGCACCGATATGCGCACAGCGGCGCCCAAGTCAAAAAGTTCCCCTCCCTGATAAAAAGCCGCGTCCCGGTATATAAGGCGGTAAACGGCAGGCAAATCCATTTCCCCGTCGGCAACTCTATAAAACCAGTCCTGATACAGAATCCTGTCCCCCGACGGTTCAACCTCCAGCATCAGCCCATCGCCCGGCTGCCGCCAGCTTATGCTCAGGCCGCACCCCACACTGTCATGGATAAATTTTTCTTCTTTTATATAACTATGCTTGCAAAGCATATCCACTAGCTGGCTTTTTTCTTTGGAGTCTGTGATGACAATATCCTGCCCATTCCCAGCGTCGCCTTCATTGATGAAAAACTCTTCCACCTCATCCAGCCTTTTGAACAGGACAGAGCCGGGAATGCTCTCGCCCCTTCCGGCGCATCCCCCCAAAACCGTCAGACACAGCAAGATTGCCCAAAATCTTTTCACAGAAATCCCTCCCTTTTTACAATTTCTACATATAGTATACCATGTTTGACTCGAAAAAGTCAAGCGTCATTGTGGGTGGGATACAGTAATAGGGCTTGGGGCCGGGGACACCTGGAAAGCAAAAATCCCCCGGCCCAGGGGGCCAGGGGACATGCTTACTGCCGGCAGATGCAGGGAAGATTACCGTAAAAGCTCTTCCGGGGACTTTTCAATCCGGGGGCTTTCCAGCTTTTCAATCCACTGGGCAGGCGCAACCCACCGCACAGCGTTTTCAATAATCTTCACAATAATGGGATTGTGATAGGAGGGGAATGTCTCGTGGCCCGGCTGGAAATAGAAAATCTTGCCGTTGCCCCGGGTCCAGGTGGCGCCGCTGCGGAACAGCTCGCCGCCCCTGTACCAGTTGGTGAAGAGCAGATCGTCCGGCTTGGGGATATCGAAAGGCTCGCAGTACACCTCTTCCCGCTCCAGCTCAAAGGTTTCAGGGATGCCCTGGGTGATGGGATGGACCGCGTTCATCTTGTAAACCCGGGTGAAGTCCACTTCCCGCCACTTCAGGTTGCCGCTGGTGCCCAGGAGATACCGGAAGGGCTTGGAGAGGTGGGCAGAGTGCAGGCCGATGAAGCCCATGCCCCGCTGCACCCGGGCCACAACCTTATAGGCCAGCTCGTCAGGCACGGCATGGTGGGCGATGTGCCCCCACCAGATAAGCACGTCGGTCTTGTCCAGCAGTTCATCCGGCAGGCCGTATTCCGGATCAAAAAGGCTGGTGTAAGTAACGTTCATGTCC
>JAAVYD010000207.1 GCA_022790955.1 Bacillota bacterium
AGCTGCGCCGCTTCATTTCCGAGCGCGGGAAGATCCTTCCCCGCCGTGTTACCGGCACCTGCGCCCGCCACCAGCGGGCACTTACGGTGGCAATTAAGCGTGCGCGCCATCTGGCTCTGCTCCCCTACACCAGCGACTGATAAATACGTTTTGGAGAGGCCTTCCGCCAGCAGGCGGTGGGCCTTTCTTTGACTTGGAGGCACGCGTATGAAATTTTTTGATTCCCATGTCCATTTTTTTCCGGACAAGCTGGCAGGCAAAGCCCTGCCCCAGCTCTCCCGCACCTGCGGGTGCCCCTATTACAGCGACGGCACCAGGGCGGGCACCCTGGCAAAAATGGAGGCCTGGCAGGAGGAAAATTCCTTTGCCGGCGCCATGGCCCTGCACATTGCCACCAGCCCCCGCCAGCAGGCTGCTGTGAACAATTTCGCGGCACAGAGCCAGCAGGGAAAGCTGTTCTGCTTTGGCAGCGTGTTCCCCACCGCGCCAGACGCTTTAGAGGAAATGGAACACATAAAGGCGCTGGGGCTGCATGGCGTAAAGCTTCACCCGGACTACCAGGCGTTTTTCATAGAGGATCCCTGTGCCCTGCCCCTCTATGCCCAGGCGGAAAAGCTGGGCCTTCCTGTGGCCTTCCACACAGGGCGGGATCCCTATTCCCCCTATCTTGTCCACTGCCACCCTGCCGCTGTGGCGCGTGTTGCCCGCCGTTTCCCGGGGCTGACCATTATCGCGGCCCACATGGGCGGCATGGAGCAGCCGGAGGACGCCGCCAAATACCTTTGCGGGCAGGAGAACGTGTATTTTGACACAGCCTTTGCCTCCCGCTTCCTTACGCCGGAGCAGTTTACAAAGCTTGTGCGCCTCCATGGCCCGGAACGCGTGCTGTTCGCCACAGACTGCCCCTGGAGCACTGTGCCTGAGGAGCTTGCCCTGCTGGGGGCGGCAGAGTTGACGGAGGAGGAGCGGGAAAATATCGCCTGGAAAAACGCCGCCAGATTATTCCATCTGGATATTTGACTTTTTCCCGGAAAGCAGGTACAATATAAACATGGTAATGAGACATGGGAAGCCACTGGAGCGCTTCCTTCACTTGCTTAATAAAAAGGAAATCTGCCTATGAAAAAACTGCTTTTTAGCTTATGCCTTTTCTCCCTGCTTCTTCTGCTTTCCGGCTGCGAGTCCGCCTCCCGCCTGAACCTTTCCCAAGGCTATGGCAACGGGCTGAAGCTGGTACACCTGAGCGCCGGCTCTGGTGAAACCTACCAGCGCATTACAGACTTCCAGGCAGCGCTGGAGAATTCCACCCCCTTGGAAAAGGATCCCGCCCTGTTCGCCTATTACCCGGACTTCCTGCTGGAAATTCAAACCCCAGGCACCCAAGAACCGCTGCAGGCGGTGGTGGATATCAACGGGGATTTTGTGGACTTCTACTATGTAGGCCAGGAGGATACCCTGTACCGGGCGCAGGCCAGCGCGGAGGAATTTTTGGCCCTTGTCCACGGGGACTAGAGCCTGTTTGAAAATAGAGGAAATGACGAATTTTTGACGCAAAAATGGCTGATTATGGGCAAAAAGACAAGGCTTTCAATTTTTTAAACATGCCTTAACCCCAAGCTGCACGCGAAAACCTGCCGGAATGCTTTCAAAACCTGCATATAAAACCAGGCGCACCCCTTTTATGGCGGAGCGCCTGGTTTTTTGTCCTTTTGTTAGTTATATGTTATTTTCCGGAAGTGTCTAAAGCGAAGAGTTAATTAAAAGAAATTTATTAATTTTAAGAAATTGGTTTTAGGATCAACCCCTTTTTTAAAAGGGGTTGCAGGGTGTGGGACGGAGTCCCGCAGTTTTGCGTTGCAGATATAAAACGCGCTGTCTGGACACTCCCCTGTTTTCCAGCCTGCCGGGCATGGCGGTGCTGCCTTTACTTCTTCTCGATTGCCGCCGGGGCCGCAAAGCCTTCCCGTATCACCCGATAGACCGCCTCCGAGAACTTGGGCTTGCGGTCATAGGTGTACAGGCCGTTTTGCTCCTGCTCCACATCGGTGAGCTGGGTGTAGCAATAGGCGCACATTTTGGGATCGTCCAACAGGGCCTTGGTGAGGGCCGCAATGCGCTTGCCTGCTTCCTCCTCTGTAAGGGGCCTTGCGCCGTATCCCCAGCCGGTCAGGCCGCCTTCGCCGTTTTCCATGCGCACCCGCTGGGTGGCGGCCTCCTCCGCGTTCCACCA
>JAAVYD010000121.1 GCA_022790955.1 Bacillota bacterium
GGACTTCTCCAAACAGCTTAAAGTGTACAACCGCAGGGATTACAATAACTTTCCTATGCGGCCTTTAGGATGGAAATCACCGAATGAGACGCTTAGAAATTACTTGCAGCCAGTGTAACAAATGTTTGACAAACCTACAAATCGTGAATTGAAACCATTAAGACTTACTGTTTAAAAATCCAGAATGAAAAATGTATCGTTATCTATTTATTAAAAGAGCAAGTATTTATAATTTGTAAAATCATAAAGTATATGATAGTATTGAGATAGAAAAACAGATAGGTTGTCAGAATGAAAAGCAGGTGAAAATATTGACAGGAACAGAGCAGACAGATAAAAAACATCAGGAAGATCTGCAGCGTTTACGTGATCTGAAACCGATTGATGATGATTTTATGCGCTGCCTTTTTAAAGATAATATTCCGTTGGCAGAATTTGTACTTAGGATCATTACAGGGAAACAGGATTTGGTTATTATAAGCTGTGAAACGCAGAAAGATATGAAAAGACTGGCAGGCGCGCGTTCTGTATGCCTTGACGCATATGGAACTGATTCGACCGGCAAGAAATACGACCTTGAAATTCAAAGACAGGACAAAGGAGCCGATCCGCATAGGGCGCGGTATCATTCGAGCGTTCTTGATATTGAAAACCTCGACAAAGGGCAGGAATTCAGCGAATTGCCGGATACATATACGATCTTTATCACAGAAAAAGATTTTTACAGCAAAGACAAACCGATTTACCCAATCGAAAGAATCAATCTTATAACGGGTAACTTTTTTGAAGATGGAGAACATATTCTCTACGTGAATGGTGAATATCGCGGAGACTCAGACATCGGAAAACTGATGCACGATTTTAACTGTACAAAAGCAGACGATATGAATTTTGAATTGATGGCGGAACGTACAAGATATCTAAAAGAAAATCCGAAAGGAGTAAATGAAATGTGCAGAATAATGGAAGATATGAGAAATGAATCCCATAATGAAGGATACAGGTTGGGGATAGAGAAAGGAATAGAGAAAGGAATAGAGAAAGGGCGAAAGGAAGGACAAAAAGAAAAAGCTGTAAAAGTAGCTGAATATCTTATTAGAGAAAAGATTCCGACAGATATTATTTGCAAGAGCACCGATCTTTCCAGAGAAGAAATTCATAAATTGGAAGTTGCAATTGCACAGGAGCTATCATAAGCGGCTTATTAAGATGTTTAAAAGAGAATCCGAAGGGAGTAAGTAATGAGTAAGATAATAGAAGATATGAAAAATGAAGCTTTTAATGAGGGATACAGGTTGGGAATAGAGGAAGGGCGAAAGATAGTAATAAAAGAAAAGCAAGAAATACGGCTAAAAGAATGTGGAAAACCGGTAAATATAAATTAGAAGAAATCGTAAATATTTCGGGACTTTCTCTTGATGAGGTAAAAGCATTAGAATATGAACAGCAGTAAACTATAAAACAGCCTATAATATACCTCATACTATGGATAATAAATAAAAAAGAAAACAGGTTTACTAATTTTTCTTCACACTGCGATTAATTGTATTAAAACTAAATATTAACATATAAAAAATATATGCATTCTATGAAATGTACACAGAACTGGGATAATAACTCCCGCAAATTGAGTAGATATAATGACCCTATACTATAGACAATCAATAAAAAGGGAAATGGGCTCGCTATATACTAAATATCCTAAAAGGAAATATCGTTAAGTTATCCATAAGGAACCATATAAATGGACAGAAAGAAAAATGGATGCAGCCGATTTTCTGAACACTTCAACAAATAGCGCCGAAACTAAATGTAGACATATCAAAGAATGTATGAACCCTATGAAATGTACACGGACAAGGGTAATAAATCCTGTAAAGTGAACGGATATAACAGGGACTAAATCCCTGAAAGCGCACAAAGTAAGTTATTCCGAGCAGCGCATAAACAACATAAAATAAAACCGGAAAAACGAATTTAAATTGTTTTGAATACACACTACAGTAATGGCACATGTTTTTTATTGTATACAAGGAGAGTCCTATTTATGAAAATCAAAAAAACTCTAACGGCGATATTAATCTTACTTTTAACTATTTCTATACCGCTGACAGCAGCTGCCCACAGCGGGCGAACTGACGGAAACGGCGGTCATCGGGATAATAAAAACAAAAGCGGTCTTGGTTCCTATCATTATCATTGCGGAGGATATCCTGCACATTTACATACTAACGGCGTATGTCCGTACAGCGGCGGCGGAAGCACGTCTACGAAAACATACAGCGCGCCTAAAGAAGTATATTCCACTAAGATAAATGCTGTTAATGTACCGAATACAATTAATGCCGGAGAAAATGTACAATTAAAAGGTGAAGTCTATCCAACCAACGCCCAGGATAAAACAATTGAATGGAAGTCAAATGCGCCTGAAATTGTTACCGTTTCATCCTCAGGCAATTTACACGCTGTCGGAGTAGGTACAGCAACAGTAACTGCAACAACATCAAGAGGGACAAGCACTGATTTTACAATAACTGTTACAGAAGTTTTTGCCGAGAGCATAACAATTGAAACCAAGCCAACAGATATTTTATTAAATGAAAATAAAACTTTATCTGTAGCTTTTACACCTGCAGCTACCACCAATAAAACCATTGTGTGGTCTTCCAGTAACGACAAAATTATTTCCGTTAATAACGACGGAAAAATAACTGCTAAAGCTCTTGGAACGGCGACGATAACTGCTGCGCACGGAGAACTTACGGACAGTTTTGCTGTAAAAGTATTGCCTATCGAAGCTGAAAGCATTAATATTATTTTCCCAAATGATGAAAAAGATGACGAAACTGATGAACACTACCGATTAGCAAAAGGGAAACAAATCAATTTAGAAGCTGTTGTATTGCCAGAAAATACAACCGATAAAACAGTAACGTGGTCCGTAGACGATGAATCAATAGCTGAGATTGATGAACATGGCACGATAACTGCAAACGGTACGGGTACAGTTATCGTTAAAGCTGCTGCTAAAAATGGAATTAATGAAGAAATCGAGATTGAAGTATACTCTTATACTGCGGCGGCAGCGGCAGGCGGGACCGGAGTCGCAGTAATAGCCGGCGGAACTTATTATTTTGTAAGGAAGAGAAGAATATAAATTTCAAGTAAAATTCCAATAATAGATTAAATTTGTTTTTATTTGAGTATATAAAAAAGTCTGTAAATATTAAATAAAAAATCCTTCTATGGTAAAATTAAAATAACCATGGGAGGATCTTTTTATGTCAAAGAAAAAAGAAGTGTACAAGGTAAAACCACTAACTGAAAACAAGAAAAATATCATAGCAGCTCTTATCGATGCATACGATATTCAAACTACAGACGATATCCAAAATGCTCTTAGAGATCTTCTCGGCGGAACGATTAAATCTATGATGGAGGCTGAAATGGATGATCATTCAGGTTATGAAATGTACAAACGAAGCAGCAGCAATAACTATCGAAACGGAACTAAACTAAAGAAAGTACACAGCCATTATGGTGAATTTCAAATAAATGTACCGCAAGATCGCAATAGCACATTTGAACCTCAAATAGTGAAAAAACGTCAAAATGATATTTCCGAAATCGATCAGAAAATCATCAGCATGTACGTGAAAGGACTTACCACAAGGCAAATATCCGAACAAATTGACGAAATCTATGGATTTGAATGCATTGAAGGATTTATCTCTGATGTTACAGATAAGATACTTCAGGATATAGAAGACTGGCAAAAGCGTCCGCTCGACGAAGTGTATCCGATAATATTTATTGATGCAATCCATTTCTCCGTTAGAGAAGATAATCGTATACGAAAATTAGCAGCATATGTAATACTTGCATATACTTTGGAAGGAAAAAAAGAAGTTATTAGTATTGAAATCGGAGAAAATGAAAGCAGCAAATACTGGCTTTGAGTATTGAACGGCATAAAAAATCGCGGTGTAAGGGATATCATGGTAATTTGCGCGGATGGTCTGTCGGGAATAAAAGAAGCGATAGAAGCAGCATATCCCGAAACAGAATATCAAAGATGTATAGTACATCAGATCAGAAACACCCTGAAATATGTATCATTCAAGGATAAAAGAGCATTTTCAGGGGATCTTAGGAGCATATATCTTGCGCCTAATGAAGAACAGGGACGAGAAGCATTGGAATATGTAAAAGATAAATGGGAAGAAAAATATCCAAATTCAATAAAAAGCTGCGCAAAAACAACTTCTGTTTCTACGCAGCCTCTGCTTTAATTTTATAAATAAACCTGTCAATAATAATATTATTTTTAATCCTGTCATCCTACGGCTAACCCTCAATTTTACGCTGATTGCATCGCCTCTAATTCAATTTCTTTAATCTCTTGTTCTGTAAACTCCGGAAAAAATATCTGAACTTCTTCTATTGTAATTTTACCTTTTTTTAACATTAATATCGCTTTTTTTCTTGATGTTTCCCGCGCTACCTCCTTAGCATAATCCTTAGCATAATCCTTTACATACGCTTCCAAAATATAATCATCATCAAACAACGTCATCATTATATTTACCACCTCCGTTTCTCTGCTTTCAAGATAATCTTTAAGCACATACCTATCTTTACATATACGTATCGTTTCCGTAATCGCCTGCTTCGTATTTCCATACAGCTTTCTCTGTTCATTATATACTTTACAGAAAATTATATACTGTCCGATTATATCTTCCTCGCTCTCCCGATATAAAATCTTTACTTCCACGTCAACCGCAATCTTTTTTCCTCCGAAAAACTCTTTCGACAGCGATATTTTTTCTGGAATATTTTTCCTATCGTCTGTAAATATCATATATAATTCAGGTTCAGGCAAAGCTACTCTTTTACTTCCATACAGATTTTGATCATTGCGCTTAAAATAATCGTGATACGTCTGCACCATATACATAAGAGCCCGGATTATTATATTAATGCTCCATGTCGACTGGCTTTCCATTAAAATCATCAAGCGATTTCCAACGGAAAATCCCAGGTCGTTATACTCAGTATCTACCAATACATGTTTTAAAGTAATATCTGCTATATCGTCTTCCGTTGTATTTAAATCCTCCGGATGAAGCGTACGGTATAATTGAAGCAAATATTTTTTATCCTTAAATAAGTCTGTGAATACACTGTCTTTTATCTTACGTTTCGGCATGCCTTCTGCCATTTTATCACCTCGTTCGATACTGCTATTTTTATTATATTTTAAAATTCTGCATCAATCAATATAATCTTCCAAAATCATTATTTAAAATATAATATATATTAACCTGCACATTCAAATGATTTTATAAGCGTTTACAAAAACAGCAGCCAACCTTCATCCTATGAAGTACGGCTGCTGCTCTTTATTATCAATATTTTCCTAATCTCTATATTTTAAAATCCTAATATTTCATATCCATTTTATCAATTCCAAAATACTCTCCATAAACTCTAAATATAAACTTATTATTTTATCAAAACACTTTTAATCAATCCGAAAATCATAGCATCTATAAAAAAGTTTTTATTCCATTATATTCGCAATATAATACAGTATCCCATCTATTCTTTTTCTTCCGATTCCTCCGCCCAGATTCTTTCCGGTCTGGAACCCATGCGGCTCAGTATCTCATTGGTGATGGTGCCGGCCTGTTCCGCTAAATCGCAGGCTGTTATTTCCTCATCTCCGTCGCGTCCAATTATAACTGCCACATCTCCAGCCTTCACATCAGAAATATCAGTAACATCAACTATTGTCTGATCCATACATATAAGCCCCGCGATAGGAGCTTTTTTCCCTTTTATGATAACCGAACCCACGCCGTTTGAAAGACTTCTCGGCAGCCCGTCGGCATAGCCTATGGCGAGGGTAGCCGTTTTCATATCCCGCTGAGCTACGTACTCCGTACCGTATCCTACGTTTTCGCCGCAGTAAACCTCGCGCACGGCGGCAATACGAGCTTTAAAAGAAAGCACTGGACGCAAAGGAATCCTGCAGTTTTCCGTATCCTTTTTAGTGCTCAGCACGCCGTAAAGGGCTATGCCTATGCGGGCGTAATCTCCCGCAAGCTCAGGATAATTCACCAGTCCATAGCTCGCCAGCAGATGCACCTTAGGACATGGGAGTCCTCTTGATTTAAGGAATCTTATTACACCGTAAAAGGCGTCCGACTGCTTTTTTGTAAATTCCCTGTCTTTAGGTTCAGTTGTATCGTCTGCGCTGAGATGGGTAAACAATCCCGCGACATATAGATTTTCCATTCTATAAATATTGCAGAGATCGACTCGGTTCTCGCAGCGCTCTCCCAGCCTGTGCATGCCGGTATCCACACCAATATGCACGCTTATCTTCCTGCCGTATTCGTTAAGCACCTCCGCATAAGCGTAATCCACTACCGTTTGAATCAAATTATACTCGGTAAGCAGATAAAAATCCTCAGGATGGGTATATCCGAGTACCAGAATCTCACCGATTATTCCGTTTCTGCGAAGCTGCGCTCCCTCTGCAGCCGACGCCACACAGAAAGATTTAACACCCATACGATTAAGCTCCTGCGCCATCATCACGCCTCCGTGACCGTAAGCCTCCGCCTTCACCGCAGGCATAAGCTGACAATTCTCAGGCAGCGCCTTTTTCAATTCGTCTACATTAAAACGCAGCGCTTCCTTATCCAATTCTATCCAGCATCGCCCTTTCATATAATTTAAAAAAGACCTGTCGCTGGATTTTACATTCTCTGTCAGCCATCTCTTGCTTAATTTTATATTCCTTGTGCGTCCTGTATCATCTGCGGGTTTTTTTTCATCATCATCTTTACTCTTGATGAACACCTCAGCAGGCTTAGAAACAACCGTGCAGCCGTCAGCCACGTTGTCCGTCACAAGCGCCCCGGCGCCTATTTTTACATCGTTTCCGATCATAATATCTCCAATAATTATGGCTCCCGCTCCTATGAAACAGTTATCTCCTATGCGCGGAGCTTTGCGGTTTATTTCACCAATAGTTACATTTTGATATATTCTGCATCCGCTTCCCATCGACGCATATCTCGATATATAAATGCCATGCAGACCGTGAGGCAGCGACGGGATCCCCATTATCTCCGCCCCATTGCCTATGTAACCGCCATGTTTATGGGCAAGCCTGCTGCATCTAAATGTAAGTATTTGCTTTAGTATTCTGCTTTTTGTGTTATTCCGTCGCTTAAATAATTTCCAAAATTTAGATAGATTGTCACCTTTTGAATAATCTACCACCCATTCCTTAATACTCATTATTTGCTTCTCCACATTGTTACGATAAAGCCGTCCGCATTATTTCCGGAAACCGAATATTCAAAATTCCTCAAATTCACCGAGCTGATCTCCGATTCTCTGCCGAGCGGCACAAAATAAATTTCAAACACAAATTTTTCTGTTTCATATACAAAATTATTTTCACAGGAAAATTCCTTTAAAAATTCTATATATTCTTCTAATACAAAGCCGTTCTTCGTCATTATTTCAGCATGAGGAATACCGACATACCTGAAATGCCACGGCTCATGACCTATTCCCGTAACAAGTTCCTTTCCTTTCGGATATCTTTCTGTAAATCCAAAACCGGCAGCGCGTTTCCTGAATTCCTGACATATGCCGTCATAAGGAAAATCCGGACAAATAAAATCAATATCCGGCGATTTTACTCCAAGATCTATGGCAAGCCCCGTCTGATGCTCGCTGTGTCCAGGCACAGCAACATATTTCTGAGTAAATTCAGCGCCGTTTTCCTGAATTGAATCATCCCAGATTTTCTGCTGTTCCGCAAAAGAACGCCATCCGCTTACCGGCTCTATACTATCCCAGCTGGATATCTTTTCCATCAAATCGTTAAGCTGCCCGGCAGCCAGCTTTTTCATAAGAATATATTTACCGCCCACATGAACAAGCTCGGCTTGCTTTTCCTCCGCATATGGATATTTTTGATTTACCAAGATAAGATCGCCTGAATGAATACTAAGCTCCCCTGCTATATTAATTCTCATTCCTGCTTTCTAAACCTCTACTCTACCGCAAGCTCGATGGCTCTGGAAATAACTTCCGTAAAAGAAATTCCTGCTTCTTTCATCATATTTGGATAACGGCTGTGTTCCGTAAAGCCCGGTATAGTATTAACCTCGTTAAACACAATCTCGCCTGAAGGCGTGAGAAACATATCCACCCTCGCAAAACCTGAGCAGCCGAGAATCTTATATATAACTTTAGCATTTTCCTGAATCTCATGAAGCTTTTCTTCGCTTACTCTCGCAGGCACGTGTATAGCCGAAGTTTTCAGCGTATATTTTTCTGTGAAATCGAAAAATCCGCCGGAAAGCTCGATCTCGTCAGGGACGCCTACCGTCAGTTCTTCGTTACCCAAAACAGCGCAGCCAACTTCAAAACCATCTATATTTTCCTCAGCGATAACCTGATCGTCGTACTCAAAAGCTAATTTTACTGCCTGGCGAAGCTCGGCTTCATCGGCAGCCTTGGTAATTCCGTAGGAAGATCCTGCTTTTACAGGTTTCACGAATATCGGATAACCTATTTCCCCGGCAAACTTAACAAGCCTGTCCTCCTGCTCTCTGCCGCTTTCTATATGCTGTTCCTTATTCTCATCAGATGGTTTATTAATAACGATAGCCCGCGGCACTCTTATTCCGGCTTCCTTTACCAGCCTGTGCGCTCTGTCCTTGTCCATACACAGCGCGGAAGCAAGCACGCCGCATCCCGCGAGCGGAATGCCGGCAAGCTCTATAAGACCCTGCACCGTTCCATCTTCACCGTTCTTGCCGTGAAGAACAGGAAACGCCGCGTCTATATTTATGTATTCCCAGTAATCCTTATTCAAAAGAATCAGTTTTTTCGCGTATCTGTCAGCAGACAGCACAGCCGGCACGCAATCCTCTTCGTTGCACCATTTATCATCCCTGATCTTATCTATATTGCCCCTGAAATGAAACCAGTCGCCGGACTTCGATATTCCGACCATAATCGGATTATATTTTTCACGATCTATAAAACCGAGCATCGAATACGTTGATTCAAGCGACACGCTGTACTCCGAAGAACATCCTCCAAATATAACTGCTACATTTAATCTGTGTTTTCCCATTAATATTTCCCCCATTTTTATTAACTGCATAACACAATATTTATAATCCCACTTTAATTTATATTATATAGTAAAATTTTAAACTGTGTTTACAATTTTTTCTGACTAAATCTTATAATTTTATAACAATATTCTTACGATTTTCTTGCGTGCATCGGCAAAGCTACCTTAAACATAATATTTTCGTCCTCGCTCTCTGCTGAAATTACGCCTCCATGAAGTTCGACTATCTCTTTTGATATCGCAAGTCCAAGCCCCGCGCCTCCTGTTGATGAAGCTCTCGAAGAATCCAGCCGGAAAAACTGATCGAAAATCCTTTTCAGCTTGTCCTGCGGTATCGTTCTGCCGCGGTTTTTAATGATTATCTCCACGGACTCGTTTTTGCGCTTCATCGCAAAGTATATCGACGTATTTTCATAACTGTAATTTACAGCGTTTTTTATAAGATTATCCAATACTCTCTCCAGTTTATCCGGATCGCATACAATTTCTATATTCGGCTCGATCTCCATGCTCCATGACAACTTCTTTTCCGCAAGCACAGGAATAAATTCACTCGCTATCTGCTCCGCCATGCGGCTGAGATTAATGATCTCAAGCTCAAGCATGAGTTTGGAAAGATTAAATCTTGTTATCTCAAAAAATTCGTTTATAAGCTCCTCCAGGCGTTCCGCTTTATTCAAAACGATGCCCGTATATTTAACGCGCATATCCAACGGCAGATCCGGCTCGTCCCGCAGCAGCGTAAGATATCCTATGATAGATGTGATAGGCGTTTTAAGATCATGAGCGAGATATGTTACCAGATCGTTTTTTCTCTGTTCCGCTTCGCGGGCTATTCTCTCGTTATCTATAAGATCTATCTTTGTCTGGTTCAGCCTGTTTTCTATTGATTTAAGCGAAGGCGACAGACCTACCAGCTTATTATCCTTGAGATAAACCTGATCCACAGCATCCGCTATTTCCTGCAGATATTTAAACGCCATCCTAAGAAAATACATTATAACAGCAGTGTATCCTATAATAATATATAAAATAGCGCATACTTCCCTGCGCTTATCTAACCAGCTAAAAATCCGATACAGCGGTTCATAGCCGTACCAGATCTTCAAGTGAAAAATATTTATACCGATAATATATATTATAAAACCCATTACCGTATATATGAACAAAGCTATTAATATATTTACAGCTTGTCTTAACATCAGTTTTTTTATAGCTTCATCCGTTCTGTTTGATGATTCCAAAAATCCCTCCCCCTGATCGTCTGTATTATCTTGACGGTATTAATATTAATACTCCTCATACCGTTCATTATATATATATATATGAATAAACGATTCAGGCGTATTATCTGCTGTCGCAATTTAATTCTCAATCGTATATCCAACTCCCCAGACGGTTTTTACAAACTTTGGCTTTCGCGCCGGTTCTTTCATTTTCTCGCGAAGCCTCGCTATATGCGACATTACGGTATTGTTATTATCCATGTACTTCTCGCCCCAAACCGCTTCAAACAATTCTTCTGAAGAAACAACGCAGCCTTGTTTCTTGCATAAATACCATAAAATATTAAATTCTATCGGCGTAAGCGTAACCTCAGAGCCGTTTACGGTACATTTTCGGCTTTTTCGCGATATATGAAGCCCCCTTATATCGAACTCCTCTGCAGCCTTAATCAAATATTCCGGATTATTATACTTCGTATATCTGCGAAGCTGAGTCCTTACGCGCGCCATAAGCTCCAGCGGATTAAAAGGCTTTGTTATATAATCGTCTGCGCCCAGCATAAGCCCTGTTATCTTATCCATATCCTCCACCTTTGCAGTAAGCATGATTATAGGAAACAGGTTGCTCTCTCTTATCTTCTGACACAGTGTGAATCCGTCCATATCGGGAAGCATTACATCGAGTATGGCAAGGCTTATATCACTGCTGTTAACACAATTCAGCGCTTCCTCCGCATTATAAAATTTATGCACCGTATAACCTTCATTATTCAGGTATACCTCTATCAAGTCCGCAATTTCTTTCTCATCATCGACAATTAAAATATCTTCTCCCAAAAAATTTCCCCCTCAATAACTTACTAACTCCTTTTAAATTAATTATATCCTATGATAAATTAAAGGTAAAGGATAAAGGGCAGGAAATAAAACCGCTCCTGCCCATAAACGGGCTTATTTAAGAAAAAATAAGAAAGTCGCCTTCGGATATTTTAATTTAAAACGTAGACTTTCTTGTTATTCCGTCATATCTCTCTATGACTTTTATACGATATTTCCTTCATAATAAGAAAGTCGCCTTCATATATTATTAACCACAACGCAGACTTTCTTGTTATTCCGTCATATCTCTTTATGACTTTTATACGATATTTCCTTCATAATAAGAAATGCCCGCCCCTGTTTTTAGTTTAATGAGTTAAGATAACTTATGGCATTCATGGCAGCCACCGCGCCGTCGGATACTGCTGTAACTATCTGCCTGTGCTCCTTTGTACGGCAATCCCCGGACACAAATACGCGAGGATCATCGGTTCTGCATGATTCATCCGCGATCACATAACCTTGCTTATCGAGATTCACAACGCCCGATTCCGCGAGCACCTGATTTTCAGGCTGCATTCCTATCGCCACAAACACAGCGTCGGCAGCTATCGTTTCGCGGCTGCCGTTCTGCTTTTCTATGACCGCTCCCGTCACGCCGCCTGCCGTGTTATCTTCCCCTACTATCTCTACTATCGTGCTGTTATAAACGATCTCAATATTTTCCCTATCAAAAACAGCATTCAGAAGAACCTTTTCACCACGAAGTTTATCCTTTCTGTAAACAATTATAACTTTATCGCATACATTTGATAAATACAGAGCGTTCTCCGCAGCGGTATTTCCGCCGCCATAAACGACGGCAGTCTTTCCCCTGAAAAAAGCTCCGTCACAGGTCGCGCAGTAAGAAACGCCCCTGCCCGCAAGCTCCTCCTCACCCGGACAACCGATCTTCCTGTGCTTCGCCCCGAAAGCGGCTATCAAAACATCGGTATCAAAATCCCCGCTGCCCTGAGTTTTCAGAGAAACGCTGCCTCCGCAGTTTATACTTTCCACGTTTTCATTAATAAATTTAACGCCTAACTTCTCAGCCTGAGTTTTCAGCCTGTTCGCAAACTCGTATCCTTCTATAAAATCCACGCCCGGATAATTTTCTATCTCGGACGTCCACGCGGTCTGACCTCCTATAAAACCGCCGTCGAACACCGAAACATCGAGTCCTGACCTCGCTCCGTAGATCGCCGCCGTTATACCGGCAGGCCCCGCGCCTATTACCGCTAATCTGTTTTTCTCCATAATACTCCTCCAAATCTATTAATATCTTTTCAATCCTGCTTTTGTTACTCACGTAAAACCATTCAGGTTTTATATTAATGTTAATGTTGAACGCCTTTTAATTCGATCTTAAAATCCTGAACAAATTCCTTGCTTCGCCTGTTAAACTTAAAAACCTGACCGTCGGACAAATCTCTCCACTAAAAAACGACGCTTTTATTTATTTTGCGTCGCTTGTTAAATAATATTATGGAATTTTGATTTTTAATCTGCGTCAATTCTTACGACTTCATTTCCGCAGAATCTTTTATTATTCCCCCTTTGCTTCCTGCTCTCCTTTAGGCGGCAGCAGTTCGCCGTTTTCATCGAAAGTCTTTTTTAAAAATATCTCGGTGACAAGCACAGGCGAGAACATGCATACGAACTGAATCGCGAAGATAAGCGGAGCGAGGAACCAGCCCTCTGCATCTGCGGCGAGTACTGCAATCAGAAAAAACGCTGCCGACGTTATCATAAGATTTATGCCGGAAAAAAGGGATATGCTCGAAAACACAGCGTTTGCAAACTGCCAGGTCTGTTCGCTGAGTTTTGCCGTTTTAGTCCTGTAACAAAATCTGCTGCTTTCAAAAGCCGGCTTACGTTTTTTTATACTGTACCCGACCGCTGTCATAACCGCGGGTATTATAACGCATATTATTATCTGTAAAAGGATCACCGTTCTTCCTCCCGTTTCTTATCCCAGATTTCCCAGTCGTTCCACTCGTCTTTCCAGTCCTCAGCCCATTCATCATGCTTCCAGTCGTTCCAGTCGCTTATATCTGAAGGATTTTCCGGCGCCTCGGACTTTCCTATGCCATCCATTTTTTTCTTGTAAAATTTAAGCAGAAACAGCGTTACAGCCACGCCGACAACTAAAGTCACAGCAAGCGCCATGAGCGCAATCTTTAATTTCATTAAAAACTCCTATTTGGACAAAATTTGCATAACATTAATATTAACTGCCCGTATCGCCTGAAACTATGCATGTAAACATACAGTTACATCATAATTCTCATAGTTTCTAACATTAATTCTTCATTTTTAAATGTTCGCGGAATCTTTATATATTTAAACTGGGACATACGAAGAATATATATATACCTGCTTCCAAGATCCATTACTTGAATTCTGTCTATTTTATTTCTTATTTCCTTTCTGTCGTCCCCGTAACCTTCAAATTTATAAAACTCAACCTTTACTTGCCCGTACTCTCCTTTTCCTATTTCTATCGTATAATTTCTGCTGCGCGCCTTTTCTGCGCTGTAAAAAAGAGCCGAGCCCGGTAAAAACAGCAGGCTTATTCCACATATAGTCTTAATAACCATTAAAAAATAATATATTAATAAATTATTGGGCGCAGGATTTAAAATTATCAGCAGAAAGGCAATAATCACCATTATTATATTCGCACCGAGTACAGACGAAGGCAGCTTCATAAAACTCTTGAGTTTTTTCTGCTCCGGCGGAAAACCGGTCTTTACCTGTTTCTTCATGAGTTGTATATCTTCCTGCCTGCGCTTATTAACGTATTCTACGGCGGGATATTTTATTAAAATATACATTAACGCCATAAAAATTATGCAAATTACAGCTATCGCCATTTTTAATATATTGTAATCATTCATGGCAAAAGCGTATATCATAGAACCTATAATAAATATCTGTATAAATTTAGAATACATATTCAGCCTGAATATACGCTTTTTATTCCCGAACAGAAATCCGGGAATAAATTTTTTCATTACTAACTCCGCATGAACTTCATCGTTTTCATAATAATCAACTATAACCGTTACTGTGCTTCTGATGATTCTGTAAAACGGGTACGCAAACAGCATTATAGAAAAAGCTATGCTGTGAACAAGCTCTCCTAATCGTAAATTAAATCCTATTGTAAAAATACCGTAGACCGCCATCATAGCGAGCACGGACAATATATAATTTATAGTTCTTTTTAGTAAATATCCCATCATATCCATAAATACAGAATACATGGTTTTGCGCTGAACGTCAATGATATGCATGAATTGAAATTTGAAATAAAAGATACATACTTATATTAATATAATCGACCTGTTATACTACGAACTATAAAGAAGATGATTATATGGCAAAGAAGCAACGACGCTTTCTCTCGACGCAGATGCAAAAATACAGGCGCAGAAATTATTTGCTGATTTCGGACTCTATCTACCGCAGTTGATATTTTTTTGCGTCATTCCGTTCGTGAAAATCGAATACCGTTTGATATTCAGCAGGAAGTCCCTAATGCAGATACTATAGTCGCTATGGAAGAGGAGGCGAGGATCGCGAAAGATCCGTTGGTTAAAGGTTATACCAATCTGAATGAATTATTTGCGGATCTGAGATCATATTATTAGAAAACATGATTAAATCGTATGTATATTCTTTAAAACAAAAGTAAACTGATTTAAACCTTGATTAAATTTTAAATCTATGCTAATCTGAATATAGAAAAAGACGCTGCCTATAAACGGTTAGCCCGAGATATTAATTGCTTTAATAGCCGCTTAGCTTACCCGGTAAATGCGGTTATTTCTGTGTTTTGTTATTATCCTTGGATCCGATAGCGTATCCAAGACCAAAGCAGGTTAAGCCGAACCTTAATACTGCTATCAATCCTTCGATAGTCAACATCACTTCAGCCCTCCTTTCTAAGATTCCTTTACAGGTTTCTATGTAAACAGAGGGTCACAGTCTTTCCAGTGAGGGCCAACCGTGAAGTCCTAACCCGATTCGCAAAGCGAATCGTTGGTAGCTCTCATGCGAGGATTCCACGAAGCAAAGCGAGGTTGGAATCTGCCGCCAACCGTGTTTGGCAGCGCTTTACATCTATTTTACCATGCAAGGTATTTATTTTCTGCATATTTCTTTGTATTAGTTAATATTATATATAAGAATTATTATAATATATCGCAAACAAAACTCCCCTTCTGCAGGCAATTTTCAATCCGGCAAAAGGGGAATTTTTTAAGGTTTTTATTGCTGATTCTCTGCAAATTTCAGGATAAAAGTGGGCTTTATCTATATTATTTTACGCTGAAAAGCAGTTCGCCGTAGCCAGGGAACGGCCAGTAATCTGCAGAAGTCATTGTTTCCAGTTCGTCGCATATAAGACGCAGTTCGTTCATCTTAGGTATTACTTCATCGTGGAAATAATTAGCTTTCTCAAGCATTTCAAATTCGTCTGCTTTTAATTCTGCTTCTTCCAATATAGCTATCTTATCATTAAGAACCGCAGCGAGGTCTGATATCTTGTCGAGTACATCTTTTTCAGCTTTAATATTTACGCCGAGTTCTTTTTTAGCAAGAGCCGTATTAGCCAGATCTCTGCAGTATTCACTTACGGAAGGCGCTATGCTTCTCTTAGCCATTTCTATCATAGTAAGCGCTTCAATATTTATCAGTTTTGCGTACTCATCCAACTTAATCTCGTATCTTGCAGTAGATTCTATCTCTGAAAAAATTCTGTGACGCTTAAACAACTCTACATTTTTTTTAGCGATAAGATACGGCGCAGCGTCTACAGTACTTGTAAGGTTGAGAAGTCCTCTGCGGTCAGCTTCCGCTACCCATTCGTCGGTATAATTATCTCCGTTAAATATAATCCTGTGATGAGCAGTAAGAGCTTCCTTTATAACCTCGTCTACCGCTTTATCAAAATCCTCTGCAGCTTCTAATTTATCTGCAAACTGCATGAGGGATTCAGCCACTATTGTATTAATTACAAAGCAAGCGTCGCCGATGGACTGCTCCGAGCCTGTCATTCTGAATTCAAATCTGTTTCCTGTAAATGCGAACGGAGAAGTTCTGTTTCTATCTGTTGTGTCGCTCTGGAATGCAGGCAGTACAGTAGCGCCGTCTATGCGGAATCTTTCTATATTTTTAAGTTCGGCGCCAGAGATTATTGAATCTACAAGTCTTCCGATTTCATCACCTAAGAAAATGGAAATTATAGCCGGCGGAGCTTCGTTTCCTCCGAGTCTGTGGTCGTTTCCTGCGCTGGCTACGGAAACTCTTAAAAGATCCTGATAATCGTCTACCGCCTGGATAACCGCTGCGAGCATTAGCTGGAATATTTTATTATTCTCAGGGTCGCTGCCCGGTTTAAGCAGATTAATTCCCGTATCTGTCGCAATAGACCAATTCGTATGTTTTCCTGAACCGTTTACGCCGGCAAAAGGTTTTTCATGAAGCAGACAAACCATATCGTGCCTTTTTGCTACTTTTTTTAAAATTTCCATAGTAATCTGGTTATGATCCAGCGCTACGTTCGTTTCTGTGTAGATCGGCGCGATTTCGTGCTGAGCAGGCGCAACTTCGTTATGCTCCGTCTTGGAAAGAATACCTATTTTCCAGAGTTCTTCGTTAAGCTCTTCCATGAACTTCTTAACGCGCGGCTTGATAGCTCCGAAATAATGATCCGCTAATTCCTGTCTTTTAGGCGGCTTTGCGCCGAAAAGAGTTCTGCCGCAGTAAACGAGGTCAGGTCTTTGTTCGCAAACTTCTCTGTCCACCAGGAAATATTCCTGTTCAGGTCCTACTGAAGTTATCATATTTTCAACATTATTCATGCCGAAAAGTTTTACAATCCTTAAAGCCTGTTTGTTTACAGCATCCATAGAACGAAGCAGCGGCGTTTTTTCGTCGAGGGCTTCGCCGCCGTAAGCAAAAAAGGCAGTAGGAATGCATAGTGTTTTTTCCTTAATGAACGCATATGATGTCGGATCCCAGTTGGTATATCCTCTTGCTTCAAACGTAGCTCTGATCCCGCCGGAAGGGAAGCTGGAACCATCCGGCTCGCCTTTTATAAGTTCTTTACCTGAAAAATCCATGATTACCGTGCCGTCGCCTACAGGACTGATAAACGCATCGTGCTTTTCTGCAGTAACGCCCGTGAGCGGCTGGAACCAGTGAGCAAAGTGAGTAGCGCCTCTCTCAAGCGCCCAGTTTTTCATTTCTGCAGCTACTACGTTCGCCACGTCTACCGTCAGATTTTTATTTGTTTCCGTCGCTTCTTTTAAAGCCGCATATGTAGCCTTCGGCAGTCTTTCTTTCATTACGGCGTCGTTAAATACCATGCTTCCGAAAATTTCATTGATCTTAGCCATTCTCTTTCTCCTTAATCCTTTCATAATCTAAATTAATACACTCAATCCGGCTGCAAAACACCGGCTGATAATGATTTTATACTATTTATGCCTTATAAATGACAAAAAGGCACTACGGATGATGTAAATCCATAGCGCCTTTGCTATCTGTATACCAGTATACAACCGGTTTGTTTTTTTGTCAATAAGAAATTGAAATTTCTGACTCGCATTAAAATATTTATCTGTTAATGTAAAATAAATATGGCATTTTCCAAAAAAGAAAATGAGAACAATTCTAAAGTGATAAAATCAATTAAACCAACAACAATCAGCGGAGAAATCGCAGATATTGATGCTCTGTTTTCCTCAGTATTAGAAGACTGCAAAACAGCAGCGCGCAGCATATTGTAAACCTTAGCAGAAGATATGAATCAACGGCTCGGAAAAAATCATGCTTAAAGGAAGCGGACAACGAAGAAACCAGCTTATTAATTATGCATCTGTAATTATCAAAAAACTCCACAACAATCTGACAATATCAGCCATATAGTTCTGCCTTGAAAAAAAGATATTTATATGGTAAAATAATTCCATTAGTTTTCACAAATACTGCTGACCAAGTTTCTTATAACCATACTCTCAGGATATAGAAAGGGGGAATAATTTTATGAGGATAAATCTATTAAACAGTCAAAGTATATTTAGACCGCAAATGCAGAATCCAATGCAAAGCACGATAGGACAATTGCAAAATTCTGGTTTGCAAAAAGTGTTTCAGCAGGCAAACGCCAATTATGTTGACAAGAGAAACCATGATACGGTTGATTTGAGCAAAAAGGCGTTGGAGATTTTAGAAGCGAGCAAAACTGAGGAAACAGAACCGGATCAGAAGGCGATTTTGAATACGCAAGCAGAACCGGATCAGATAGCGATTTTCGGCTATCAGAAGTACCCGCCTGGAATCAGCAAAGAAGAATGGGCTGAAAATTCGATTTTAGAGCAAAGAAATGGAATAAAGACTTATTCAGATCTTGTCGATTACGCAAAATCCAAATTGCAGTTTACAATGTCAAAAATAGAAGAGCTTGAAAATTACTTGAACGGCACAGGTACGCATAGTGATCCCAATATGACAAAAGACCTGGCTGAAACGTACCTGCATAACTACAAGCAGAGTATTCAATCAGACTATACAGACATCTTGAGCATGCAATACGGTGGACACCGGTTCTTGGCGGATGAATTTGATGAATTGTCAGGCGGACAGGCGTCACAGGCGACGGAAAACCTGCTTAATTCCATTTCTGCCGAATCTTTGGGACTTTCCAATTTGTCGGATGATCCCCAGGAAATTATGAAGGCGTTAGAAAATGCGTCCAAGATACTGGATGGAATGAATCAGAAGGTAGAAGAAGCCTATTCACAGCTGACCGGCGGTAAACAGTTTACTGAACCTGCCAGAAGCTCTGCTCTCTTCCGTGGCGACACTCCTATGGACTACTTTGAAAATGAGATGGAACAACCGTATAGAATAATAAATACTAATCGGATGAAATTCACCGGTCAAACATTAGACCTCTTAGATAATGAGCAGATGAAATTCATAGATTAAACATTAAGTTTCAAATGATATGTGATATTTATTGGGCAGGCTAAAACTTATTTTATATAAAGGATTTATAGTTTACCCCTAAGTAGGTCACTAAAATATAAAAACCTGCTTAGGGGGAATTTTATATCTAAAACAGCAAAATCAGAGTGAGCGGACCAAAGTTAGAAATCAGTCAAGGCGATTATATTATTTCTTACGCCATAAAGCAGCTCACAATATAAATTATTTCTTTCAAAACATTGCAGCGCTTATCCGAATCAAGATATATCGTCTTTCTTTTCATCCGCATCCAGAGCAATAAATCCTACCGTAACAGTTAGCGCAAACATAATATCGTGTTTTCCCAAAGGATCTTTCACAATGGAGTATATTAAAAATGCTGTGCAGATCAATAATAATGCTAAAATAATTTTTCGCAATATTTTTTTGTTCTTAACCATAACCGTATCCTTTCTATTTTCCAAACAACCTGTCCCTGCATAGCGGCAGAAGTCTGTCATGTTCTTTTTTATAATCAAGGTTCACATCCATAAATATCTCAAAGGCGATAAGCCCCTGATATATCAGCATATCCATACCGTTTATAGTTTTAAGCCCGCGGCGGCGACCGTATGCGAGGAACTTGGTTTCCCACGGGTTGTATATAAGATCGCAGAGAAGCGCGTTTGTTTTATCCAGAAAAGAAATATCGTCAAAATCGCTTCCCGTTTCAGCCATGCCGAGCGATGTACAATTTACGATAATATCAGCTTCATCAGCGACTCCGGCAAGATTATCCGCGCTGAGTTCCATAGCCTCGCCGTAGGAGAGCCCGTCGCAAAGCTGCGCCGCTTTCTCATAAGTCCTGTTCAGCACGGTGACCTTAGCGACTTTTTCTCCGCCGCAGCCTTTAACAAAAGCGCCTGCCACTCCTCCAGCGCCTATCACCATTACCCGCGCGCCTTCAAGCTGAACTCCCTGCCCCTTTAAAGCCATAAGCAGACCCCTTACATCCGTATTATAACCTGTAAGCCTGCCGTCCGCATGAATCTTTACCGTATTTACCGCGCCGTAAGCCTCGGCTTCCGGGTCCAGCTCGTCTACTATATCGAGCAGAGCCTGCTTGTGGGGCATGGTGGCGTTAAATCCCGAAAATCCCAAAGTCTTAGCAGCGCTGCAGAATTCTTTAAGTTCCTGCGGCTTTACCAAAAACGGCATATATAAAGCGTCGAATCCATTTTCATCTATAACATTATTATGTAAAAACGGCGACAATGAATGGGCTATCGGGTCCCCTATTACCGCCATTTTTTTCGTATTTACCGAAATATCCATAAAAACTCCTTATAACAAATTCTCTCTTCCGATTCACTTTCAACGGCAGAATCTATTACATTATGCAAATTACATTAACATTTCCTGCACAATAAAATATTCTGCGGCTTTGCACAACCAAAACCGCAGAAATCCAGACCTGCAAAAAGCAAGCATAAATACGCTATAAGATTATTTATCCAAAGCCGCCTTTATAAGCTCTCTAAAAAGCGGATGGGCGTGATTCGGTCTGCTTTTAAACTCCGGATGATACTGAACTCCGACGAAGAATTTCTTATCCGGCAATTCTATCGCTTCCACAAGACGCTCGTCGGGAGAAAGCCCGGAGAAAACCATGCCCGCATTCGCAAATTTTTCTCTGTACGAATTATTAAATTCGTATCTGTGCCTGTGACGCTCCGCGATTTCCTGCTGACCGTAAGCTGCTTTCAGCACGCTGTTATCTGATATCACGCACGGATACGCGCCAAGACGCATGGTGCCGCCCATCTGGATATCGCCCCGCTGATCAGGCATCCAGTGGATCACAGGGGAATCGCCCTCCGGGGCAAACTCGCTTGAATTAGCGTTCTTAATGCCGATTACATTTCTCGCAAATTCCACGACAGCCATCTGCATTCCCAGACAGATGCCTAAAAACGGCAAATCATTCTCACGAGCATATCTAATAGCCGTAATCTTGCCCTCTATGCCGCGGTCGCCGAACCCGCCGGGAACGAGTATGCCGTCGCAGTCGCCGAGCAGCCTTTCCACCGTATCCGCAGTAACTTCTTCTGAATCCGTCCACTTAATATTAACATTGGCGCCGTTCTCCCAGCCGCCGTGTTTAAGCGCCTCTGCAACTGAAAGATAAGCGTCATGAAGCTGAACATATTTACCTACAAGCCCGATGGTAACTTCTTTATCGCTGTTCTTTATGCGATCTGTCATTTCCTCCCATCGCTTCATATCTCCCGGTCTGTCCTCAAGTCCAAGTTCCCTGCACACGATAGCGGAAAAATTGCTCTCCTCAAGCATCTGAGGAGCTTCGTAGAGAACTGGTACAGTAGTGTTATTGATAACGCAGTCCTCCTTTACATTGCAGAAAAGCGAGATCTTTTGGCGGATACTGTCCGTAATCGGGTAATCGCAGCGCGCAACAATTATATTAGGCGACACTCCCATGGAACGAAGTTCCTTAACAGAATGCTGTGTCGGCTTTGATTTATATTCGCCGGAACCCACGAGATACGGTATAAACGTAACGTGGATGAACAGGCAGTTCTCCCGTCCGACTTCAAGAGAAAGCTGCCTTATAGCTTCTATAAAAGGCTGACTCTCGATATCGCCTGTAGTTCCGCCGATCTCGGTTATAACTATATCCGCCTCGGCTTTCTTTCCAACCGAGTGAACGAAGTTTTTTATCTCATTAGTAATATGCGGGATGACCTGGATGGTTTCGCCGAGATAATCGCCATGACGCTCTTTTGTTAAAACGTTCCAGTAAACCTTTCCTGTGGTAAGGTTTGAATATTTATTCAAATTTTCATCTATAAATCTCTCGTAATGACCCAAATCCAGGTCTGTTTCCGCTCCGTCTTCCGTCACGAACACTTCACCGTGCTGATAAGGACTCATGGTGCCGGGATCCACATTAATATACGGATCGAGCTTCTGAGCTATGACCTTATATCCTTTGGCTTTCAGCAGGCGTCCCAAAGACGCCGCCGTAATGCCTTTTCCAAGCCCGGAAACAACTCCTCCTGTTACGAATATATATTTAACGATCTTCATTTCTCTCCTCCTGCAGGATCATCAGACCTGAATGGTTCCTTCAAAAATACCGCTGGCGTCGCCTGTCATCGTGAGCGAATCATCGGAATATCTTATCTTGAGTTCTCCTCCGATAACTTTAACGGTGATCTCCTCGTCTTTTTTGCAGTATCCGTTTTCCACAGCAGCCACAACGGCGGCGCAGGCTCCCGTGCCGCACGCCCAGGTTTCTCCGTTTCCTCTCTCCCATACGCGCATTTTCAATTTGGTCGGACTTATCACCTTAACGAACTCTGTGTTTATCCTTTCAGGGAACAGCTCGTTATGCTCAAACTTAGGTCCGATTTTCTGTACATCTATATTATCAACATTTTTTACGAATACTACGCAGTGAGGATTTCCTATATTAACGCATGTAATATTGTAATCCCTGCCGCCTACTGTAACAGGCTCGTTTACAACTTTTTCCGCAGCAATATTTACAGGAATATCCTCCGGTGTGAGCTTAACTATACCCATATCTACGGTAGCAGTAGTGACTTCTCCGTATTGTTTTATAAGTTTAACGGTTCTGACCTCACCATCCGCTTCCACTGTAACGATATCCTTTTCCGCAATACCGGAATCATACAGATATTTGCCTATGCAGCGAAGGGCGTTTCCCGATACTCCGCCGTAAGTTCCATCCTGATTTATGAGAACCATGGCTGCATCCGCTTTTTCTGAAGGATATATAAGGCAGATTCCGTCGCCGCCGATTCCCAGATGCCTGTCGGAAAGCATTACTGCAAGACCTTCCGGATTATCTATATGCTGGTCGAAACAATTAAAATAGATGTAATCGTTTTTCGTGCCGCTCATCTTCATAAATTTAAGGCTCTGGCGTTCTTCTCTCATATCGTTGATGTTGACAAGCTCGGTGCATTCTTTAGTAAATTTGGAACGCAGGCTGTTTACTACGGCGACAGCCGTATCCATGGAAGTCAGACACGGTATATCTCTTTCTACTGCTTTTCTCCTGATTTTTACGGAATCTTTTGTAGGAATCCTTCCTCTGGATGATGTGGAAATGATATAGTCTACTTTTCCGCTGTCAAGCAGGGTCATACAGTTATTATCCGACTCATAAATCTTATCGACATGATGCACCGTCATTCCTTCGCCTTCTATAACTCTTGCCGTTCCTTCCGTGGCGTAAAGCTCGAATCCCATGTCGTTAAATCCTCTTGCAATATCTGCAACCTCGCCTTTATCCCGCTCTCTTACCGTGAGCAGAACTCCGCCTTCTTTTTTCATCTTATATCCAGCGGCAACAAGCCCTTTATAAAGAGCTTCTTCGAGAGTTCCCGCGATACCGAGAACCTCGCCCGTAGATTTCATTTCCGGGCCGAGATGGGTGTCTACGTTTATCAGTTTCTCGAATGAGAACACCGGAACTTTTACTGCATAATAAGGCGACTTTCTGTAAAGTCCCGTTCCATATCCCATATCCGCTAACTTTTCGCCAAGCATGGCTCTCGTAGCCAGGTCTACCATAGGAACGCCCGTAACTTTGCTGATATACGGGATAGTTCTTGAAGACCTCGGATTGACCTCGATAACGTAAAGATCGTTATCGTAGATAAGATACTGAATGTTTACCAGACCGAGGGTATTCATGGAGATAGCCAGACTCTTGGACTGTTCTATTATTTTTTCGATTATTTCGTCCGTAATATTCCATGCAGGATATACCGCAATGGAATCTCCTGAGTGGATTCCTGTTCTTTCTATGTGTTCCATTATACCTGGAATCAGGATATCTTCGCCGTCGCAGATCGCGTCTATCTCAAGCTCAATTCCCATGAGATATTTATCTATGAGAATAGGATTCTCAATTTCCTGACGCAGGATTATTTCCATATATTCGTTAATATCTTTATCGTCGAAAGCAATTATCATGTTCTGACCGCCGAGTACGTATGACGGACGCATGAGAACGGGATAACCTATCGTATTCGCCGCATCTAACGCTTCTTCCGTAGTCATTACCGTAACTCCTGCGGCGCGCTTTACGTTAAGCCTTTCTAAAAGCTCGTCGAAACGCTCTCTGTCCTCAGCCATATCTATGCTGTCCGGCGGAGTTCCGAGAATCTTCACGCCGTTATCGTTCATATACTTTGTCAGCTTAATTGCCGTCTGACCGCCGAAAGCCACCACAACAGCCTCCGGCTGCTCGGTTTCTATGATGTTCATAACGTCTTCGTTGGTAAGAGGTTCAAAATAAAGCCTGTCAGCAGTATCAAAATCGGTGGATACGGTTTCAGGGTTATTATTAACGATAACAACCTCGTAGCCTGCGCGCTTAAGCGACCATACGCACTGCACGGAAGCGTAGTCGAATTCTATGCCCTGACCTATTCTTATAGGACCTGAACCGAAAACTATAACAGTTCCTTTACTATTCTTATCTGCTTTCTTCTGCTTTTCGAGAAATGCTTTGGCTTCGTTATCATCGTCATAAGTAGAATAAAAATATGGAGTTTCCGCGTCGAACTCAGCTGCGCAGGTATCTACCATCTTAAATACAGCCCTGCGCTTATTCTTTATTTTCTGACCGGAAAGCGCTTCGATAACGGAATCCAGATAACCATGCTTTTTGGCTTCGAGATAAAGCTCGTCTGTAAGCTCCTCGCCCGCAAGCCTTTCTTCCATAGCTATTAATTTTAATATCTTATGCAGGAACCACCTGTCTATTTTTGTTATATCGTATATTTCATCCACATCCGAAACGCCGCGCTTGAGCGCCTGATATATGACGAACAGCCTTTCGTCGTCGCAGTTATGTATTCGCGCTTTTATCTCGTGGTCTGAAAGCTCGCGCAGATATTCGTTGTCAAGAGTGTTATGCTTGATCTCGGCGCCGCGCACGGCTTTCATGAGCGCTTCTTCGAAGCTCTGACCTATCGCCATTACCTCGCCCGTAGCTTTCATCTGAGTTCCGAGAGTACGCTTTGCGTACACAAATTTATCAAAAGGCCACTTAGGGAATTTGACTACCACGTAGTCTATGGTAGGCTCGAAGCATGCGTAAGTATTTCCTGTAACAGCGTTTTTGATCTCATCAAGAGTAAAACCTATCGCTATCTTTGCCGCAACTTTGGCTATCGGGTATCCCGTAGCCTTTGAAGCCAGCGCAGAAGACCTGGATACTCTCGGATTTACCTCGATAACGGCGTACTCGAAACTCTCCGGATGGAGCGCGAACTGACAGTTGCAGCCTCCCTCGACTTTAAGCTCGGAAATGATATCGAGCGCCGCTGTTCTCAGCATCTGATATTCCTTATCGGAAAGGGTAACGGCGGGAGCTATTACGATACTGTCCCCCGTATGCACGCCCACCGGATCGAAGTTTTCCATTGAGCAGACAGTGATAACATTGCCCTTGCTGTCCCGCATCACCTCGAACTCTATTTCTTTCCAGCCGGCTATGCATTTTTCTACAAGAACCTGAGTTATAGGCGATAATCTCAGCCCGTTCTCTGTAATCTCACGCAGTTCTTCTTCATTGTTCACTATGCCGCCGCCCGTACCGCCGAGGGTGAATGCCGGACGGATTATAACGGGATATCCTATGGATTCGGCGAACTCAGCTGCAGAATCCACATCGTTTACAACGGTGGATGGTATTACAGGCTGACCTATTGATTCCATAGTATCCTTAAACATCTGCCTGTCTTCCGCCTTGTCTATCGTTTCCGGATCAGCTCCGAGAAGCATTACTCCCTGCTCCTCCAGGAATCCCTCCTTTGCAAGCTGCATGGACAGCGTAAGACCTGTCTGACCTCCAAGAGTGGAAAGCAGACCGTCCGGCTTTTCCTTTATTATAATTCTTTTAATAATCTCTAAAGAAAGAGGCTCTATGTATATGCTGTCCGCCATCTGATTATCGGTCATTATAGTAGCGGGATTTGAATTTATCAAAACAACCTCAAGACCTTCTTCTTTAAGCGCTCTGCACGCCTGAGTTCCCGCGTAATCAAACTCGGCAGCCTGACCGATTACTATCGGACCGGAACCTATCACCATTACTTTTTTTAATTTACTATTTAACGGCATTAACTCCAACCTCCTCCATTAATTTTATAAAATCATCAAATAACGATCCTGAATCCAGCGGACCTGCCGATGCTTCCGGATGAAACTGAACGGAAAATACCGGCTTGTCCTTATAATTAACTCCCTCGCATGTACCATCGTTGACATTCACGAAACTCAGCTCGGCGAAATCAGGCAGGCTCTCCTTCATAACACAGTAACCATGATTCTGGCTCGTTATAAAAACCCTGGAATCAGAGAGCCGTTTCGCCGGTTGATTAGCGCCCCTGTGACCGTACTTCATCTTCTCCGTTTTCGCCCCGGAAGCGAGCGCCAAAAGCTGATGACCAAGGCAGATCGCAAAGATCGGCACTCCACTCTCTCTTAACTTTTTTATCTCCGCTATAACTTCCGTATTTTCAGCGGGATCCCCCGGACCGTTAGACAACATAATACCGTCCGGCTTCATCGCGAGTATTTCGTCAGCCTTTGCATTATACGGAACCACGATAACGTCGCAGCCTCTATCCTGAAGCTCCCTGAAAATATTTCTCTTAGTACCGAGATCCATCAAAACAACTTTTTTAGGATTTTCCTCCGTAGTGCGCGGATGATTCTCTAAACCTTCGCAGGAAGTATTGGCTAACGCTTCCGTGATAACATAATCTTTTAATGTATTAATGTAATCAGACGTATCATTCGGCAGCTCGGAAAGAATAATACCGTTCATAACGCCGTTTTCTCTTACGATCTTAGTAAGCGCCCGCGTATCTATGCCGTAAAGACCCGGAATATTCTGCTCCCGCAAAAAAGTGTCAAGATCCCCCTCATTCCTGAAATTTGAAGGTTCCTGACACCAATCTCTTACTATATATCCCTTTACGAAGGATTTTCTGCTCTCAAAATCACTCGGTATAATTCCATAATTTCCTAGAAGAGGAAACGTCTGCACAACTATCTGACCATAA
>JAAVYD010000208.1 GCA_022790955.1 Bacillota bacterium
GTATCTGACGGCGCCTTTGTAATTACCACTGCCAACGGCGCTTTCTCCCCCAACACCGGCCTTGTGCAGTCTGGAGCTATCATGAACTTTACCCAGCCCAAGACCGTTTGGGTTCTGTCTGAGGACGGCGCAAACAAGCAGAAGTACACCATCGAAGTGAAAATTGATGATGGCTTCAGCGATGTGAAGCCCGGCGACTGGTTCTACAGCTACGTAATGGACGCTTCCAAGCGCGGCATTATCATCGGCAACGGCGATGGCACCTTCGGGCCTTACACCAACGTGACCCGTGTGCAGTTTGCCACCATGATGGCCCGTGTGGACGATTTCAAGCCTGCTGAGTGGGAAGGCAAAGCCAGCCAGTTCAGTGACATGAACGGCATTACCGGCGAAGCCGCCGCGGCTGTTGCTTACTGCGCTGACAAGGGCTACATCACCGGTGACGGCGGTGCAACCACCTTCCGGCCCAACGCTACCATCACCCGCCAGGAGATGGCTGTTATCATCTCCCGCGTGATGAAGCTTAACACCGAGGATGTGAACATCGGCACTCCCTTTGCCGATGACGCGAAGATTGCAGGCTGGGCAAAGAACTACGTTTACGCCTGCGTGAACGCCAACATGCTCATGGGCGAGGGCAACAACACCTTCAACCCCCTGGGCAACACCATCCGCGCTGCAGCCGCTACCGCCGCTGTCCGGATTGACAACGCGAAATAAGGTATTTCAACTCACCTAAATTTTACAAAGCCCGAAGCGAAAGGGGACGGAGCAATCCGTCCTCTTTTGCTTTGCTGCCTCCGGCGGCCAAAGGGGATTTTTGAAAAAATCCCCTTTGGAAACCCAAAAACTTTTAAGACGCACCAAATGGCAGAGAATCACAGCGCAATCCACCCGGTTCCCTGCCGTTTTTATTTTTCTCTTTTGGGGGAAATAGGACGGGAGCACCCTCAGCACGCGGGCACTCCCGTAAGCGCATGGCAAAACGCAAATTTAATATTTGCGTTTTCATGCGGCGAAAAAACAGCACTCTGTCCCTCGCGTCTTAGGTGCAAACGCTATCGCATCGCGATTGCGTTTCGTCACGTTGCAAAGAAAGGACGCAGGTTGCCCTGCGCCCTCTCTTTTTAGGAACTGTAAAATTTAGGTGAGTTGAAACCTTACTTGATTTTCAGGGAATCCACCATGACCTTCGCTGTCTCAGCGCGGGTGATTCTGGTGGTGCCGTTGAA
>JAAVYD010000151.1 GCA_022790955.1 Bacillota bacterium
AATACGCTTCATGCTTCCTCTTTTCCAACATGGAGTTTAAGAACCGCCCGGTTAAGGACGGCCTTTTTGTCTCCCTGTCCCGGGCGGTTTATTGTACCATAACCTTATCCGGAGTTCCCGATACCCCTGCGAAGCAGGGGGTGAGCGCTTTGCGGTTATTATACCATGTATGGGTGCCGTAATATCCCGCTTAGAATGGTGCGGTATTGCCTATTATTCATTATAGCAGTTTTCCCAGCGGATTTCAACTGTGGACTCCACGGGGGCAGGAGGACACACGATGGCCGCCGTAAGCGCGGAAGCATCCGGTCGCGTTTCCTCTGTCCTGCGTGCCGTCAGCCTTTGGCGTCGTACCAGGTTTTCCCGGCGCAGGCCTCTGCCACCAGGGGGACGGCAAGGTTTACCGCCTGCTCCATCTCCTCCCGCAGCAGCTTTTTCACCTGTTCCTGCTCGCTTTCCGGACACTCTACAATCAGCTCGTCGTGTACCTGTAAAATCATCCTGGCCTGAAGGCCTTCCTGCATAAGCCGTTTGGAAACCCGGATCATGGCGATTTTAATGATGTCCGCCGCCGCCCCCTGGATGGGCATGTTCCGGGCCACCCGTTCCCCAAAGGCCCGCATGTTGAAGTTGGAGCTTTTCAGCTCCGGCAGGTACCGCCTACGGCCAAACATGGTTTCCACATAGCCCTGCTCCCGGGCTTCCTCTGCCACCCGCTTCATGTAGGCGTCCACCCCGGCGAATCCCCGCAGGTATTCGTTGATATAGTCCTCCGCCTCCTTGCGGCTGACCCCGATATCCTTGGAAAGGGAGAAGGCCCCGATGCCATAGACAATGCCAAAGTTTACAGCCTTTGCCCTGCTGCGCATTTCGCCTGTCACCAGTTCCGGAGGCATGCCGAACACCCTTGCCGCTGTGGCGGTGTGGATATCCCGGCCCTCCCTGAAGTCCTCCTGCATGGCGGAATCGTTTGCCACATGGGCCAGCACCCGCAGCTCGATCTGGCTGTAGTCCGCGTCCACCAGCACGCCTTTTTCCGCCGCGAAAAACTTTCGCAGCTCCCGTCCGATGGGGGTGCGCACCGGGATGTTCTGCAGGTTCGGCTCTGTGCTGGAAATGCGCCCTGTGCGGGTTTCTGTCTGGTTGAAGCTGGAGTGGATGCGCCCGTCCGGGCCAATCACCTTTAAAAGCCCGTCGCAGTAGGTGGATTTCAGCTTCGATACTGTGCGGTAGCGGAGGATTTCCTCCACCACTGGGGCCTGCCAGCGCAGATCGTTTAAAACGTCCACATTGGTAGACCAGCCTGTTTTCGTCTTTTTCCCATGGGGCAGCCCCAGCTTTTCAAAGAGGGCTTCCCCTAGCTGCTTGGGGGAGTTGATGTTGAAATCGTATCCC
>JAAVYD010000139.1 GCA_022790955.1 Bacillota bacterium
AATAGACAAAAGCGGAAAAGAAATAGAAGTAAAGATAGATGAAAAGAAGTACAGACCGGCAGACGTACCAGTACACTATGCGGATATGAAGAAGACAGAGAAAGAAACAGGGTGGAGAGCAGAGAGAGAAATAGAGGAAACAATAGAAGATATGCTTGAGTATTGGAAAGCTGAAATTAGCAGGTGAGGATACGAGATAAACTAAAACCGAAAGTGGAGGATATATCGTGAATAAAGCAAATAAATGGCTAATAAAAACCGCAAGAGTTATGAAGCCGATATTGATAAAAATTCTTCCAGTCGGTTTTCTAAGGAAAGCAAAAAGAACTATTGTATCAAATAGTTTGAAAAAACTGTGGAAAGAAGGAAAAGAACCTTATGAAGCAAACCGTTATCCCAAAGGTATAAATCTCATAGGAAACATAAAAGCAGAAACGGGACTCGGTCAGAGCTGCAGACTTCTTGCTTCCATACTTGATAATACTGAATATCCCATTAACATTTATCAATATTCGCAGCTTGGGATTCAAAAGGAATCCGATACTGCATACGATAACCGCATAAATTCTGAACTGATTTACGATATAAACGTAATACATATAAATCCTCATGAAATGGCTGTTGCGTATTTAGATATAGATAAGTCTGCATGGGATTACAGATATAATATCGCCTATTGGCTATGGGAGCTTGAAGATTTTCCAGATGAATGGACTTCGTGTTTCAATTATCTTGATGAAATATGGGCGCCTTCTGAATTTATATGCGAATCGATACGAAAAAAAACGGACAAGCCTGTTAAATGTATTCATTATCATATAACGGCAGAAATAACAAAAGAATATGCAAGATCAGACTTTAACCTGCCGGAAGATAAGTTTTTGTATCTCATGATGTACGACCATGGAAGCTGCGTGGAACGTAAAAATCCTATGGGGGTTATAAAAGCCTTTAAGAAAGCATTTCCTAAAGAAGAAACAAAGGTCGGTCTGGTAATAAAGATAAATAATGCATCAAATGAAGACGATGAAATAATACAAGATCTCTGCAGGGAATATACAAATATATATTTAATAAAAGAAACTTTGGAAAAAAGTGCAGTAAACAGTCTAATTAAATGCGCAGATGCAGTAGTTTCATTGCATCGGGCAGAAGGTTTCGGACTTGTGATGGCAGAAGCAATGTTATTAGGAACTCCTGTAATAGCGACAAACTGGTCGGCGAATACAGAATTTATGAATAGTGATACAGCCTGTATGATTGACTATGAGATCGCAACATTAAAAAAAGATATATCTTTATACAAAGCGGGAAGCAGATGGGCTTCTCCTGATATAAATCAGGCTGCGATGTATATGAGAAAGCTGCATGAAGATAAAACATACTATACAGAAATCTCACAAAAAGCGCAGCAATATATACAGAAAGAATTATCTTTGAAAAATGCAGCATTAAAATCAGAGGACAGAATAAAAGAGATATATTATACGTTGGAAAATAGAGATTATGATAAAGAAATTTAAAGAAATATACGCATACAGAGAGATGATATTTTCTCTTGTAAAAAGGGATTTAAAGGGCAGATATAAAGGATCAATCTTAGGATTCTTATGGACATTCATAAATCCTTTGCTTCAGCTTGCTGTATATACCATGGTATTCTCAACAATAATGCGCTCAGGCATAGAAGACTATTATCTGTTTTTGTTTGTAGCGCTTATCCCGTGGATATTTTTCAGTACGTCAGTCGCGGGAGGAGCAGGCTGCATATGGTCGCAGCAGGAGATGGTAAAGAAAATATATTTTCCCAGAGAAGTACTTCCGATATCATTCGTAACCAGTCAATTTGTAAATATGCTCTTATGTTTCATAGTCATATTTTTAGTATTGATAGTATCAGGCAAAGGCTTAAATCCGGCGGCTATATTATGTCTGCCGATCATCATGATAGTGGAATACATATTAGCGCTTGGAATAGCCCTAATAGTATCAGCCGTAACGGTATACATACGGGATCTTGAATACATACTTGGCATTATAACCATGGCATGGCAGTTTTTATCGCCTGTAATGTATTCCATAGAACAGGTACCCGAACAGCTTCACGGCATCTTCAACCTGAATCCTATGTCGCATGTAATAGTCGCTTACAGAGATATTTTATATTATGGAAAAATACCCGAAATACAGACTTTATTAAACGCCACGATATTAGGTGTAGTTTTACTGATACTCGGCGGATTGGTATTTAATTCATTGCAGAAACACTTTGCGGAGGAATTGTAATGGAAGAGCAGTACGCGATAAAAGTAGATAACATAACCAAGAAATTCAAAATATATTACGACAAAGGCAAGACTTTAAAAGAAAAAGTACTTTTCAGCAAAAGAAGGAATTACGAAGAAAGAATAGTACTCGACGGTATAAGTTTTAAAGTAAAAAAAGGCGAAGCCATCGGTCTTATAGGACATAACGGCTGCGGAAAGAGCACCACGCTGAAAATGCTTTCAAGAATAATGTATCCCGACAGCGGTTCGATAGAGATGAATGGACGGGTATCAAGCCTTATAGAGCTTGGAGCCGGATTTCATCCGGACATGAGCGGAAAGGAAAATATATATATAAACGCATCAATATTCGGACTGACGAAAAAGGAAATAGATAAAAGGTTAAAGGATATAATAGAGTTTTCTGAGTTAGAGGAGTTTATAGATAATCCGGTGAGGACGTATTCATCAGGGATGTATATGAGGCTGGCATTTTCAGTAGCGATAAATGTGGATGCGGATATACTGCTGATAGACGAGATACTTGCGGTAGGAGATGCGAACTTTCAGGCGAAGTGTTTTAACAGGCTCAGGGAAATAAAAGCTACAGGAGTAACGATAATATTGGTTACTCATGATACAGATACGGTTGAACGGTTTTGCGATGAAGCTATATGGATAAATGAAGGAAAGATCATAAAAGCAGGAAGATCAGATAAAGTGACAGATGCGTATCTGAATTTTATGAATGATAAGAAAATCGAAGTTCTGGAAAGAGAAGAACAAAGAAAAATAGATGAAAAAGAAAATAAGAAGAATGAAAAAATAGAATCTACTTCTGCTGATGCAGATAATGATCATGACATCTCTCAAAATAGCGACGACAATAAACCAGAGGAAATAGATTATAGCGCCAATAGATTTGGATTGAAATATATAGAAATTACGAAAGCAGAAATTATAAACAGTAAAGGACAGGTTACAAACGTACTTAAAGCCGATGAGAATATTAAATTTATAATCTACTATAAAGTGAATAAACCATTGAAAGAATATAACTTTGGAATAGGATTTTATAACTTAGACGGAGTATGCATATATGGAAATAACACGCAGATAGATAGGATACAAGTGGCAAACATTGAAGATACAGGCAGCATCATATTTGAAGTTTCAGAATTACCGTTGCTGTCCGGCAGATATATTCTCAATGTTGCGGTTGTGGATATAGATGGAACGCCAATGGATTTTTACAGGAATTATTGTACATTTGATGTTGTATCGAAAGATAGAAGTCAAGGCTGTGTTTCGATAAGGCATAAGTGGATAACGGGAAATTAGCATAAAAGAAGATATACTTTGTATATTTATCATTTTATATATGTTGGAGATGGATGACAAATGAGTGGTTTAAAAAACTTTTTAGAATATTTAAGAAGTAATCCTATCTTGCCTTATAGTCGTTTTACTAAGAATAAGATTGAAGATATAGAGAGAAAATTAATTGAAATAACTGACATTTATAATGATTTTCAAAAAACACATGAAGAAAATATCGAGAATATAAAAAATCATTCAGATAAATTAGAACAACATTATAAAAATATACATGCAATCTCTAAAGAATTAATGAAAGTAAAATGGAAGCAAATTGATAATATGGCATCACAAACAGAGATGTTAAATGATTTAGTAAAATGCGGAATATGTGAATATGAGGCTGAAAGGAAGTCTTTTGAGATTAAAGAAGCTGTGTGTGATTTTAATGGAGGAAAATTAACACGATATATATGTCCTTCATGCGGGGTTATTTTTGGTCCTACTAAGTTTTTAAATTTGACTCAAAGAGAAAAAGATGAAGATTATTATATTCATTATCTTGGATTTGAGGAAGGCGATTCTACGGATAAAGAAATAAAAGCTTTTCATATGCTTGAACCACATAAGGGTGGTATTTATTTAAATTATGGGTGCGGCTCCTGGTCAAATTCTTTAAAACAATTAGAAAAAGAAGGTTATACAGTTTATGGATATGAACCGTATGCAGAATTAGAATTGCATAATCCTATGTTGATATCGAACACGGATGAGTTAAAAAAATTTCGTTTTGATGGGATTTTTTCTAATAACTTATTAGAGCATCTTACAGATCCTATAACTGATTTAAAATTTATGAAGTCTTTACTTAGAGATGGAAATTCTAAAATGGCTCATAGTACACCATGTTACATATATAAATATGAAATAACAAGATTTCATACGTATTTTTACACAGGAAATTCTGTAAAAGTATTATGCGAAAAAGTAGGCTTAGATGTATGCGGATATGAAAACGATATAGAAGAAAATGATTTTATTTGTTATGTTTTTAAAAATTCAGATTCAGAATCGGATTATATGTCGGCAATGTGTATAAATGAAAACGGAGTTCGGCAAGATGATGGAAGGATCATATTAAATGAAAACGGGATTTTGTATGGTCCATATTTTACGTATAGCAAAGGTTTAATAAGATTTCAGATAGATTTAACAATTAAAATATCAAAAAGGGGGGGGTATTTTTACAGTTAACATCAAATTCCGGTAGTAAAATTTTAAAAGAAATAAATTTAAAAAATGGATTAAATGAATTTGAGTATGAATTTGAGGAAATTGAAAAAGAATTTGAAATTGTTATACGAGCAAATGAAGAAATGGTAATCAATAAGATTGTTCAAATATTGAAAATTTAAATCAAATAAGAACTCTTTTATTTAAATAGTAACAATAATAGGGGATAAAAAATGAGCATTGAAGAAGAAGTGATTTATGAAAAATTATTAAAATATGCAAACGAAGCAAGTAATGATTTTTCAGAGATTAAGGAAAATAGTGAATATTCTGATCAGATAAATCAGTTACTTAGAAATTTAAAACATAACGAAGTTAACACTTCATACAGAATTTTACCTCCAACCGGAGGCTTAACAGGCAGGATTAAAATTTTTATTAAAAAAGTGATCAGAAAACTTTGCTTTTTTTATGTACAGCCTATATGTGAACAGCAAACCCAATTTAACTCGTTAGTATCACGAAGCGTAGAATACTTTGCAGCTAAGGAATTGGAATATAAAAATAAACTAAATAATTATGAAAATGAAATAAACAAATATCAAAGTATCATTAGTAATTATGAAAATGAGCAAAAAGAATTATACGAGATAAATGCGATAATAAATAATAGGCTTGATTTGCTTGAGTCTAATATGTCTATATTAGATAAATTTAGAATAGCTGATGTATACGATCCACAAGATAGTTTTTTAATAAAAGATACATATTCACAATCAGGAGAGGATTCAATAATACAATATATTTTTCATGTCTTAGGAATGCAATTTAAAGATATTTTCTATTTAGATATCGGAGCGAATCATGCAAAGATAATGAGTAATAGTTATGCTCTTTATAAAAGAGGCGCTAAGGGCGTATTGCTTGAAGCAAATCCTCAACTTATACCAGAGCTAAAGTTAATGAGAAGCAATGATATTATTGTAAATAAATGTATTGCGACTAAATCAAATGAAAAAATTCCGTTCTATATTTTAAGTGGAGATGGATTATCTACTATCGATAAAAAATCCGCTGAAGAATCTATAAGAATCAATCCGTCGATTTATATAAAAGATGAAATTTTAATAGATACAATAACAGTTAATGATCTATTACATACATATTTCTCAGAAGCGCCTACAATAGTAAATATTGATGTTGAAGGCTTAGAATTAGATATATTAAATAACTTTGATTTTATAAATTACAGACCAATGATATTTATTATTGAAATGATCGATTATAGTTTAACAATAAATAAGGGTGATAAAGATCAAGCTATTATTGATTTTATGAAATCAAAAGGATATATAGAATATGCGTTTACGGGGATAAATTCTATATTTGTAGATGAAAATGTTTGGGATTAAATTATTTGTAGGAGTGGATTATGAATATTGCATTTGATGCGACAGCAATATTAGGACCGATGAGCAAAAATAGAGGGATAGGAAACTATGCACTCAGTCAATTTAAAGCAATGATTGAAAATGATAATAACAATAAATATTTCTTTTTTAATATGTTTGAGGCATTTTCAATGAGTGAGATAGTGAATTCTGAAAATATAGAAGATATATATTTATTTTCCGGTATTAAATATGAGTTGATTTCGGATATTGAATATAAAGATATTGTAGGAGATATTATCAAAAATTTTATCAAAGACAAGAAAATTGATGTATTTTATATAACTTCTCCGTTTGAAAGTCAAATTATTAGATATGAAAAGAAATGGTTTAACGGAATCAGGGTTATCGCGACTGTATATGATATCATCCCATTTGTTATGAAAGATATATATTTACGTGATAAATCTACATATGAATACTATATATCTTGTATTGAAATGCTGCGTTGGATGGATGAGTATCTTGTAATTTCTGAAAGTGTAAAAACAGATATGATAAAATATCTGAATTTTCCGGAAGAAAAGATTCATGTAATATATGGCGCTGTTGATGCAGATGCATATAAGGAAATAAAGATTTCTGATCTTGAAAAGCAAGAATTATTTAATAAATATAAAATTGATAGCGATTATATTATGTGTACAGGTGGAGATGATCATAGAAAAAATATCGAGGGTCTTATAAAAGCATATGCAATGTTAGATAAAGATATTATACATAACTACCAGCTCGTTGTTGTCTGTAAATTATCTGAAATATCATATGAAAAATATACAAGTCTTATAAAAAAATTGAACATTACGGGACGAGTTATTCTTACAAATTTCGTTACTAATGTGGATATGATAAAACTATATAATTTAGCTACTTTAATGGCTTTTCCATCTTTATATGAAGGTCTTGGTCTTCCTATCCTTGAGGCTTGGAGCTGCGGGATCCCTGTTTTAACTTCTAACAATTCCAGTTTGGACGAAATAGGAAAAGATGCTGCAATATTAGTTGATCCTTACGATGTCAAAGATATATCTAAAGGTTTAAAATATGCTCTTACAGAAGCTGATTTAGATGAATTAATACGAAAGGGAAAAGAAAAATTAAAATTATTTAATTGGTCTGGAGTAGCTGAAAAAGCTATTAATATTATTAACAATATTTCACCTAATATTGATGTTGATACTGATAAGGATTCTGTAAATAAAATTGCAATGTTTACGCCACTCCCACCGATTCAATCAGGAATATCAGATTACAGCGTTGATATTATTACACAACTGAGCAATAAGTTTGATATTGATGTATTTATAGATGATTATAAGGCAAATTGTGAATTACCTGAAAATGTACAGATTTTTAATCATAAGAAGTTTAAAAAGAAATATAGCGAATATGATCGAATAATATATCAAGTTGGCAATTCACTTTATCATCAATATATGTTTGATTATATAAAAAAATATAAAGGAATAATCGTGCTTCATGATTACAGACTTAATAACGTTTTAGAAGCTATGTATTTATATAAGGATTATAAACCTAAAATATTTAAAAGAAATTTAGCTGAAGATTTGAATGAAAACGAAATAGACGATTATATGAACAATGTCAGCAATGGATTAAAAAATGAACTTTCTATAAATGGATTTGTAACGAATTATGCAGACAGAATAATAGTTCATAGTGAATATGCTAAGAGAGAATTACTTAGAAAAAAAATAAATTATAGTGTTAATATTATTCCTTTGTATGCAAAAATTAATGTTAATGCTACTGATATTTTATATAGTGAAAAATTAAATATAAATAATACGACAATAGTGTTTTCATCATTTGGACATATACATGAAACAAAACGTACAATACCTATTTTAAAAGCATTTAAAAAATTAGAAGAACATCATAAAGAGATTAAACTTTTTTTTGTAGGAAAAATGGCAGAAGAACTTAGCGAACAATTTTATAAGTGTATAAATGAAAATAACTTAGATTCTAAAGTTATTGTTACAGGTTATATTGATTTGAATGATTTTGAAAATTATATTGATATATCAGATATATGTTTAAATTTAAGATATCCATATAATGGAGAATCTTCAGCTAGTTTTATGCGTTTGTTAGGAAAAGGAAAATGTACAATAGTGAATAAGATAGGAAGTTTTAGTGAAATACCTGAAAATGCCTGTGTGATGATCGATAGTGTTGAAGATATGGATCCGGAAACAGAAGTTGAGCAAATTTATAATGCAATGATTAAATGTATGGATAAAGAATACAGAAAACGAGTTGAAGAAAATGCATATAAATTTGCAAAAGAAACTTTAGAGATATCTAAAGTTTGTAAAAAATATGAAGAAGTAATAAAGATGAAAAAAAATGCATCAGTGGCTTTAAATGAGATAAGGTTAAAAAGTTATGTTGAAAAGTATATGAAATCAAAAGTTTATACAAAATTTGATAAAAAATTGGCATCTAAAACATTTTCGTATTCAATTATAGATATATAGTAATACATAAGGTGGAATAAAGAATGAAAGAAATTAAATATTATAGAGAAATCTGTGTTAGTAAAAAAAATATATTTTCTTATTTTAAAAAATTTTTAAAAAGAGTAATAAGGAAATCTTTGGTATTTCTAATTCTTCCGATTGTTGATGATATAAATAAATGTAATCGAGAAATAGAAATGCAGATTGTAAGATTGTCAGAATCCTTAAAATTAGATGTTGATTCATATGATCCGATAGTTGATCTTATAAATGAGAACATTAATATAAATGATAAATTATATAATAATTTTAATTATATAGATGTAAATATAATAAATAAACTGAAAATTAATAATAATCTTTTTAAAGAAATTATCATTAAATTAGCAAAAAAAAATTCACAGGATTATCAATTTTACTGCGTTTTGCATAGATATATTAATGATTTAATGATAAATGATACTATATATAAAAAAACATTACATGAAAATGCAATTAATATGACATCATGTATATGCAGAAAAGAGCATTGGAATAATTCAAAATTTAATGATATTTGCAAAAGATTGCAATTACCTAAAGATTATCACCGTAAAACATGGGAGTGGGTATTTATATGCTTAGTTTTGGAAGAAATGAATATGTTACAAGATAACAAGAAGGGAATTGGTTTTGCAGTAGGAAATGAACCCTTACCGGCTTTTTTTGCATCTAAAGGTTGTAAAATATTAGCAACGGATATTCTTCCTGATAGTAATGACGTCGCAAAAATATGGTTAAAAAATAATCAGAATGCTAATGGTAATTTGGAAAGTTTAAGAGGAGAATTGTGTCCAGAAGATATATTTTATAAAAATGTAAATTTCAGAGAAGTGGATATGAATATTATTCCAGAGGATTTATATAATAAATTTGATTTTTGTTGGTCATCATGTGCTATTGAACATGTGGGAAGTCTTGAGAAAAGTAAAGCAGCTATAAAAAATATTATAAAAGTTTTAAAACCGGGGGGGGTTGCAATACATACAACAGAATTAAATTTGTCATCAAATACAGATACTATTATGGAAGGAGATTCTGTAATATGGAGAGAATGTGACATAGCAGAAATCATTGAATATTTTAATAATAACGAATGTCATGTAGAAGAGATGGATTGGTCTTTAGGAAATGAACCTGCTGATATGTATGTAGATCAGCCGCCTTATTACTGGTTAAATGAACCTGTCTGTCACTTAAAATTAAATCTTGAAGGATATATAACAACAAGTGTTGGATTGATAATTAAGAAAATATAAGAGTTAATCCAAGTATGATTGGTAATATTGATAGTATGAAATACATAAAATTAATGCGTCCAAAGCATTATATAAAAAATCTGTTAATTGCTGCTGCGCTTGTTTTCAGCGGTGGATTAACGAATATAGATAGAATACTTACCGTTATCATAGGTTTCTGCAGTTTTTCTTTAGTCTGCTCTGCAGTATATATTATTAACGACATTAATGATGTAGAAAACGACAGAAAAGATGAAAGAAAATGCAGACGACCTATTGCTTCAGGTGATGTCAGCATTAAAAATGCAACTATATTAGCAGTATTTTGCGTTATAGGGGGGGTATAACCGATTTAGTTAATTCAGGAAGGTTATCCTCAATAATAATATTAATTACATATTTTGTATTGAATGTGATTTACAGCAAAGGCGCTAAAAACATTCCGATTCTTGATGTAGTGATCCTGGTATCTGGATTTCTTCTCAGGGTTATTTACGGCGCATGCATAATAGATGAAATTGTTTCAAACTGGATGTATCTTACAGTTATGGCTATGTCCTTTTATCTTGGACTTGGAAAGCGCAGAAATGAATTCAGGCAGTCAAGTGTTGATAATATTAAACGACGAGCTGTGCTTGAATCGTATAATGAAGCATTTTTAGATAAAATGATGTATATGAGCCTTTCCCTTGCCATGGTATTCTATTCACTGTGGTGTGTTGATGTTAACACAATGACAACGGAGGCACGTCAATATTTAATTTGGACAGTTCCGTTAGTCCTTATTATATGTATGAAATACAGTTTGAATGTAGAAATGTCTTCTCACGGAGATCCGGTTGATATATTGACCGGAGATAAAACTCTTTTGGCTTTATTAGGATTGTTTGGAATGACTATTATCATATTATTATATATGAATTAAAGGAGCGGGATATGCAAAATATAGTTTTAATCATCGTCAGCGTTTTATTAAATTGCTCGGCGCAGCTTCTTATACGTAAAGGTATGCTTGACGTAGGCGAAATATCAAGCGGTGCATCTTTGATATCAAATATACCTGTTATGCTTACAAATGTATTTTTATGGCTCAGTATGCTGTGTTATGGAGTAAGCATAATAATGTGGATGGTAGTATTATCTAAAGTTGAAGTTAGTTTTGCCTATCCTTTCCTTAGCATTGGCTATATAATTTCTGCAGTAGCAGGATATATGTTTTTTGCAGAGTCAGTAACGCCTATTCGTATAGCTGGCATAGTTGTCATTTGTATAGGTGTTATCTTAATTTCCAGAAGCTAAAAAGTATATTTTATCAAGATTTATATAATCAGATTAAAGGAGCAAATTAATGAATAAAAATTTATTGTTTCAAAAAATAAGAGTTGTTAAAAATTTAATGTTAAAGCATCCCATATTAACAATTTTTGATGTAACTAAATTATGTAATCAGAGATGCCCAATGTGTAATATTTGGAAAACGGAATCTATGGATATGGATTTAGAAATGATTAAAAATCATGTATTGGAATTAAAAAAATTTGGAATTGGATATGTATTTTTACAAGGTGGGGATCCTCTAATGAGAAAAGATATAATAGAAATTATAGATATTTTTATTGAAAATGGTATACGTCCAACTATAATCACGAATGCTATTTTATTAGATAAAAAGATCGCAGAAGAAATTGCTTCACGAGATGTGAATTTATCTATTAGTATTGATTCTCTTATACCAGAAAGATATAAAATTCTACGTGGTGCAGATACATTACTACAAGTAAAAAAAAATATTGAAGAAATTAGCTACTTAAAAAATAATCATAGAGGTAATTGGTCTATAACTACTACTGTTACAAAAATGACTGAATTATCAGATGTTAAAAATATTATGGAATTTGCTTATTCTCATGGTTTTATGTATGCAATACGACCATATATAACGGTAACAGGTATAGCGGGAAAGAAGAATGAACAACTTACATATGAATATGATGATATATTAGAAATATTTGAATATATAAAGAATAGAGCTAAAATTGAAAATTATTTAGCATTTTTGATATATGAAGAACACATAAGTTATATAAAAGGCAATGAAATGCCAGAATGCGATGCATTAAATTATTCATTTCTCATGAAAGAAAATGGTGATATAGCACCATGTATTGAATTTCCTAATAATAAAATTATATTGAATAAATTTAAGGATAGCAAGAAAAGTAACAAAGAAATATTAAATAAATGTAATTGTGATACACCTTGTTTTTATAATGATGCACGTGAAATTGGATTTTTATGGAGAAAAAAACTACGAATAATAGCTCATTTTCCTCAATTGATTTGTCAAATGAAACGATATGGCAATTTTTTTTAATGTTAGAAAGTGTAAAATATGAAATTATTAGTATTTGGTGGAACAGGTTTTTTAGGAAAAAATCTAATTCAGAAAATGTTGAATTATGATGTAGTTGAAAAGATATATTGTATAATTCATAAGAGCAAGTTAAATATTGCAGATTCTAAATTAGTGGAAATACATGGTAATGTATTAGAACTGAGTGATTTACAAATATTTGATGATATTGATATATGTATTAATTTGTCTGGGATAATTAATGGACAAGGCTCTAAAGATGATATTATGCGAATAAACTTACAAGGTACGATTAATTGTATTGAATTTTGTAAAAGAAATAATATAAATAAAATTATATATATAAGTTCAATAAATGTTAAATTAAAAAAATACGGGGAATATGCATATAGTAAGATTTTAGCTGAAAACGAAATAATAAAAAGTGGGTTAAATTATATAATTTTTAGACCTGCTTTGATTTATGGAAATGGTTGTAAAGGATTAAGTATGATAGAATCTTTTATAAAGAAATACGGCATACTTCCAATATTTGGAGATGGAAAAAAATTAGAGCAACCCATTTATATATCAGAATGTGTAGATATTATAGCATACTATATTATTAGAGATAAATGGAATATACATTTAAATATATTTGGTAAAGAATCACTTACATATAATGAAATGTGCAAAATTGTAGCTAAAGTACTCAATAAAAAAATTATTTTAATTCATATCCCTATAAATATATGTATATTTTTGATAAATATTATCGAAAAGTTAAAGATTAAATTACCAATTTCATGCGAACAGTTATATCATATTAATACAGATCTTATAGAAAATATGGACTCTATATATTCAACTGCAGGGATTATAGGTGATACATTTGAGAATAATTTAAAAAAATATTTAAAATAAATAGAATATTATAAATAAAAAAAGGGGGGGGTAAGAATGTTATTAAAAAATTTAATAAAGGTGTCTGATTCAAGAAGCATCGTTATACCTACACCAGGTAAATTAGTAAAATTAGTTTTATCTGTTTTGGGCGGTATAGGATTTGAATTGATGTATAAAGAACAGTATATGATTGCTGATGAAAATTATATTCTTGATATTAAAGAAACTAAAAAAGAATTAGATTGGGAACCTATATATTCATATGGGCATATGATAATTGAAGCGTATAATGAGTGGGATGAATGATATGAAATTTATAGGAGATGTATTATGGAATGTTATCTACATAAATATAATATATTAAAAAAGCTGGAGATAATTTTTAGTTGCATAGCATTAATACAATTTTTATTTATTTGCGCAATCAACTTAACTCAGATGGAGTATCATATGGGCTTTGATGCATCAAGTTACTATTTAAAGTCAATAGAAATGTGGAATCAAAAATCATTATTTATAGATAATTGGCAAGAGCAAACTACATTATATATTGATTCGCCTGTTCCAATAGCTGCATTATTATATGGAATTATTAACAATATTTACATTGCGTACGGAATATCAAATATCATAACTTTATTAGTAATATTAGTAATCTTTATTAGTATTTTAAGGACTGTTGAATTTAATAATTTAGCAATTTCGTTGTCATTATGTTTAATATTATGTCCTTTGATAAACATATCATTTAATAATGCTAATGATTTGGGATATATATCTTGTATGCTTACATCTGCTGGCTATTATTCCATAAAAATATTAATCTGCTTGATTGTTATACGTTCAGTATTAGGTATAATAAATAAAGAAAAAATCAAAGCATTAATGATAATATGTTTTATATTAGAGTTCATATCTAGCATATCAAGTGGTTGGTATATTCTTATTACAATAATTTGTCCATTATGTATTTATTGCGTTTATAGGATTTTTAAAACTAATTCAATATATGCTAATCCTAAAATATTATATTTATTTATTTTTTCATCAATAATATTATGCTTTATTGGTAAATTTATATCAACAGCTATTATAGGTTTTGAAAGCAAAGATAGTAGTTTAAATTTAATAACCATAGATAAATTATGGGATAATATAGGATCTATAGTATTAGGATATATTGAATTAATTTGTGGATTAAATAGTTCAGCACAAGTTATTAGTATAATAGGAATCTTTTCATTAATTGGATTAGGGATGTTTATATCTATTATATTTTTATTAATTATTTCGATGAATAAAATAAAAAAAGAATCTGATAGTAAGGGGTTAATATTACCACTAATTATAATGTTATGGAACTTAGTAATGTTTATTGTGTTAGATTTAAAATATGGTGGTGGAATATTTGAAAATAGATATCTTATAATAGTATATTTTATGAATATATTTATAATTTCTCATTACATTAATAAAATCTCAGAAAAATCAATTATAAATATTAGTATATGTATTCTATTACTATTTTTATCTACTGTTTTTACTATAGGAGGAGATTATATTTATTTGTCCAAAACTAAAAGTTTAGAAGATTATCATTCTATAGATAAAATTGCTGAAGAATTTAAGATAAAAAATATAATTTTTTTAGGAGAAAGTGTACGATTATTAGGTAGAGATTATAGAGTATTTAATCCTAATGTTATTTCAAAAGCAATCGATAACTATAATACAATTTATCATTGGGGTGATTATACTTATTATGATGATAATTTAGAATATGATAAACCAATTTTATTGATTTCAAATACTGATGATTTTAATAGTATGCCAAATTATTTTAAAAGTAATTGTAATTGTGTATTTGAAAATAGTACCTTTAATATATATTATTCTGATAATTATAAATTTGATTTTACCAGTAGTATTGAATATGATGAATCCATACAGTATCCATATTCTCCGGGAGTGGTTATACAAAATGGAGAAATTTTAGATGATGGTTCTTTTTATAGTGATGGTACAGAAGGATACTGTTATTTTGGACCATATATATCTACACCAAATGGATTATTTGATATCGAATTAAATTATAATATTATAGATCAGGAAAGAAAAAATGATAAATTGCATGCAACATTTGATATAGCATTAGATAATGGCACACAAATATTGTCAAAAAAAGAATTGGATACTGAATCTGAAACAATAATACTAAAAAATGTAAGATTTATGGAAGGGCACACATTTGAAACGCGTATATATACTCCTAAAGATTTGCATATAAAAATCAAATCAATTAAATTTACTAAATTAGATTAAATAATACAAATGTATAGTATAATTTTTAATTATGAACATTTACGATTTTGACGGCACCATATACAATGGTGACAGTACAAAGGATTTTTATTTCTTTGTTCTTAATAAAAATATTAAAGTTTTAAATGCAATTCCAATGCAAGTTAAAGGGCTTTTATTGTATTTGAGTAAAACTATATCCAAAACCGAGTTTAAAGAACGTTTTTATTCGTTTTTACAATATATAGATGATATTGATATTTACATTCAGGAATTTTGGAATACCCATTCTTCTAAAGTTTTTGATTGGTATTTAAATCATCATGAAAATACGGATATTATAATTTCAGCGTCGCCGGAATTTTTATTAAAACCGTTAGAAAAACTCATGGAAGTTAATTTTGTAATAGCTTCCAAAGTGGATAAGCGTACGGGAAAATACGACGGTTTAAATTGTTATGGTGAAGAAAAAGTTGTTAGATTAAAAGAATACTTTGAACAAAATAATCTGGATTTTGATAGTATTGATGAGTTTTATTCTGATTCAAAGAGCGATGAGCCGCTTGCAAAGTTGGCTAAGAAAAGTTTTTTGGTAAAGAAAAGCAATATTAAAGTCTGGAAATTTCATTAACCAATAAAGCAATTCGCCTTATTGAAATTAAAAATGCAATCTAATTGGATTTATAAAAAACATTCAAATAATGTCTGCTATTATGAAATCAGCAGGCATTATTTTACTATTCTGAAAAATTTCATATTGCAATTACGTTAAAACACATAAAATACATTATATTCCCACTTCTTAATTTTACTGATAATAATTCTTCATCCGCTCAGTTATGATATAATTATAATATCGTGTTTAAAGGCTAAAAAATCAGGGTAGATATTAATAATCAAAGTGTTTATGCGATAAACAAAATTGAAAATTATATTAGGAATCAGGTTGATAAAATAATTTTAGCGATTATTTATTCATCAAATCTTTAATATTTACAGGCTCTGACGGTTGCTTGCACGATATATATGATATTGTATATATTTTAGCCGTATGGCGGAGGTTTAGACTATGAATAAAAAGAGTGTTCTTGCGATAGGATTGGCAGTCGGGCTTGTGTTTGGCATGGGTACGCAGGCGTTTGCATCAGATGCTGTAAAGCGTGTTTCCGCTGCTGTTAATGAAACTTTCAGGTTTGTTGTGAACGGTGAAAATGTAAACGTTCCTGATGAATATGACGTCCTCGTGCACAATAACAGGACTTATCTGCCGCTCAGGGCGGTAAGCGATATGGTAGGCGCTGATATTCAGTGGGACGAAGATTCTAAAACTGTTAATATAACTCATAAGAAAGCTGATCCTGAGCCGAGCGAGCCGGAGGATCCTGTTGCTCCAAGCAAACCAGAATACAAGAAATTCCCTCAGATATATGAAAATACGAATTTCAGGGTTGACGCTATGGCGTATTTTACGGATACATACGGCGATAGGCTGTATATCAAAATTAAAAATAAAGAGGAAGGCGTGCTGCGTCTTAATTCGTCCGCGACTACTTATGAGATAAACGGCGTAACGTATGACTTTAGTAAAGTGGACGCCAGCCAGTGGGATACACGGTGGTATACTCAGTATATAGAAAAGGACGGCGATCTTGAAGGGTATTTGAGGCTTCCTCGTAATCTTGACGATTTTGAAAATCTGACGCTGCATATCGAGCTTCAATACGACGGAAAAGACGAAACTCACAGTGTTGAATTTAATTTAGCAAGGTAATTTACTGAAAAGTGAAAAATAAATTTGATCTGTTAAAATTTCTATATTAACCCGTTGTGTTATTAAATTAGCTTATTTTAGCATTATTATAAACAATAAATAGTATTTAATGTTATTAATAATGCAATATATTGATAAACAATAAAAGTAATTTATAGTAGAATTGCAAAATGACACATTAGATAATCATACTATTATCAATTAATTCTGCATATTGTATTGATTTCTGTTGACGATACAATATATTGATGTCGAGTATCTAATTTTTATTAACACAACGCGTGATATTAATATTTTTGATTTGCTGCTAAGCGAGAATTGACATTGCAGATTTGGAAATAAATTAATATATTTTAATGCAAGCAGATTTATCTATTTATAAATGGGGTGCAGTTGTTTAAAAATTTAAGGTGTATTATGAAATACAAAGAAAACAAAAAGAAAACAAAAAGAAAGAGATTTATTGCAATTACAGCTTTATTGTGTGTTGCAATGACGGGAAACACATTTGTGTATGCGGGGATGCCGGAAAGCGCAGCCCAATCAGATGATATGGTATCTGCAGAAATGCAGGATGTAGAATCCGATGTTAAGACTGAAAATGCGTATGAAGCGTCGGATACGGATAAAACTTCCGCAACTCCAAAAACGTCAGATACAGATTCAAAATCTTCTGAGTCTTCTCAAAAAGATTCTGATAAAACTAACAAAACGGATAAGAATGATGATTCAGATTCTGACGATAAGGATTCGAATGAAGATCAGCAGCCTGAAGATGACAAAGATTCATATATTAATAATTCAGGTATCTCAATATATATAGACGGCAAGCGATTAAAACTTGAAGCAGCTCCAGAAATAGTATCCGGCAGGACTTTCGTGCCAATGAGAGAGATATTCGAAGCTCTTGGCGCCGATGTCGAGTGGTCGAAAAAGCGGCGTGAAGTTGTTGCCACATCCGGATTCGATGAGCTTGTGCTCAAAGAAGGTTCCGTAATCGCTATACATAATACCGAAGTTTCCACTCTTGACGCTGCGCCATATATAAAAGACGGCAGGACTATGGTGCCTGTGAGATATCTCAGTGAGGCTTTAAATTATGACGTCGAATGGGATTCTGAAACAAAAAGGATAGATATTAAAGGAAGCGGCAAGGATAAAAAGGAGTCTTCCACCGGAGAAGGGCAGGCGTATACGGTGCTCGGAGATGACGCCGGCATAACGTATGACGATGCTATGCAGAAAGCTATAAGGAACAGCCCAGCGTGCAGGGACGCTCATCTGAGCCTCAGTCAGGCTGAAAGGCGTTCTGAGGAATTTAATAATCTGTATTCGATGAATTACAATTTTACTATTATGCAGAACAGAAAGGATCTTAAACTCCTCACCGACTGGTCTGAGAAGAGCGTTATACTCAGTGAGGAACAGACTGCTTTCAATATTACCACCGCTATGGATGAGATAAGCATGAAACTCATGGATATTGAAAATCAAAAGGCAGCAATAAAATATAAAGAGCAGCAGTATGAGATTAACAGGATAAAATACGAAAACGGAACTCTCGGAAAACGTACTCTTGATTCGAGCAAAGAAGAAATAAAAACTGCACAAAAGACTCTGGCAGGATATGAAACGGAGCTGGAAGGGCTTTATATAGGGCTTTACAGCACTCTCGGCGACAGTTACGCTAATCACAGCGTTAAAGAGGGCGATCCGGATAAGCGTCCAGCGGTCGAAAAATTCCTGGAACCTGAGTTCTCTGTGAATTATTCACCGATGGAAGAAGTCAATATGCAGCAGGAGTATAATAACGCCCTTGCGAACGATCCGTATATATGGTATGTGGAAAACAACGCCGAGAACGCTGATTTTAAGCTCGTTACGTACGAATACAACGTAGGCGGGCAGAGTTATGCTCTTACCAAAATGGATCTGCAGGCAGCGAGAAATAAGGCTTCTACGACCAAGGATAATCTGAGAAAGACTCTTTACAGCAGATATAATCAGCTCATACAGATTGAAAATAATATCGATATGCTTGAGGACAACAGAGAAACCCTGCGGGAAAACATAGATACTGTTCGCCTTCTGTATGAAAACGGCGTGCAGCCTAAGACCGCTCTTGAAGAAGTACTTCAGAATAACCGCACTATATCATACAATTTGCTTAATCTGAAAGTAAAGCATGAACAGCTTAAAGCCATATTTGAGAAGCCGTATTTGGCTCCTGAGTATATGGCAAGCTAAAAAATTTAATATATATACGTATAACTTAGCCTGCATGCATATATAATGCATACAGGCTATTATAATTTTCTTTATCCGTAGATATAATAATGATATCAATTATCCAAAGGAGGAAAGTATTTATGAACATAGATTATAAGTCTATCGGAAAGAGAATTAAGATAGAGAGGATAAAGAAAGACATAACTCAGGACAAATTATCTGAAGAAGTAGGGATCTCGCCAAGTCATCTGAGCAATATAGAAACGGGTTCTACGAGATTGAGCCTTCAGACAATGGTGAATCTGGCTAATGCCCTTGACGTTTCGATCGACGCCCTGCTTTCGGACAGCATAATCCATGCGGGAGCTGTATTTAGAGATGAAATACAGGAAACACTGGAGGACTGCGACGATCATGAGATCAGAATAATAGCTAAGATAATAACAGCAACAAAGGAGGCTCTGCGAAAGGAGGAAAGTTTAAGGAAAATATAATAAGCATTTATAAAGTAAAATTAATATTTAGAGTTATTCTTTCTCGCAGTTTTGATGCAATTATTATGAAAAAAACTCCTGCTCGGCTAATCGTCTGAGCAGGAGTTTAAAAATATGTATTTAGTTTATAGCATTCATTAATACTAAATTTCCGATACTTCCTGAAAAACCTTGTACAGTTTTTCAGCAGAACTCTTCCAGGAAAATAATTCACATTGCTCAAGACCTTTATTTATACACTGTAACCTGAGCTTTTTATCATAATAAAGAAATTTTAACTTTTCAGTAATATCATCAACAGACAACGGATCAACTAATACACCAGCGTCGCCTACAACTTCCGGCATGGAAGAAACGTTTGAAGTTAGAACAGGAATACTGCATGACATCATAATTAGGGGATGCTTTAATTTAACGTATAAAATCTTTGATAAAATCCTTTATACCTAATACTGCTAATATTTTAACCAATGCAAGTCGCAGATAGTACAGCCATTTTTTTATATTAGAAAACACAATAAATTTGATCCAATTTATATTTTTTTGATTCAAGCAGTATCTTTTAAAAAGAATTTGCCATGCTTCATACGACATTAATCGTATGAATAATAAATCTCCTTTAGGATTGTATTTTTTAAATTCAATATTAAATTCTTTTCCATAGTCTAAAATTACAAAATCTTTTGCAAAGTATTCTTCTGTCAGTTGAATATTTTTATTACTTGCATCATAATAAGCCTTAACATCAAGTTTTTCAAAATTTTCAAGAAATTTAATATATAGATATTGTTCAGGAACATATTTTGCATTATACTCCGGGAATATCAGTCTATTATTTTTTTTGCGAGTGTCAAACCATGTAAAATCTGCTTTAGTTTGAAGCTCTAACGCGAAATATTTTTTTATATCCTCTGTTCTGCCAAAAAACACCCAATCTGATGGATGAAAAGGCAATGGCTGTACTCTTGGATTACATGTATGATAATTGCAAATCAGAATTCTATTTTTAACATGCAAAGGCTCTGATATATTATCATATTTTCCAAAATAATTTAAAAAACTGTTATCATTTAACATGATATCTGTTCTAAATTTTAAGCAATATTCTGTTTTTACTAAAGAAATCCCTGCCCTTGTAGAAACAATTTGTCTGTTAATATTATTCGGTGTTTTGCTGCTTTTATCACAATAATATCCGCCGGGATCTTTTGAAAATATTATTTTATCAAAGTCCAAATCAGATACATCTGAATTTTCCCAAGTAGATAAAATAATCGTTGAACCAGGTAATTGTTTACGAATGGACTGTAAACAATCTTTAGTGTATTTTTTATTGATCATACCTTGTACAATTACGGATATATTATTATTTTTAATATTCATATTTTTATCATATAAATTACTTTAAGATGTGTATTGTTCTTTTAAATAATCTAAACATTGCTTATTTTCCGGATCTACATTTTCCAAATATAGTTCAAGCAACCGATTAAATGTAAGTAAATAATCATACTCATAATTTTCAAATTTAGATGATATTCCCAACTGTACGCCATCTCCAACTATAATATTTGATGCAAATACTTTCTCACATTCAAATACATAATTATCATTAGTATTATCATAATACCACTGAGGTAACTCTAAATTTGGAAGAGCTTTTTTTATTGCGGTAAATAAACATAATTGTTCTGCATTATATCTATGATTAAATTTATCTGGATTACTCCAAGATGAATCTTTATGATCTTCAAACCAATTTAAGATACTGTAATCGACCATTTTACCATCCCAGAGTTTCTTTAAATCACTTGTAAGACCAAATTGTAAGCAATCAGATATCATATAGGTATAACCTCCCGCTCTCATTCGAGCGTCTACTGTAAAATGATCATATACTAAAATACGTGAATCAAATATTTTATAATTTAACTCGCGTTTATTTAAAATAGAGTTATATTTCGTATAAAAATAAAAAATATTATCATTATAAAAATAAAAATCTGTACGTAGTCTAATTGTGTATTTTGTTTCAACATTTTTTAATGCTGAGTATAATAATATTCGTTGACTGTTGATGGAATTAGGTTTTTTCATATTACTGGATTTTAAAAAATAATCAATATCATTATCAGATAGATTTTTCGATAAAACTAATTTATCATATAAAGATGATAAACTTTTAATATCTTCGTCTTCCCATGTGGACAATATTATTGTTGAATCTTTAAAAAAACGTCTTATAGACATTAAACATCGATATGTATTCCATTCCCCATTTAAATTTATTTTTCCACAAACAATAAATGTAATATCGTTTTTTTTAAATGAAAAATCAATATTTTGAATATTTTCAATTTCTTCCAATTTTATATATTTTTTTATTATGGTAATTTTATTTTTTAAATTAAAATATTCAGGCTCTGTCCAGTATATTTGTTCATATATATTTATTTGATTTTTTATTTTAGATATATTTGGTATAGTTTCATGATTTCTACATTTCATATACCATCTACTGAAAGGCATACAAAATGCATACGCTATTGGATTAACTTTATAGCCATTATTTAAAATAATTCCACTTAATTCTGGTTCCATACAAATTAAATTTTCTGAAATAAATTTATTGTATAAATCTTGACATAATTGATTATTATCAAATACATTATCCATTTGGAATGGAATTTTTAAATTCTTTTTTAAGAAAACATATATAAGATATTGCTTAGGTGTATAACGACAAATTATGTTTTCCATAAATGGTTTTTCATTTTTATTTTCTTCACGTTCAAAATATGGGATATCTTCAATATCAGCAAGCGGAATATCAAATAGATTTTTAAGATCATTAGTTCTTCCTAAATACCACCAATCTGAGATAGAAAAACACAAAGATTCGCTTGTTGCTAACCCCTCTACCATTATACGACGTGAAAAAAAAGAGTTTGATGTAATATATTGTGAATATTGATTATAACATTTTAAAAAATCCTCTGATACGATTTCCATGTCACTTCTTAATTTCATACAGTATTGTCGCGTTGCTCGTTTTGTCCCTTCAAAAGTAGATATAATCTCACGATTTACATTATGAATCTGCTTATGCGGATATCTACGTATTAATCCATTAGACCCCGGATCTTTGCTAAAAACAACAATATCATAGTCTAATTCATCTACTTTACTTCCTTCCCATGTAGATAATATAACTTCTGCATTAGGTAATATTTTTCTAATACTTAATATTGTATCTTTAGTTTTTTCTGAGATTGCCCCCTGAACAACAATACTCAAATCTTTATCTGTAACAATTTGTGAAAAATCGCTTTCAAAATAATACGATTTTTTGATTAGATGTTTAAATTTATCACTATAATCGAAGTAATAAGCTTTAAATTTTGCCCATGTTTTCGGTGATAAATGAGGTTTAACATATTTTTTAGAAAATTTATTCCAAAATCCTATGTTAATTTTTATATATTTGATGATAGTATTCAAAAATTTTTTTAATGGATTCTGAATATGTTTTTTAATATTAATTAGTGTCACTTTTATTATATATATTAAATAATGTAAAATATTATTTTTACAATAATAAAAATACAATTGCTTCCAATCCCAGTGTGTAAAACATGTTTCAGGCATTGCTTCAGAAAAAATATCTCGATTACAAGTAATACCTAATTGTATTGGAGATAATAATATCAAGTTGGCTGCTAAATTTTTTTCTGAAAATTTAATAATATCTGACCGAATATCTTCTTTATCTTTAGGCAGCATATTTATATTATTAATGTACTTAGATAGGAAGTTAACCCAAAGAAATTGTTCTGGTACAAAACGTGGTAAATCATTTACATAGTTATTAGGATACTTACGTGCAAACCAAATTTTATCTTCTTCACAAATTAAATCCATGTTATATAATCTCAGTACATCACTCTTTAATCCAAAAAAGAAAAAATCTGATGGATGTGCAACTAACTGTAACCCTCTGTTATATGTATAACGTGGATTTCTTGAATAAATTGTACAGCATAATAATCTTTCATCAAAAAAAGAACACTCCTTATTTTTACGTGTATATTTATTATGCCAATTTAAAAAATTTGCAGAAGTTAGAGAAAAATCTGTTCTGATTTTAACAGCATATTTTTTAGTAGCCATTTTAAGACCTTCATATGTTGATTTTACTTGTCTTTCTACGTTATTTACTTTCTGAAAATCATAATTATGGCAATCAAAAGCGCCTGGATCTTCACTCAAAACTAAAATATCATAATCCAATCCATCTGTATTTGTTCCTTCCCATGTAGAAAGAACAATCTCAGCGCCAGGTAAATATTCTCGAATACTTGAAATGCATGTAGATGTATAGTCGCAAACTGCTCCCTGTACTACAACCGAAATATCCTTTGTATCAATACCGTTAATAACCATATCTATTCCTCAAAAAGTTTCTTAGAAATCGGATTTTTTAAAAATATATTCAAATCTTCCGGTATTCCAAGCCCATACATTTTATCGCCCACATCACAGAACGCTATTTTAGCATTAGCTTCAATCATTTCATTGTAAACAGGAGCTACATAATACTCGTTATTTACGCGAATATCTTTATCGATCATCTGCTTAGCATATTTAACAAAATCCGATCCATGCTTAAAGTTATAAATGCCAACCGTAGCTTCATTTGAAATAACTTCTTTCTCTCTGACTAATGTAACGAAACCATTTTCATCATATTTGATAAAGCTCCATTTAGGGTCATTTGCAGGCATCGTCATAATAAGACCGTCGTAATCTCTTATTTCTGCCAGATAATTATTTATATCAGTATCCACATATTGGTCGCTGTTCGCTATCATAAGCTGTAAATCATTATTTATATGATCTTCTGCTAAAAGAACCGTACAAGCAGCGCCTTCGGTTATATGATCAATAGTAACGATTTCACAGCCCGGTGCTATATCTTTTAAAACCTTCTGCAAATTATATTTATGTAAATGTTCTTCCTGACAAATAAATATAAATTTGTGTTCACATTTTGGTGTAAGATTTTTAACAACATATTCGATCATGTGATGTCCATGGATATCAATTAGAGGCTTGGGCATTTTATAACCTGCTTTAGCAAATCTGCTTCCGCGCCCTGCCATAGGTATTACTATATTAAGCATTTTCAGCATCTCCTTTTTTACAGAACCAAAATCTTCTTAAACCATCGCGCCATGTACCGGAATTTTCAACTTCCCAATCATAAATATGAAAATGTGCGTTACAGCGTGAATCTGTTACTCTTTCATATTTCCAGCCGATTGATTCAAGATGTTTTTCAATATAATTAGCCGATGGACGAGAACCATGCCCTATCAAAGATTGATCCCATCCTTCTATATTTTCATCGATTTTTAAAATATAATTTTCATCATTGCTATCGGAAACTTCTGTTTCAAGTACCATATAATCACTGCACAAGCACGCTTTATCTAAAACAAACCATATACTATCCAAGTGATACAACAATCCCATATGAAGCACTAAATCAAAATGAATATCTTCAGCAAAAGGCCATTCATTTTCACAATTCATACAGTAAACTTGATTATTCGGAAAACGTCTTCTGAGATAATCACAGTTTTCTGCTCTGCCTTCCGCAAATATAACTTCTGCTCCTAAAGACATAAAAACATAACCTATATCACCGTATCCGCATCCAAGTTCAAGGATTTTCTTTCCTTTAAACCAACCTTCTCCAAAATGTTCAACGATTGCCGTAATTCGCTTTGCTCTCCAATATTCATAATGATCTGTAAAACGTTCATTTTGAGGTTTTAAATATTGTTCTAATTTATAATTTGTAATATCAAATAATTCTTTAATATAATCTTCTTTTTCAATCACGTTATTTAACTGATTTTTATGGTATTTAATAGAATTTTGAAGAAAATCTGTTTGTTCTGTTACTTTATTGATAGAATCATTAATTTCAACAATCATCTTATAATTAAACTCTTCCAAGTTATTCTGTTTTTCCTGCATAAGTTTTAATCGACTGTCAATGTTCTCTAATTCAAATCTTAAATAAAGTAAGTTTCTGTATACAGGACTGATTTTATATAATACTCTTTTTAATAATTCTCTTAATCCTGGCAATTTTTATATTTCCCCAATTATATATTTATCATTGTTAGCACCGGGTATTTTAACAACGACATTTATAGAATCTGTAATAGCTTTAAAATCAGTAATGTCTCCCGGTTCCATAACGATTATGTCGCCTTCTTCATATAACACATTATTCATTTTAACTGTACCAGAGATGATCACAGTAAATTCTGTTGCAATTTTATGATAATGCGCAGATTCAGAATCACCTGCTTTATAATATTTTACAGCTGCTTCAACATCATTAGTTTTCATAAGACTTGGTTCAAAATTGCCTATAAACCAACCTTTGGTCATATCATCAAGCCTTTTTTTATACATTGTTAGTCTGCCTTTCGTTAAGGAATGAATTATATGCCTCGATTCCGGAATTATGATTAAAATTAAAGTAATCGGATTTTTGTATTCTGTATGTACTTATAATTTTCTGCTCAAGCACAAGTTCATTATATGTAGGACATATATAATACTGCCCATTTACACTGGCATTTTTTAAAATCATCTTCTGTGCAGCGTTCATGAAAAATTCTGCCCTGCGATAATAATAAAATCCTGCGCATGCATTTCTGCTTATCGGTCTTTTTTCTGCAGCTTCAATCACATTTTCATTTTCATCGATCTTTACATACGACCATCTCGGATGTATATCATCGAATATGATCAATCCTCCATCACTTCTTTTTTCTTGAAATTTATGTAATACATTATCAAGGTTTATATTTATTAATTGATCACTTCCAACTATCAAAAGGGGTTTATTCAAATCTATTTTATCTATGGCAAGCATACACGTGCATGCAGCGCCCTTGGTTTCACCATCAGTTACGAGAATTTCAGCCTCCGGTCTTAACAATTTTACAATGCTGTCCAAATGATAATTTTTTACATCTTCTTTTTTCATTACTACAATAAAATGCGCTGCTGATATTGAATCAAGGGATTCAAATACACGTTGAATTATTGTTTTTCGTTGTATTTCCTGAAGGCTTCTTACATATTCTGTACCTTCATTATTCTTTCGTGGTCCTCCGATTGGAATAATTATATTCATGATAAATAATCCTTTTAATACTAATTACTTTCAAAAATTTCAATATGCTTTATAATATTATCGTAATTTACATCATAAACCGTTTCAACTTCCATAACATTTGCGCCTGCTGCTTTAGCAGCTGCAATTCCGTTGCGATTATCCTCTACTACTACACATTCATGAGGTTCTAAATTAAATTTATTTATTGCCTTTATGTATATTTCAGGATCCGGTTTAGGCTTAGTTACATCCTGATTGCTTAATTGAAATTCCAGATATTCTGCAAGATTACTTTTCTGCATCATAAGCGCCACTGTATTTTTTATCGAGTTTGATGCGACAGCAAGATGATATCCTTTTGCTTTTAGTTTTGATAAAGCGTATTCATGCACAAAAATAGGCGAACATTTCTGATGTACCAGGTCAACAGTATATTCTTGTTTTAATTGATTAATAAACTTATGCAAACCTAACGGCAATCCTTTTTCTAAAGACAGCATTTCGAGTTTCTTGGCAGTAGGCAGTCCGTCATATGTTACTAAATGATCATATCGGCTGATTTCGTATCCAAATGTATTTAACGCCTTATTTAAAGCTTCATAATGCCAGTCTTTAGCCTCGATAAGGACTCCATCCATATCAAAAATAATTGCTTTTATCTTACTCATATCTTTAACCTTCTATTATTGAACTAAAGAAATTTTTAGCTTTATCAGGATAATCTGTACAAAGAAATAATTCATTAAAATTTATCTTAAAATTTATTAATTTTTCCCAAAATAGATTATATTCACGCCCGTGCAAATCAGGAGATACAATACAGACCTTTTTCCCGTTTGCCTGATGTTGTTTTATCAAATCTTCTGTAATCCATTCTTCAGATATAAATCCATCAATCCATACGCCTGCAGCTTTTTCATAAAGTAAACAGTCTTTTTCATACTCGCTTTGGCGAGTATAATATTGTAATCCTGCATCTTTATACTCAATCATTTGAGGTAATGACATATCAAACGTAAAATAATTAGAAATCTCATATCTGCTGAGCAGCTTAAGCAATTCATCATTTAATCCGTCGGCTTTTATATTGATTGCAAAACATAACTCATTTTTATATTCAGATAGTATTTTAAATATTTTTTCAACCTTAAAAGAATTTTCATTAGGCATATCGTGAGAAATTACTAATTCTCCCTTATAATCTCTAATATCGGATTCAAATCCATAACCGTTTTTCAAAGCTGTTTCCAATGCCTGATAAGAATTGCGTTCTATTTCATTATTCCAATATCCACGATGTGCTAATATTTTCATATTGTTCTATTGCTCCTTATCATTAGTCTTACGATTAAATTATAATTAGATATTTTCAAACCTAAAAATATCTTCCTCTGTAAGCTCTTCTCCCATCTGTATCTCTATTATCTCAAGCCTCTCTATCGCCTCTATCCCATGTTTCTTCCCTCTCTCTACCTTTACTACATCCCCTCTTTTTACTTCTCTGTACTCTCCGTCTATGCATAATTTCCCGATTCCATCTGTTATCGTCCAGATCTCATCTCTTTTTTTATGCATCTGATAGCTTATCCTCTTTCCTTTTTGTATTATCAGCTGCTTCGTTAATGCTTTTAATCCATCCCTGTATGCACAGTAATTTATAACTTTATATTCGCCCCAGCGTCTTGCTTCATACATAGGACGCTTTATGTCGTCTTTTAAGTATTTTTTCAAGTCATGGGCGGCATTTTTATCTGCCACGAGTATTCCGTCAGGTGATGCGGCAACTATCGTATCTGTAAGCCCCATAGCAACCAACGGTATGTCAAGTTCATTTATTACATTTGTATTTTGCAGTTTTTTATCTGTGCATACTCTGCCTGTGATCTTATCTTCCATTACGCTGGTTATATTCTCCCAGGTTCCGATGTCTTTCCACATTCCTGTATATTCAACCATTCCTAATGATTTTGCGTTTTCTACGATTTCATAATCAAAACTGTTTACAGGTAATTTGCTGTATATTTCCTTTGCGTCGCTATAATTTTTTACATTATATTTTTCTTTTAAAATATTTATTATATATCTTAATTTGAATACGAATACTCCGCTGTTCCACAATGCTCCGGAACCGATAAGTTTATTTGCTGTATCAGCGTCCGGTTTTTCTATAAATTTCTGCACGTGCATGTATTTGGTATTATTACTTTCATCAAATACATGTTTTTCTGACGGCAGTATATATCCGAACCCCGTTGCAGTATAAGTTGGTTTTATTCCCATTAGAATAACTTCTTCGCTGCTTTTTTCAGCGATCTTACCCATATGTTTAATCAAATCAAAATAGTTGTTGTCCACATAAGGGTCAATAGGTATTACTGCTACCGATTCATCTAAACTGCTTCTTTTTTCGTAGTAAAGATATGCGCAGGATAAAAGCACCGCAGGATATGTGTCGCGTCTTTCTGGTTCAGTTAATATATCTGCTCTTGTTATTCCGTCTATCTGATTTTGGATCGCTTCCGCCTGGGCTTCGCCCGTGGCTATTGTTAATGAACTGTCCAAGCCTGCGATTTTGATCTGCCTGCATATTCTCTGAATCATTGATTCATTATCGCCGGTTTCATTTTTCAGTAATTTTAAAAATTGTTTTGATCTTACTTCATTTGAGAGCGGCCAGAGTCTTTTTCCCGAACCGCCTGATAATAGTAATACATCCATATTTTTAAACCTTTTTATATCTATATCTAATTTTCACTGGCTATCCCTAAAAAACTCTGATATTCCTTTATTACATCTTTCGTTTTCCCGACAGTCTGCATTTTCCCCCGTTCAAGCCATACCACTTTATTGCACATTTTATTTATCTGGGCTATGTCATGGGATACGAAGAATACAGTCGTTCCTCCGCTCATAAGCTCAAGCATTCTCTTTCTGCTTTTTTCCTGGAAGTTTGCATCTCCTACTGCAAGGATTTCATCTACTATTAATATTTCCGGTTTTACTATGCACGCTATTGAAAATGCAAGGCGCATTATCATGCCTGATGAATATGTTCTTAAAGGAGCTTGTATAAATTCTCCTAATTCTGAAAATTCAAGTATTTCGTTATATTTTTCATCTATGAATTCCTTTGTGTATCCGAGTATAGCTCCGTTAAGATATATGTTTTCTTTTCCTGTCATTTCAAAATCGAATCCGGAACCAAGCTCAAGCATTGGAACTATGTTTCCGTTTACTTCTACGCTTCCGGTTGTAGGTTTCATTATTCCCGAAATCACTTTAAGAAGCGTACTCTTTCCTGCTCCGTTCCTTCCTATGATTCCTATTACGTCGCCTTTTTTTACATCGAAGCTGATGTTTTGAAGCGCCCAGAATTCCTGTGAATGAAGATCCTTTTTAAGCCATCTTACGCAGAATTCTTTAAGGGAATTTGCTCTGTTGCTGTCTATTTTAAATTTTAAAGATACGTCTTTTACAGAGATCATTGTCTTTGCCATTTATCTCACCTTTATATTCCGTACATATGTTTGCGGGATATTTTTTGTTCAAGTTTATATATAGAAGATAAATTTGTCCTGAGCTTTTTTAAATATGAATCCTCCTATGATCAACGATATGGCCGTTATCACAGCGCATTGGAAAAACATATATGGTTCAGGGGTTATGCCTTCAAGCACTATATCTCTTACCGGCGTTATGTAATAGATCATAGGGTTTGCGTTCATGCCGTTTTTTATGGAGTCCGGGAGTATTGATAACGGATAAAATATAGGCGTTAAATACATCCATAAAAGGCTCAGTATTCCCCATAAAAACTGAACGTCTCTGAAAAATACCATAAGCGCAGACATCAGCATTCCGAATCCTATGGTGAATCCTACAAGGCATATGAGAAAATACGGCAGCATTATGTATGCTTTTGTAAATTCTTCATGAGTTACCGCTGCAACAAGTACGAGAGGTATTAATGACATCAGCAGGTTTATTCCCGATGATAATACTCTTGTGACCGGGTATACATATTTCGGCATATATACTTTTGTTATTAGTGACGCATTGCCTACTATTGACGTCAGCGCCTGTCCGACTCCTTCACTAAAGAAGTTGAATACGACCAGTCCGCTGAGCAAATATACGGGATAGTTTTCGATGTCGGATTTGAATATCTGGGAAAATACCATGTACTGGACTGTCATCATCAGCATCGGATTCAAAAGGCTCCATAATACTCCGAGTACGGATCTTTTGTATCTGACTTTAAAGTCCCTCGACACGAGCTGCCGTATGAGAAATTTGTATTTTACCAGCGCCTGATATATGGTAAATATGTAATCGCGCTTTCCTCTTGCATAACGAATCGCTGCTATCCAATAGAATATAGATGCCAAAATCATAGCGAGCAGCGCTATTTTCCAGTAATTCGGTCCCGTCCATACATTGTCGCGTCCCGTCATGGTTATGCACATAATGCCTGCGGTTTCATTTCCGTTTATGTTAAGCGCTGCGCCCTGCATTATGTTTTGATTGTCTATGTGATTTTCAACACTGTATAATACAGTTGGCGAATCTCCCGGCTGTCCGTCGCCTTCAGCTGTTATTTTAAGCGTATGTCCTCTCATATTTGCAAGAGGCGTATTTATGTCAAGGAATGCATATTGATTTATTCCAAGGGTTTTGCCTGAAAATTCTTTCTGCGATATGAGTTTGTTTTCGGTCATATCGTACAGACTTAGTTTAAGCATCCCGTTAATTTCTCTGCCATAGTTTGATGCCATTACACCTATGTTTTGAATTGTATCCGTATCAGATGTAAATATCTGTTCGGCTTTGCTGCCCTGTGTAAGTTCTCCTGTATCGTTAGTCGCTCCGAATTCTTTTATGTTTCCTTCTGAATCCCTGGAATAAAGCTGTTCGCCGCAGGAGTAATAGAAAATACTTATGAAACATAAAAGTCCTATTATTAAAATGCAATATATTCTTATATAATTTTTTGTTTTAAATACTTTGTTCACAGCAGGTTTTCCTCCTGTATTCTTTAGCTTTATAACTCTATTTTTTAATGTTTTATTATGATTAATGTATTTATAATTGCAAACATCATTTATATTTAAGATCTATATTTTCAATCTGTATATTTAGTGTCGATATGCTGATTTTTTTAATATACTTTGTATCTTCACCTTATCTCTCCCTCAGTTCTTCCAATTCCTTCATATACCATCTTTGTATTTCCTCTATCTTCTCTTCCGCTTCTTCTTCCCTCTCTCCTCTCACACCTATATATATCTTTATCTTTGGTTCTGTTCCTGATGGTCTTATGCAT
>JAAVYD010000008.1 GCA_022790955.1 Bacillota bacterium
ATGCGAAAGCGTCCCATATTTCTGCGGAAAGCTCCGGATTAAGGGAGCGTCCTTCCTTCATCAGCAGCGCCACATGATGTAGAATATACGCATTGCCTTCGGCGGTGTCCTGCAGATATTGAATATCTTCTTCCGTGTATGCGATACCGCGGGCGCTGAGATAGCCCGTAATCTCGTTTCTTTTCATTTGCAGGTCGTTTTCGGAAATTACTATAAACCCGTCCCGGACGTAATAGGGCATGAGCCACTGAGGAATAGGGCTGCGGCTGATCAGGATCAGCCATATATCCTCTCTTTGTTCAAGTGAAATGATATATTGACGCAGTTTTTCGCTTTTAAGCCGATGTATATCGTCTATAACCACCACGCGGCGATTCTGCCTTCCCTGTTCCTTCGGGAGGGGCATAGAATCGTCTTTCCAGGGCAGTTTTTCGCAAGAGAGGTATATATATCTGCGTCCCGATAAGTATTGGCGTACCAGTTCTGTTTTGCCGTAGCCGGTGGCTCCGTAGAGATAGACCGTCTGCGGCAGGTTTCGGGCTGTTTTCAGTTTTTTCAGCGCTGTTGCAGGCGCGATATAGTTTTTATCCACTGTTAACCTCTTAGATGAGCAAAGTTCGGCTATTGTAATTATAGCTACTATGAGATATTCTACTATTCTGCCTGCAGATATGTCCACTCTATGACCATATAGTTTTGACCGATTTTTCTAAGTTTTTTATGATATATGTATTATCAGGCGGCAGGCTAAGATCGTTGAACGATATGATGTTTTGAGATTATTGCATGAAAAACTATATAAAAAGGGAGCTGCGCTCAATCCCGGTTTGATGATCTTGCTGCAGTTCCCATTTATCATAAAATTATCTGATTATTATTTACTAAAAAAACGCATGAGCATGACCGCGGTTTCCGCGCGGGAGGCATTGCTTTTAGGGTCGATGTTTCCGTTGTCTTTACCCTCAACGATGCTTTGCTCCACAGCCCACTGCAGGGCTTTTACGGCATAAGCGCTGATTTTGTCCGAGTCATTGAAGTTCAGCTTATTGTCCGCGGTTGCAGGACTTCCGGTATAACGCCATAGCATAACGGAAAGCTGTTCGCGTGTGATATTGTTGTCAGGACCGAAATTTCCGCTGCCGTATCCTTTAACGATGCCGTTCTCCGATGCCCAGATGATTGCCGGGGCGTACCATGCTCCGGGAACTACATCGGCAAAGGCGCTTTCGCCTGTTATAGCGGGCTTGCTTTCTTTATTGTAGATTATCTGCGCAAACTGAGCGCGGGTGATATTATTGTTCGGACCGAACAGACCGCTGCCGTAACCGGTCATAAGACCGCTCTCACTGACATAACGCGCAGCTTCATAATACCAGGCGTTTTCGGTTACGTCGGAGTACGGATTTATCCATATCTTTGAAGGATCATAACTCACAAAGTACAGCGACAGGTGAGCGGCAGTGAAAACGGCACGCTTGCGATCTGTATCGTATAAGGTCATGCAAGGGGTGATATTGCCTGAATCGTCCAGGAAGCAGACTACCACGCCTGCCGGTTCCTGTCCTGCTGTAAGCGTGTAGGGCAGAGAAACGGTAACGCTGCCGCCGTTAAAATCACTTATAAAGCTGCTGCCGCTCTTTAGCGTGATGTCATAGACCGGAGCGCCGTTTACGGCTTTTTTCTGCCGATCGTTAAGAACGTCGGTCCTGACAGGCATAATGGTAAGCGTAACCTGACTGTCAGACTGGGACTGGACAGCGTAGAGAGCGTTCGCATCAAAAGAAATCTCGCTGTTTGTCAGTTTTATCGTCAAACCCTCGATTTCTTCTTTCTGCGCTTTTGCAGAGATATCTTTTACAGCGTCGGCAGGCAGTTTCACCGTGTCTATCGTCTTATTCAGAGCAGTGAAGTCGATTTCTACCATACCGGTATTTTTGCCGTTTCCGGCAACATGATCTATCTGCACGGTGTCTATTTTACTTATCGTAGCCGTGGAGCCGGACACGCTGGCGCTGACATTGATCGTATTCTGTTCGCCGGATACTGGAACGATGACAGTCGGGGTTCCGGTCGTTCCGCCGCCACCGCTTCCGCCGTTATTTCCTTCGCTGCTTATTACGGTAACTGTGCAGGAAGCAGTCTTGTTTCCATCTGCTGTGGTAACGGTGATAACGGCGCTGCCCGCGCTGACTGCAGTTACAACGCCGTTTTCGTTAACAGAAGCGACGGTTGGATCGCTGGATGTCCATGTTATGGATTTGTCATATGCATTTGACGGCGTGATAGTCGCGGTAAGCTGTTCGCTGTCGCTTATGGTAAGATTCAGGCTTGTTTTATTGAGCGATACGATACTGACAGGAACTTCGTTCCACTTGGTGTGCAGTGTTATATCTGAGCTTACTTTATCGCTTTCAAAGTCCCATTTAGTCGTTAAGTTTTCTTCTTTATACCAACCGTCAAAGGCAAAACCCTCTTTTTCGGAAGGGGTATAATCAAACGCCGTACCGTCAATGTAAGAAACACCTGTTTTCAGGGTATCGCTTCCGTCCTGATAAGTTACACGATATAATGTGGCGATTGTATTGCTTGTTTGCCTGTCCTTTACCAGAATTTCGCCGTTCCCGGAAACGTTCAGTCTGTAAACGTTTTCCCTTGAGGTGACAGGTTCATTCGGAAGATACAGCGAGCCGTTGTTTATGATCAATCCTTTTGATAGGTCATAAGTATCGCCGGGACCATCGATTTCAAAATCTTCACCGGTTCTTGACAGCTTTGACAGGTCAAAAATTTTGCCGTCGGGGATAGTCAGGATACTGCCTTCTGCCAGGCTGATATCCCAAAAACCGCTGTTTCCTTCGTGAAAACTCAGGGAATCCGGCAGGGTATAATTACCGTATATGTGAACCTGGGAGATGCCTAAATTTTCTTGACCTGAATAGATTCCGTATTTATCTACACGAACTACTCCGGTAAGATTTATGCCGTCTTTCACTTGCAGCATATCCATACCGAGAGTATTAACGGCGGATAAAATATAATCGCAGCCGGAAATATCAACACTGCCGCCGGTCAGGCTGACTGTTGGCCCTGGTTCCGTACGGCTTCCGGAACCCCACAAGAATGCGTGAGTGTTTTGAAGAACACCCGAAGAGGCTGTCTGACGCACCAGATCATGGATTTTCAGGCTGCCGCCCGTGACAGAAACAGGCGAGGAGGCAACGCTCATGGCGTCTTTAGAGCCGGAAATATCCACAGATCCGCTTGTGATGGCGACCTCTCCATGTTCTTTTCCGCTGCTGATGGCATACGACAGTTTTCCTTGGCAGTCTTTACTTTTGCTGTAATTAAAAGTTCCTCCATTTATAAAAATTTTTCTTGCGGTTACCCACCAATAATAGGCGTTTATTCCGTATGTAACGTTTTCTATGTTGACGGTTCCACCGTTCAGGTGAACTTCGGCTCCGGAAATGCCGACATATCCTTCGCTTCCTGTATCATTAGCATTTCCCGTAATATTCAAGGTTCCGCTATCTATCGTCAGAATGTTATCTGTCTTACTGTCGCTTTTCTCATATATTCCCTTGCCGCAGGTACTGCTGGTGTTTTTAGTCGTCGGCATATTCAGGTTCAAATTGAGAGTACCGTTTCCCTGAATTTTTAAATTGCCTGTATATTCGATACAAACTCCGCCAAAACTGCTGTTATTGATGGTAGATTCACCTTCCAGAATTAGTGTTGTGTCCTCTGGCAGCTTGATAGCTCTTACGGAATCAGTTGTATTAGGGATTGTCTGACTAAAGTTATTCAGCGTAAGGGTTTTAGTTTCCTCATTCCATGAATAGCCGTCGCCCGATGTATCGCTGGTTTGGTTTGTAAAGTCCAGCTCAGCGGAAACCTCCCCGGCAAAAACTCCGGCGGGCGGAATGCACAGAAACAGCGCCAGGCTGAGTAAAATACTGATAAGTTTTTTCATAAACACCTCCTGTATCATCCCAGGCTTCGCGCCGTAAGCGGCGCGTAAGTACTTTAGGGATATGTTCAGTTTTTGTATGTTGTATTCACTCAAAATATTTTACTATTCTTCCTGTAAATATGTCCACTCTATGATCATATAGTTTGGTCTGATTTTTCTGATTTTTTTCAGGGTTTTACTTTGATGATATTAATTATACCTTAAGGGCGGGGGAGTTTAGTGGGTTGCGTTTCTGCTATGATAAAAGCCCCGGCTTTTCGCGCGGGGCTTTGTTTTGAGGTTTATTATTGATATTAAATCTTTTGCTGATCATGCCGGCTGCATGATCTAGGATTCAGGTTCTTTTAATTCATTCATTGATAATCACGGTATATAGTGAGTGATTTTTTAAGCGACATTTCGCCGTTTCTCTGCCTGCATCAAGCCTTTCGCTTTTGATAAATATTTTTAGTATCTGTTCTTCATCAAATAAACTATTCATGATTGTCATGACTTTCTTTCTTAAATCGGCATTAATGCGCTAAGCGTTTGTATATCCTAATTTATTGTAGAAATTTACAGCTTCCTGCTTTACGGTATCCTTTTTATCTAAAGGACCGGTTATTAGGATCGCCATGTTGTCTGCGCGCAGATAGTAACCATAAAAAGCCTCTATGCTTTCGTCCTCTTTCGCTTCTGCTGTTTCTTCGTAATATTCAAAATTGCTGCCTGAGGAAACGACTTTAATATTTTGGGTTTCGCTGCTGTTTTCTTCGAGTATCATGGACTTTGCATCGGCTTCGGTTTTGGGAGTCATGTAGATTATATTGATGTTTTCGCCTGTAACAGCTGCGGCAGGGTAGCCGAATGAATCGCTCATATCATGAAGATCTCCGTATACTGAAGCGGCATTTTTGAAATCGTCAAAGGAGATTACGGTAAGTTTATCGTCGGCTGCATTATTCGCTTCTGAAGAAGCGGGAGCTTCCGAGGAATCTGAGGCATCTGCGTTGTTTTTTTCTGAACCGCAGGCTGTAAACATTAATATAAAAATTAAAGTGAAAATAATAATAAGAGTTTTATTTTTGAAAGGTTTGTGTATAAACATTATTATAATCCTCCGGTGTTTTGTTTATTAAAATGTGAGATAAAAAGTATTGGTTATGTTCAGTGCTATGTGCAGTTGTTTTATTAATTATTATATCATAATCATTGCGATATATTGTCTTTCTTTTTATTTTTCATAAAGTTTACAATAGCGGCGCCGCATATGAGAAAATAGCCTGTAAAGCTGTATATATCTGGAATCTGATCGAAGAAAACGAATCCCCAAACGGTAGAGAATATGACGGCGGTGTAGTCGTATACGGAGATTTCGTTTGCAGGGGCGTAGAAGTAAGCCGACGTTACCATAAACTGACCGAAAGCAGCCATGATTCCCGCCAGTATAAGCATAAGCAGCTGATACAGCGTCATCGGAACGTAATCCAGGATCATAAAAGGCAGGCATGCCAGGCAGGAAAAAGCTGAGAAGAAAAATACTATAACAGGTCCTTTTTCTCCGCGTTTGCCCAGATATCTTACGGTAGTATATGCAAGCCCGGCGCCAAGTCCGCCCAAAAGACCTATAAATGCGGGACCGAGCAGTATGTTTGAAAATGACGGCTTTATTATAAACACCGTGCCCGCGAGAGCGGCGAGTACTACGGCGATCTGATGAGGTTTGATTTTTTCTTTAAGAAATATCGCGCTTGCGATCAGGGCGAAAAACGGCGACATTTTGTTGAGCATATTGGCATCGGCAAGTACGAGTTTGTCTATTGCGTAAAAATTGCATATGAGTCCGGCGGTTCCGAAAATCGAGCGCAGTATAAGAAACGGCAGATTTTCTTTTTTAAATGAAAATCCGGTTCCGCTTTTTATGAGTATAGATGCGGCGAAAACGGCAGCTATTATATTTCGGAAGAAACTTTTTTGTATAGACGGCAGATCTCCCGATAATCTTACAAAAAGCGCCATTAATGAAAAGAAAAAGGCAGAGCCTATTATCATGATGATTCCTTTATATTGATGTTTTATTTTCATAATATATCTCCGTTTATTTTGACTTTTGGTGAGTGCGTCTGTAGATTTTTAATACAAAATGTTATTTTAGAGTACACATTAATACAATCCAAATGAAGATTATAGCACTTATAATAATTTTGTGCGACCTTTTGCTGATATATATGTTATACTAATAATAAATAATTACTTAAAATAAGAGATTTTGGCAGAACAGCCAAAAATATAGAGAGGAATCATACTATGAGAAAAACTAAAATTATATGTACACTGGGACCGGCGGTAGATAATGACGAGATGGTTAGAAAGTTAATTCAAAATGGTATGAACTGCGCGAGATTTAATTTTTCTCACGGTACTCATGAAGAACAGAGAGAAAGGATGAATAGAGTTAAGCGCATAAGCGAGGATATGAATGTTCCTATAGCTCTGATGATGGATACCAAAGGTCCTGAGATCAGGCTTAAAAATTTTGCGGAAGGGAGCGTTGTTTTAGAGGCGGGCCAGAAATTTGTGCTCGATGACAGCGAGGAGTTAGGAGATATAAACAGAATAGGTATTACTTACGGCAAGTTGTATAAAAGCATAAAGGCGGGTACCAAGATTCTTATAGACGATGGTAAGGTAGAGCTTAAAGCTGAATCTGCAGAAGAAGGCCGTATTTTATGTCGGGTGGTAAACGGCGGAAAGATAAGCAATCATAAGAGCCTTAACGTGCCTAACGTTGTAATACCTATGGAATATATATCTGAGGCGGATCGTCTGGATATTCTTTTCGGAATAAGTCAGGATGTAGATTATATTGCCGCATCCTTTGTGAGATCGGAAAACGACGCAATGCAGCTCAGGGCGATTCTGGATAATAACGGCGGAGAGAATATCAGAATTATAAGTAAGATAGAAAACGGTCAGGGAGTTAAAAATATTAATAAAATTATCGACGCCAGCGATGGTATTATGGTAGCCAGAGGAGATCTTGGGGTTGAGATTCCGTTTAAAGAAATTCCGGCTATTCAGAAATCTATGATAGAAAAGTGCAATCAGGCGGGCAAATTAGTAGTGACGGCTACTCAGATGTTGGAGTCCATGACTCATAATCCAAGACCTACAAGAGCAGAAGTGTCAGATGTAGCGAACGCTGTGTTCGACGGGACTACTGCTATCATGCTTTCCGGCGAGTCCGCTGCGGGGGACTATCCTGCTGAGGCAGTAAAGACTATGGCTGAGATCGCCATGAGTTCGGAAAAATCTATTAAATACAATAGAAATCATATAAAAGATCAGCTTAAAGTTGAAAAAAATATAGTAAACGCTATATGCGCTTCTGCGTACAGCGCAGCCGAGTATCTTAATGCGAGAGCGATAGTAGTGGTTACGAGGAGCGGAAATACGGCAAGAGCGATAGCGGGATTCAGACCGGCAAACCCTATTATAGCTATTACTCTCAGCGAAAAAGGAATGCGCCAGCTTAATCTGGAATGGGGCGTTAAGCCTATGCCTGCGGAGCATAAAAATTCTGCGGATGAGCTTTTCCAGTATGCTACGGAAAAGGCGCTGGAATCAGGAATAGTTAAGAGCGGGGATACCATAGTTGTAGTAACCGTATCAGATACGCAGCGTTCAGCCGTAAACGATATTATAAGAATCTGCACAGTTTAGAGGATTAATATTAATATTTTCATCTAAATAAATTTGAACTGATAAATCCATAGAGAAATTTGTGTGATGAGATGGTTTTGATAAAACATTTTAAACACGCAGAGTTTCTTTATGGATTAAAATTTTTTTGTTGTCAGTCAACGGTTTTAGACGAATTTTTTCGCCCAAAAGCCTTAAATGAAGATAAAAAAACGGTTTTGTTATTAAAAATTTCCTGAAAAGGCCGATATAATTATAAGAGGATATATTTTCTTTTTTAACTCATGAGTTAATTTAATCGGAAATCTATTATTTCCACAGCATTATTATGATGAGCAAAATTGCAATGTATATTTATTAAATAAGATTTTGTTTATCATTCAAAGAATTAAGAAAGGGATGTCTTATGATTATTAATTCAAGTGCGGTGGGCATGAGTTCCAACAGGGTATACAACAGTATGACCCAGGCGTCGACGGCGTCTATAATAACGAAATCGGATCAGGCTGAAAAACTGAATCTTTCGGAAGATTCCGAAATAGATGCGCTGACTCAGCTTGAGAACGCCAAAAAGGAACTTGAAGCCCAGAAAAAGCAGACTCAGGAGAAAAACACAGCCAGGATGATACAGGGCTTAGTATCTTCTAATCAGGCTATTAACGAGTCGTCTATGGAGATACGTTCTATGGAGGACTTTAAATCGGAAGTCGTAAGAGTGATGCTTGAAGCTCTTATAAAAGTAGGAAAGTCAAGAAAGGGAGCAGGTTCGGGAGATCTCAGCGGATTTTCTACTCTTGTGGGGCTTTCGGGTATGAAGGCTGCGTATCAGAGCAGTTCGAGCTATAAGTCGTCAAGCATTTCAATTCTTGCGGGATCAGGAGGTTCAGGATCTTCAGGAGAATCAGCTCCGAGGGTAACCACATGGAAAAAAACCACGGCAGCATCTGTATTTTTTGCAGAGGCTGAGGTTACCCAGTATTCTGCTGCGGGAATTGCAAAGACTGCCGACGGCAGAGAGATAAGTTTTGGAGTAAATATAGAGATGTCGCGCGGTTTCAGCGCTCATTTCAATTCGTTTACTCAGGAAGAATATATATGTACAGATCCTCTGGTTATCAACGTAGGCAGCGATTTTGCCGGTGTTACCGACCAAAAATTCGCTTTTGATCTTGATGGGGACGGTAAAGATGAGGAAATATCTTTTGCCGCTCAGGGCAGCGGATTTTTGGCTCTCGATAAAAACGGCGACGGAAAGATAAACGACGGAAACGAGCTTTTCGGTACGAAATCGGGAGACGGCTTTGCGGATCTTGCCATGTACGATAAGGACGGCAACGGCTGGATAGACGAGGCGGACGAGGTATTCAGCAAACTCAGGATCTGGACAAAAGACGAAAACGGCAACGATCATATGATCTCACTGAAAGAGGCGGGAGTAGGCGCTATTTATCTTGGAAGCAGCAATACCGAGTTTTCTCTCAAAAATGGTGAAACTAATGCTACAAATGCTATTGTGAGAAAAACGGGAATTTATCTGAAGGAAGACGGCGGCGTAGGCACTGTTCAGCATGTAGATTTAGCTACGTAAATTTTCTTTTTGATTCTATCGACATATCGCTTAAGCTGGTATATACTGAATACATTAAATTTATTCAGGAGATTTTATTAATGATAAAAAATCAAAAATATACCGCTAAAAATCTCGACCAGAATTTTGTATCAAAGCAAAGCGCCTTTAAGTTTGAATGCGAAGGATGCGGCGATTGCTGCAGAAATATAGCGCCTGAGGATAAGATACTTCTTTCCACAGTTGATATTTACAGAATCGCAAATATACTTGATATGGAAATGTCAGAGGTAATAGAGAAATATTGCGATATGGTACCGGGCAGGGAATCTATGCTTCCTCTTATAATAATGAAAGAACGTCTGGACGGAAGCTGTATTTTTCTGAAAAAAGGAAAGTGCAGCATTCACGAGGGAAAACCTTTAGTTTGCGCTATGAATCCTCTGGGAAGAATATTATTTTTAAATGATGAAACCCAGAAACACGAATTTCATTATTTTATAAAAGAATTTACCTGCGGACGCAGCGATAATAAAATAACGGTTCAGGAATGGCTTGATAAATTCGATGTGGAAAAATATGATGAATGTGTGAAGATGTATAAGGAACTCGGTAAAATATGTTCTAATATCATGCACAGCATGTCTACAGATGAAGAAAGACAACAGATGTTCGCGCAGTCTTTTTATTTTATGTATATCAATTACGAAAAAGACAAAGATTTATATGAGCAGTTGGTTGTCAATACAGAATTTCTTAAAGAATCACAAGGAGAAAAACAATGAAAAAAATATCGCTTGAGCAGGATCTTAGGGGTAATTCATATCCGGGAAGAGGAATAGTAATAGGCAGATCCGATGACGGAAAGAAAGCTGTTGCAGCATATTTTATTATGGGAAGAAGCGAAAACAGCAGGAATCGTATATTTGTGGAAGAAGGCGACGGTTTAAGGACAGAGGCTTTCGATCCAGCGAAGCTGACAGATCCGAGCCTTATTATATATGCTCCCGTTCGTGTTCTTGGAAATAAAACAATAGTAACAAACGGAGATCAGACTGATACGATTTTCGATTATATGGATAGCCAGCAGACTTTTGAACAGTCGCTACGCACAAGAAAATTTGAGCCGGATTCGCCTAATTATACACCGAGGATTTCAGGTATTATGCATATAGAAGACAACAAGTATAATTTTGCAATGTCTATCTTAAAGAGTAATAATGGAGATCCGGATTCATGCATTAGGTACACTTTTGCTTACGAAAATCCCAAGGCAGGAGAAGCCAGATTTATCCATACGTATATGGGTGACGGAAATCCGCTGCCGAGCTTTGAAGGAGAGCCTAAGTTAGTTGAGATAGATGATAAAGGCGGCATAGACGCTTTTGCTGAAAGTATTTGGAATAGTCTGAATGAAGATAACAAAGTTTCTCTGTTCGTTCGTTTTATAGATATCGAAACAGGAAATTTTGAGTCAAGAATTATTAATAAGAATAAATAATACCGGCAGGATGCTATGTCAGAATATATTGAAGTCGATGATAAAATTATAGGAAAGAAAGTTTTGTATAATGATACCGAGATCGGAATAGTCACGGAAAAGATAAGCGAAGGCAATCTTAGAAGGGGAGCCGAATATCTCGTTAAACTTCAGTCCGGCGGTCATGTTTATATAAGCGATATGTCTCTCGGCAAGTTTAAAATGATAAAATAATAGAATCAGATTATCATATTCTGTTATTATTCCGTAAATATCGTAAACAATATTTCCTGCATAATGAAAACGGCTGTACGTGAGTACAGTCGTTTTTTCGCAGAGTAAAGAATAATTTTATAATTATTTACGCAAATTTGCAGGAAATTAGCAGCGGGACTATTGAAAGTAAGTAAGTTGTGGTATAATAAGACCGTTATATATGAGTCGGGATGAAAGGAGAGTAAATCAATATGTACCATTGCCGGATCCATTTTTATTTGGCAGGCCGACATTGCAGATTATTTGAAATAATAAAAAAA
>JAAVYD010000129.1 GCA_022790955.1 Bacillota bacterium
ATTTTATCGCACTATTTTTATTTTCGCAAGAGGTCTACTTTACTACTCACTACGCGGCCAGCCGCTCCATCTCCGCCTTTACGGAACAGGCGTCAACATGGGTATAGTAGTCCAGCGTCATGGTGATGTTGGCGTGGCCCATGATGTACTGCAACGCCTTGGGATTCATACCGGCGTTTGCCATACGGGTACAGAACGTGTGCCCTTACGGTATAATAAGGACAAATCAAAAAACCCAGTGATATCAAGGGTTTCCAGGTTTGTCCTTATTCTTTTTCCAGTAAAAAAGGGGCAAAAAATGGCTCTTAAAAGAGGAGTGGAAAACAGCGGCGTTACATGAACGACAAACTTTCAACAGTCAAAAAGAGGGATAAAAATATGTGTAAAACAACAAAAATCATTGCCGTCTGCAACCAAAAGGGCGGCGTGGGCAAAACCGTCACCACTGTAAACTTAGGCGTTGGCCTGGCCCAACAGGGCAAGCGCGTCCTGCTGGTGGACGTTGACCCACAAGGGTGAGCGAGCGCCGGTGGCGCTCTGGTGCGAACTGACCGAGCCGGCAGGCGAGACCGCTTACCGCCAGCCTTGGCTTCCACCAACCAGACCGCATAGAAAAGACACTTTCCACAGTGCTGGGTAAGATTGTCCAACAGAAGCCTTTTGACCCAGCCGGGTACATCTTGCACCAGGACGAAGGGGTTGACCTGCTGCCCGCCAACATCGACCTTGCTATGGTGGAAATGAACCTGGTGGGCGTCATGGGCCGGGAAACGGTTTTGCGGGAACTTCTGGAAGCTGTGCGCGGCCAGTACGATTACATCCTGTTGGACTGCTGCCCGTCCTTGGGCACCCTCACCGCCAACGCCTTAACAGCGGCGGACGAAGTGATTATCCCCATGCTGGCCCACTATCTGTCCATTAAGGGCCTGGAGCAGCTTCTATCCACCATCGGGCTGGTGCGGCGCAAATTCAATCCCGGCCTGCAAATCTCCGGCATCCTTATCACTATGGCGAATATGCGCACCGCTTATTCCCAGGACATTGTAGCCCTGCTGCGGGAGAGTTACGGGGACAAGCTGCGTATCTTCGACACCATCATCCCCGAATCCATCCGGGCCGCGGAGACCAGTGCGGAGGGCAAGAGTATATATTTACACGACCCTATAGGCAAGGTCTCCGCCGCCTACAGTGCGTTTACATTGGAGGCAGCGTCATGAGGGGCAGCGCGGGGAAAATCCAGCTTGCCAGCCTGGACGAACTGTTTGGCGTCAGCCGGGGCGAGAACGTGGGCGAGCCGTTTCAAAAAATCCCGCTTTCAGACCTGCACCCCTTCAAAAACCATCCTTTCCATGTCACAGACGATGAAAAGATGCAGGAATTGGCTGACAGCATAGCCCAGCATGGGGTACTTGTGCCCGGCATCGTGCGGCCAAGGCTGGAGGGTGGGTACGAACTGGTTTCCGGGCACAGGCGCAAGAGGGCTTGCGAATTAGCAGGGCTTACCGCCATGCCCGTGCTTGTGCGGGAGTTGGACGATGACGAAGCCACGCTGATTATGGTGGACAGCAACCTTCAGCGGGAGAAAATCCTGCCCAGCGAAAAGGCGTTTGCGTACAGGATGAAGTTGGAGGCGATGAAGCATCAAGGACAAAGAGTGGATTTAACTTTGCGCCCAGTGGGCACGAGGTCGGATGAATTGTTAGCTAACAAATCACCAGACAGTGCCAGACAAATTCAACGTTATATCCGTCTGACCTATCTGCATCCCCTCCTGCTCCAAATGGTGGACGAAAACAAGCTGGTGCTGCGGCCTACCGTGGAAGTTTCCTATCTTCCCTTGGACGATCAAATGTTGCTCTATGATGTGATAGAGGAAAAGTCTTTCGGGCCGCCGTCTATGGAACAGGCGAAAAAGTTAAGGGATTACTGTGAACGCACAACGTTGACCACAAGCCTGATTATTGACATCCTCACAGACGAAAAGCCAAATCCCGAAAAAATCACACTTAAAAAGAAGTGCTTGAACAAGTATTTCCCGCATGATTACACAAAAAAGCAGATGGAGGAAATCATATTCTCTCTGCTGGATGCCTGGAAATCCCAACAGGAGGGAGTGTGTACAGGTGACGAAAATGGATGAAAAAACTGCCATCATCAAGGCTTCGCCCCTGGGGAAAGATTTGCTCGATGCTCTTTGGAACAAACAGCCACATGACATATTGGACGTATCCCTCGCCATTGTAACATTAAAAGAGCATCTTGTCAAAGACCTCTCCCCCGGCGATTTGAAATACCTCTACCCCGTTTATTTCGACGCTGCCCGGGTACTGATAGCAGAGTGCATAGCCGAGTTTTTTCAAACCGGGCACATTTTCATCAGGGCGTTAAGACCCTTTGCGCATGAGGTATGGGTCGCACGAAATCAGGCAGATAATCATAATGCCGAAGGACGTTTCCCGGCTTCTGCGGGTACTGCGCCGTGTGAAGAAGCCTACCCACGATTTGTACCAGAAGCACGGCGGAAGGGGCTGGGGTGAGCACATAGAAATTGTAAGTTTTCGTGAAGAGTGAGAAATCCAGGACGGGCCTACTTTTCAACATGAAAAAATGTGGAAAACCCCGGGAAACGGCCTAAATACTAGGTTTTTTCGCGGAAAACTGCTTGAATGAAAGCGAAAATTTTGCAATCTCGCAAAATGGGATTGCAAAATTTTTTTGCCCGTTTTCGGCCCCAAAGTGGCCTGTGCGGCGCAAGGCTACCAACCGCTCAGATTTGCCTTTTAGGAGCGTTTAAGGACACACAAGAAACCTTTTAAGAAACCGCACAAACCTAGTATTGGCGCGGTTTAAGCGGCTTTTAAGAAAATAACAGCAGCCCTTTAAGCGAACACGCCCAAACGCCGCTTAAAGGGCTTATTTTCTGCTTTTAAGCGCATGACCCCCGCAAGTAGCCACCAGAGGGGCGCAACTGCCGAAAAACCCAATAAAATCAAGGGGTTTCGGCTCTTTATGTTTTTCCGAAAGCAAGGGCACACTTCCGGGCTACTTGCACCCCCTCCCCACTTTTTCGTTCAAAATTTATGGTGAATTTAGATTATCTCTTTAGAAGTTCTTATATGTCGGTATAGCCCGTATTTTCGGGCTTTCCCGGCATTTTAGATATGGGGAGAAGTTCTTATATACCCTCAAAACTTCTTAGGTTTTCCCTCTGGG
>JAAVYD010000152.1 GCA_022790955.1 Bacillota bacterium
AACTTAACCCGTTGTGCTATTAAATTTTGATGAAATAGCAAAAAAACTTCAACAAAATGTGCTATTCTAAAATAAAAAATCCCAAATCATAAAGAAGGCACTGTTATGTTGAAGTTTCAAAACAATAATACCACTTTTTCTGTTAATTTTGAAGATTTTATTTTAATTGTATTCGTCATTATCGATGACTTGTATAAAAAATATGCTCCTGCAGCAATCTCACATCGCATACGTATATCATCTGCTAAACTGTCTGATCCTGAAATCATCACTATCAGTATTTGCGGCGAGCTTTTTGGCTTTGATTCTGAGAATGCTTTGTTTAATTATATTGATAAAAACTATCGATATTTATTTCCAAATCTTTGCAGCAGAAGCAGATTTAATCGAACCAGACGAAATCTTCTCAAACTTACAAATATACTGTTTCAAAAATTACAATACATTTTTAATTCTTTTGACAGTGCATATTATATAGTTGACAGTTTTCCGCTTCCCGTATGCAAATTCGGACGCGCCAAGTATTGCAATTCATTCCGGGGCAGCGCTGATTATGGAAGATGCGCATCCAAAAAAGAAACATATTTTGGCTTCAAGGTTCACGCTCTGACTACGCCTGAAGGTTTTATTACAAACTATGAGATAACGCCTGCAAGCATTGATGACAGAGCATCTCTTCGTGACCTTATATTTGATAAGACCGATATTATTGTAATCGGTGATAAAGGCTATACTGATAAAGCTCTGACTAACGAACTAAAGTGTCAGGATATTAATCTTATGACACTAAAACGTTCAAATAGTAAGATCAAATGGTCAAAAGAAACACAACGTATGATATTCAGTAAACGCCGCAGGATCGAAACTACTTTTTCTCAGTTAAGCGAACAATTGAATGCAGAAAAAGTTTTGGCAAAGAGTACATTGGGACTTTATACCAGAATGCTGACTAAAATCTTTGCATATGATATCTGCATACTGATAAATAAATTATCTGGCAACGAATATAATTGCAGCAGGATAAAGCAGCTTATTTTCTAATAGCACAACGGGTTAA
>JAAVYD010000143.1 GCA_022790955.1 Bacillota bacterium
AAGTACAGAAAGGAGAGCTATTTATTATGAAAAAGGTAAAAAAACTGGGGAAATATATTTGGAACAAAGTTTGTTATAGTGTGCAGATTCTGCAGGATAATTCCGGGATGTCAGTCATTGAACTGCTGCTGATTCTGGTTGGAATATTCACCCCCTATTATGGGGTGGGTATAAGGTGTATTACGCAAAAATATGGGGATAAATAGTACGATAAATACAAAGAAAATGAAAAGTGTGCATGACGTATGAGGGAAAAGAAGTGGGGCAGATGGTAATGAAAGATATATAGATGGCGTGAAAGACACCAAGTACCATTTTGGATAAAGTTTAAGTATCGTAAAGATTTTACGGTCAAAGCGAATTTGTGGAATTTGTATTCATATTGTCGATTTAGATTTGAAATTAGGTTTCATTTGAATAAATAAAAGATACTTACTATGTTTGATTGGAGCAATGCTAAAAAGCATGTCCTTGAAAAATGAAAGATTTTTATTATCTAGTGTACACTATTTTTGTGTATTATCAATATCTTTCAATAAGAATAGTAGTATTAAGATTTAAAAAGTTTGTCGGAAACACTATACAAAGCTTGTAGAATGGTGTAGAATAATATGGCATTAGTGTAATATGAGAGAAGGTGAATATGTGAGTAGCTTTAATTTAAACCGAATGTTAGAGCGGAAAAAGAAAATACAAGAATTAAAATTCCACAAAATTATTGAAAAAGAGAGTGAAGATGTAGAGAAAGATAAGCAAGAAAATAGTAAAAAAATTCAAGTTGTCCGTAAATCTTTAATGCAGAGTCTGGAAGATGAGATAAAAACGCTTGCCGAGGATAAACAGATTAAGATATTCCAATGGTTAAACTCGTGGATATACTACCTTTCATATGAAGACACGTTTGATTCTAGTAAGTTGATGACATATAAAAGAGGGGATATTGTGCATGTTAACTTTGGTTTTAATGTACATAATGAATTAGGAGGATCTCATTATGCAATTGTAGTTGAAGTGGATAATGCACCAACAAGTGGATGTGTAACAGTTGTACCTCTTCGTTCAGAAGATACGGAAGAAGAGGCAGTCAACAATATGCATGAAAAGACAGAGGTATATTTAGGCAGTGGAGTTGTATGCTTTGGAAATGGTCAAAATAAGTATACAGTAGCAAAAGTAAATCAAATTCGTGCAATTGATAAGATGCGTATTTTAAAACCAACAAATGATAAAAAACATAAGGTGTATCCTATTGATTCGGAATTAAGAAAGGATATTTTGAATAAAGTAGATAAAAAAATCATAGAATTATTTACAAAACCTAAAAAAACTCTTGACAAATCGATGCCAGATGAATAAAATATTAAAGGTGTTTGATTTTACTATTGATTATTTTTGGTAGTTGTGGTAAAATTATTTCGCAAAAGAAAATTTCCCGTAACGGGACTAAAAATTATTGTTTTTAAACATGAAAAGATCTGTGATATCACAGATCTTTTCTCGTTGTTACAAAAAATTCTTGACTTGTATAGTAATTAATGTTATGATATGTGCATCAAATATGATGCATAGGAGGTTCTCATGAGACAGAAATTTGACTCAAAGACCTCCTTGAGCGGAGAGGATAGTTATGAGGATTACCTTAAAAGCATTCCAAAACGCGATAAAGCAATTCTTTTCACCATATTGTCCAAACTTCAATTAGAAGGAAAGGAGGCATTAAAATACTTAAGGGTGGATTATTTGAAAGATGGAAAGATAAATATTCAAAAGTCCAGATGGAGGATTTTGGGACACATCAGTGGAAATGAGTTTAAGCTTGAAGCTGTAGAAGATATTTGCTGTAAGTAGTTTTCATAATTGACTCTCCCTTAGGGAGAGCACCATATAAGGAACCTACTATTTTATTAAATTAAGAGGATTATTTATGCTAATACAAAATGAAAAACTATTGCTATCTCAATTATTACAAGAACAGGATAGAGACGATTCTTTTAAACAAGAATGTAGAACGCAAGAAATAGAATGGAATTTAACGAAAAACCTAAAAGAGTATAGAATTACATTAAATTTATCACAAAAAGAAGTGGCGGAAAAGTGTGGATTAACAAGGCAGATGGTGTCTAGGATAGAAACATATACTTATTCTCCTACATTAACAACTTTTGTGAAATACTTGTTAGCATTAAATATTGATATTTCAAAAATTATTAATGAGTTTGTTTCCGAAAAAGTAAAAACAATTTTATAACTGTAATAAAAAATTCTAATGGATTGTAAGATATCAAAAAAGTGAAAACAGTATTTCTATGCCTTGATAAGATGTTTGAAAGAAGAAATAAAATAGTGTGCTGAGGTGAGATCTGAAAAGACAAAATTTTGTAATAGTGTAAAAATGATTTTCTAAGAAAAGGAGCTTTAACATTTGAGGTTAAAGCTCCTTTTCGTCACTTATTATTATTTCACTTAGGTTTCTACAAAAAGAATCATAAGCTTGTTGAAGCTCAATTATTTTTTGTAATTTGCAAGCAAAAATGGTGGTGGGAGTACAGGAAGGACTCAAAGGCTTATATAATTGATAATATATACAATTGGCCAAATTTAGTAAATTGACGAAGTGTTGGTAAATATCGGAAGGTACATCAAGAGCGTGAATACGTAATTTATTATCAAATGCCATCAATTGATTTAAACAACAATCGTCGATTTCTTCACCTAATCCACAACAATCTCTGACTACGTTAATAAGATTGCCCAGTTGCTTTTGTAAAGAAAGCACAGTATTATATTGCAAACGATTAAGGCTGATATTGGTTAATGGGTGTGGGTTCTGCCAATATTTTAAATTCGTAAGCTTTTGTATATGATTTGGAAGTAACGCACATAAAAAAAGTAGAGTAAGTCCATGTGGCAAATCAATATTTATACATCTCTCAAGATGAGCCATGATCGTTTCGTTTATTTCAGGGTCATTCTTTATTAAAGATATTAGAGAATTTGGAGCGATAGGATGTTGAAGAATAAAATTTTTGCAATTAATTTCGATTGCGTTAATAATATCTTGATCTTTTAATATTATAGAAAGCATTTGATTTCTTACGCGTTCAACTCCACTTCTGGTAATCTTTCTTTTATCATGTAAAGAAGTTTTTCCATTCATTAAATAGGAAAGCCATCCGGCTATCGATTTATACTCAGAATTAATCAAATTAATATTTAGTTCTTGCTCAGGGTTATTGTAAAGATTAGAAGGTAAAAAAGTAGTCAAAAATTTTATATTACGGGGTGCGACAGTATCATTATATATTATTTTCTTTAGTTCATTCAAGGTTATCATATTTTAGAACCCTTTTATTTTTATCATATCAATATTAAGTTGATTTTTCAATACAACATTAGGCTTTAGCACAATATTATTAATTACTGGTGTAATAACAGCACAATTTATATGATAAAATGCCTATCTTCACACGCAATATCCTCCAGGCTTAAGATAAAAGAAAAACGGGAGGACATGAGAAATGAAAAAACTTTCTATTATTTATAATGTGACTTCAGCCTGTCCTTGGGACTGCAATATTTGTTGTATGAGCGCAATGCGGAAAAAAGATAACGACGAGTTATCATGGGGAGAAAAAATAACAGTTGTTAATATGATTGCAGAGCTTTCTAAAACAAGAGATGTTCGTTGTGACATTTCCGGTGGAGAGCTATTTACAGATTTTCGTCATATGGAATTGTTGCAGAAATTATCTGATTCTATTGGAAAGGAGAAAGTCGGAATCAGTATTTCAGGAGCCTATTTGGAAGAGAATATAGTAAAAGAACTTTCAACTATGATAAATGATGTGGAACTTACAATGGATTGTGCCCCGGGTTTATTTTATCCTTCTCGTCCGAAAGGATACCATGAGGTTGCTGCGAGAGCAGCGGTATTATTGAAAGAACATAATGTTAAGGTTGGTATCCAGACTGTTTTGACAAGCGATAATTGCAATATTGAGATGATGGAAGAGCAGCTGAAGTGGATGTGTGAACATCATATTGATAGCTGGAGTTTCATTAAGTTTTTTCCGGTGGGAAGAGGATACAATCATCCTGAAAAAGCAATTACAGATGATGAGTGGCTTTGGTATCAAGCGAATCTTGAAAGAAGAGTACGTTTACAGAAAAGTAAAACACCTCGGCTGGATTATCATTATTTGATGCCAAATCATATAAAATATTCAACAGAATGTAGATGCGTGAAACGTTCGATAGGAATTCTGCCTAATGGAATAGTTACATCATGCTTTTGGGGATTAGATGATAAACGTCGTCCGCTTGATCCTCGCTTTGAATTAGGGAAAGTGCCTGAAGAGAAGTTGAGTGATATTTTGACAAATGATAAGGCAAAATATTGGGAAGATCAAATTCATAGTTGCTGCCTGTTTCAGAAAGAATGCAACAACGAACTTTTATTTGCTTAGTTTTCTATCGAGAATGTGCGAACTTGGTTGCATCTTCTGGAAATACAGCCAAGAAGTTCCCATACTAAGATTGATGGCTTTAGGGATTGCATATCAAACAATATCTAGAGCCATTTAACAAGTGAAAAATTTTATGAAATACTAGAAATTACGGCATGTTATAGTAGCTTGATATTTAAAAATATTAAATAAATCAGACAGTAAAGGAATTCCTACTGTTAAGTAATGCCAAAGGAGATTATTAATGTTTAACTTTCTTATTCTCAGTTTTCTTTCGGGGGTAATTGAATTAGGAGTTATTTATCTCGGGATTGTTCAGAATTTTTCTATTTATTTGATAATAATGCTTCCGTTTTTCTATCAAATGGGAAATTTGATGATAAGTATACTTCCTAAAAGAAAAACGTTAGATGCTATTTTTTCATGGACAGTATGTTTTTTGTCAATTATTTATTATATATATCCTAATTTTGGGATTTTAGCTATTCAATTGGCATTTAGTTCTTATTGTCTTCAACTTATGAGGGTACATCATAAAAGTTCATGTCCTGCATGGTTGAAACGCAGTTTTCGAATAGCCGGTTTTGCATTATCCCCAATTATGATTTGGGGCCGAGGACAGGTCATACTTCTTCTTAGTTCTCTATTTTGCATTTTTTTAATCAACAAAGATGCTATAGTGCAGGGAGAAAATAAAAAAATGTTTCAAAAGTGGAATGTTCAAATAACAGGAATATCAATGGTTATGGTTTTTCATCAGTTACATTATTTCGTGTATACCTACATTATGCCTATACTTGTATATAAGATGACCGAAAGCATTATAACGTCTAGTTTGGTATTTTCTGTGACTTGGATAGTTTATCTTTTGCCTCAAACTATCGCTGAAAAATTAAATATTACTAATTATAAAAAAATGTTTTTTTTCTGCCATCTATTTTTGGCAGCGTGTATGGCGACTATAGCTATATCTGCATATTTTTGTAATACAACTATTGTTCTTCTGTTTTGGTTATTAACAGGATTTGGAGGAGGGAGTGTGTTTTGCATTAAATATCTTTGCAAAAAATACGAATCTATAAATATGGATTTTTCTGAAAATATTGGGCATTTTGTAGGTCCTTTGATTGCGGCTTACTTTTGTCATATGACTACAGAATATATATTTGTAGTTCTTCCTGCAATATCCTGTTTCTTTGTCATTATTGCGTTGATATTATCAATACATACTGTAAATAAGGGGATATAATTATGAAAAATGAAACGATTTATAGAGCAAAAGTGTTATGTACACCTTCAAAATTACCGGCATCAGATTATGTAATTAATCCGTATATTGGCTGCATACACCATTGTAAATATTGTTATGCCTCATTTATGGGACCCTTTACGGGTCATATGGAACCATGGGGAACATATCTTGAACCAAAAAAATATATGTCGTACAAGCTTCCGAGTAAATTAGATCAGTCAAAGACGATTCTTATTGGTTCTGTTACGGATGCTTATAATCCAGCAGAGAGTAAATATCGTTTGATGCCACCAATTTTAGAAGCTTTGAAAGAATGCCCGGCTCATATTGAGATTCTTACTAAGTCTAGTTTGATTTTGCGAGATGTTGATTTGCTAAAAGAAATATCTGATCTTGCAGTTGGAATATCTTTGTCGAATCTTGACGAATCGGATAATAAGGTAATAGAACCTGGAGCTTCTACGGCAAAAGAACGTTTGAAAACATTGAAAGAACTTCATGAAAATGGCATTAAGACATATATTTTTATTGCACCGTATTTACCTGGAGTTACCAGTTTGGATTTGCTTTACGATGCTTGTGAAGGTATTGTGGATTATATTTGCGTGGAAAATCTAAATTTGCGTGGGAATTATAAGCAGCCGATGTTGGATATTATTAAGAAGTTTCATCCAGATTTATATGAATTGTGGCTCGATATCTATACACGTAAGAAAGGAGGGGCATACTGGGCTGAGGTAGAAAAAAAGATTGGGATATTGAAAAAAAAATCAAGCATTCCGATTATTTCTTATATGTATCATGAAAAGATTAAAAAGTTATAAGGAGAAGGAATATGACATACACATTAGCCAATATACGGATGAAAAATTATTTAACAGCATCATCTAGCCCTTTAACGGAATCTATTGAACGCCTGAGATGTTGTTATGAAGCTGGATTTTCTTCAGCGATATTGAAAAGTTCCGCAGCATATGTAAAAACAGGAACTGGACATGGAAGGAAAATTGTATATGTTAAAGATGGCTATTATGCAGACGCATCTTTTGAACGAGAAATTTTAACATTAGAAGAAGGGATCGAACTCTATAAAGAAGCTGTAAAAAATTGCCCGTCTGATATGCTTTTAATTCCAAGTGTAAGCGCGTCTTCATTAGAAACAGAAAAATGGCTTAAACCTTGTAGTCAATTCGAGTTATATGGGGCGCCACTGATTCAATTAGATTTTTTTTATCTTGGGACATTAGAACATGATGAGAGATTTTATAAAAAACTAAAAATATTACTGGTAAAGCTTGTTCAGGGTTTAGATTGTACTATTATGCCAAAACTGAATTTAAATTTTGAGCCAGAAAGGACTTGCAAAGTACTGAAAGAAAGTGGAATTAAAACGGTATCCCTCTTAGATTCTATGAGAGAAATTCCGGATTCTAATTTAGGATTGCGCGAAGGTACTACATCTTATTTTGGAGCGCGTCAATTGCCATATACTATTAAATATTTGAAAATAGCAAAACAATATGGATTGGAAGTCTGTGCCGGTGGTGGCGTGACCTCAAAGAATGATGTGGATTTGTTGCTGGCGACAGGTGCTGATATGGTTCAGGTGGCATCATATATTTTAAATCGAGATTTTAGAGCAGTAGAAGAACTACTTGATGCTAAACTTTGTTCAGATACTCGTTCAGATATAACCAAACATAATCCGTGGTGTGATTGTGAAAATGGAAAGAAATGTGAAAAGTGCGGAGCATGTGTGCCACATTAGACATTGTAATTGAGATTTTAAAGAAAGTCACAAACAGTGTTTGACTTTCAGAAATAGAATTAATTCAAAATTGAGTAATGAAAAGGTTTCATATGAAAAATGCTTTATACCAATACAATTTGGTAAACATACTAATATATGGATGAAATAATGGATGGTATACAAACAATAAATCGAATCCAAAGCGGATGAGCTGCAGACGATTATCATGAAATTGCCAAACGGCGTAAGGTTCCATAACGTGCCCACCGGAAAGACAAGCGCCACAGGCGTTAGCGTAGAAATAAACGGCAACACAAAGTTCTATCTTTCCGCGCCACTTACCTAGACGGAGGAAGTGGAAGATTCCTAATTTGCTCTATGATGGGTAGCATCACCAAGGACTATAGCATCTATAAGATTACTACAGGCGGTGCCACACAGGATCTTGCTCTGATATTTGATGCGGGTGTAGATGATGAGAAAAATGTGGATTTTGGTGTGAGCTGGATAAAAATGGTGGCCGTGGAGACCGTAAAAAAGGCTCAAACAAGCAATGCCGCTATTGCGGAGGCTGTTTATGAGCTTTACAGTGATGCTGCCTGCACAAGCCTGCTCACAACGATGCCCGCTACAGACAGCAACGGTAGATACAATGTTACTCTTACAAAGGCACAGGATACGGTATATCTGGAAGAAATTTCCTAACCGGTCGTTTATGTGCTGGATAACATCAGTCTAATAATAGTGGAAGGGAGTGCCTTAAAGACTGTAACAGATAAAGAGCAGCTGGCAAGTCTTATCACATATAAACACGGTAAAGTGATGACCAAGGCAAATGTGGCCGATGACGGTGTGGCGTTTTCCTATACAGAGTAGATACGACCGGGGTTGTTTACAACGTATATGCTGGTGTCGAAATCGTGGCGACGGACAGAAATGTTGTGTATGTTAAGTAGATATGCTCTGTTTTGTGATGAGAAAAAAGGACAAAGGCTCTTCAGTGAAGCCGGAGATAAAGCCAGTGTTTATGCGGGTCACCGGACAGGAGGGCTAATTTTTTTGGTCGGAAAATGGAGTATGCTATTTAGGTGTGTATCGAGTTTACGTAGTTTAATATTCTTGAGTAAAGAAACCATGATTTCGGAGCAATGAGGTTCATCCGCAAATTTTAGTATATGATAGAAAATAATTTTATAAATGCTGATATACTGAATTCCCCGAACGGGTATTAATTCCAAATACTATGTTTGTGGAAGAACCAACAATGGAAATCTATATTCTGGATACGAGAACCGCTTTTGATTGGCTCGATTACCATTTATAAGAAATCGAGCCAATGTCAAGCCTTGAGCCGCTTTGCGGGGTGTTAGTTGGCTTTACTTTTGTAAGATTTCTTGTATTCTGGATAATCGTCAATCGGTTTTCTGATCACTGGGGGCATGGATGTCAATGCTGGAATCTTCACGCAGTGGCAGTCAAAAGAATATAGGTACTGATAGATAAGTAATAGAAAAAATATGTGTATAGTGTAGGAAAAACATTGATATCTGGTACGAGAAAAAGAAATAACCAATATGACATTTGCTTATAGGAAAATTGTGAATTGTAAAAGTAAATTAAAAAATTGGGATATACGATTAAAAAATACAATTTTCTATTGACCATCTTGCACAAAAATGTTATACTATAAATGGAAAATATGTGCAATGTAAATGAGGAAGAGGTGGTCATATGTTGAGAAAAAAAGTAAGTACCCCGAAAAAGTTTCTGACTGCCAAGATACGTTACCAATCACCGTAGAGAATGGCATTATAACAAAAGGAACATCCCCTATTCCTGTCATAGGAAGTTTTGGCGGAATGATTTTTTCGGGTGCTGTGTTTGGAAACTCGGAGGCTATAATATTTTTGATTGTTGCGTCTCTAGTTAATATAATTTATTATGGGAGACCAATGCTGAAAATGTTTTTTGATTTTTTGCTAAAATATAAGGAGCAAAAGTATGATCAATCCATTTCGAAGACAGAAGCGAATGAACAGGAAAGAAAGATGAGACAGATGGAGTTAGATCATGCGTACAGGATGAAAGAATTGGAATTACAAGGAGGGAATAGCTATAAGTTATTTAACAGTTCAGTAATTCCGCCTGCAAATGTGGCAGAAGAACAAAACAGATATTTAAGTTGATTCTGTAAAAAGTAAGCTTCCTCTACTTTGACATTGCAGTATGAATAAATATATGAAGCGAGGTAAAAAATATGATAATTATAGTTTAGAAGGTGGTAACAAATTATCGGATAAAATTTGCTACCGCCTTTTGTATGGAAATCATAATATAATTTAAGGAGATATGATATAAATGGATGAAAGATTGTTTAATATTAATAGTGATAATAGAGACATCCTTAATGCAATAAGATGTAAACCGGGGATTGAAAAAACAGTATTGGCAAAGGAGGTTAATGTAGCATTTAAAACTTTAGTAAAACAGTTAGAGTATCTGGAAGAAAAAAAATTTATCAATACAGAACCCAGTTTGAGAATAAATAGAGAAAGATTTTATATGTGTGGAATTAGTGTTGGAGGTTCACATTGTAAATTGACTATAACTGATGCAAATTATAATGCAATTAGTAAGGAAAAATTTGTTAATTTATGCGAAAAATATAACGTATTTCAACAAGATTTTTTTATGAAAAAGAACAATATAACACCTTATGGATATAAATATTTTGAGACACCAGAAGAAAGAACACAGCTGGAGATATTCTTAAAAAAAATAATAAAGGATATTATTAAATTGTATGATATTTCTATAGAAGAGGAATCTTTACCTAGTGTTATAAGTATTGGTATTGCATTTACAGGTTCTATAGATTCAGAAAAACAGGTAATAGTTCGTTCGCACAATTTAGATTATATGAAGAATGTATCGCGTGAGATGCTATTAGGTCCAGAGATCTTGAATGCTTTGAAACAAAGAAAAATAGAATTTGTTATCGATCATAATGCAAAAGCAATGGCTGTATGTGAAAAGTTTTCTCTTTATCATATAGATAATATAAATTATAATTATTTTAGTAAAAAGAATATTGCTTGTTTTTACTTAGGGTCTGGAATAGGATGTGGATTAATTTTGAATAATAGATTAATACGAGGATGTCACAATTATAGTGGAGAGTTAGGGCATATACAAGTTCCGAGATATATTGAGTGTAAAGATGATGATATGGGAGAAGTTTGTACATGTGGAGCAAAAGAATGCTTAGAGCATTTAATCATACATGATGTATTTAAAATGAAAAGAAAGGAATTTCGAAAAATAACTTCTGAAAAAATAAGACAAGACATTTTTGAACTTAAAAAAAATGACGAGGAAGAATACAATAAAAGAATGAGAACCTTGGGGTACTATATAGGATGGGCTGTAGATACAATTACAAAATTGTTGAATGTTGGTTTGATAATATTTTCAGGGAAAATGACTTGCTTTATTGAAGAAGCATGGCCGTATATAAAGCCGACGTATAGTGAATTAAATTATACGCTATTAGATTGTCCAATGATTTTATCTAATTACGGTTCTTTAGCCCCATCGGTTGGAGCAGCTATTCTATCAGCATATCCGGCACATGAACTGATTGAATGGAAAATATAAGTAATAGTATACTGTAATAAAATTCATCATAAAAATGCATTTGTAACCAGCGTTGAAAAAGATTTCACAGGAAAATAAAATGGACGATAAAATGTAGAAAGTATTGGTATCTGGTATGAGAGATAAAGTCATCTCATACCAGTTTTTTTGTAAGCGCAAAATAGCGAGTACCTTGACATTTTGCGTTTACGTTTTTTTATACCATAATGCAAGGAAAGAGGTGAAATAAATTAATGAAAGAAAACAAAGAATTTAATCCCAAGATACTCCGTAAAGAGGTCTTCGAAGTAAAAAGTCCTAAACGGATTGTAGTGGGAGATCCCTACTATATGGAAACAGTGCCACAAGAGAGACTAAATAAACTGGTTGCAGCGTATAACCCCCCCCGGAGTATTTTGAGACTCGACTGGTCATCGAAGAATCAGAGGCGACAATACCTTCGGATTGTGAAAAGCATAAATTTAGAGTCATCGAGATTTATATGGCTCCTCGAACAGCAATTGATATTTATATGAAAGGCTGCATGTATGAAGGACAGAAGGTGGAGCAGAGACCAATCGGTGTGGATACGGCAAGATATATTATTGATGTGGGAGACAGAAGGGAAACGTATCATACAGGGGGAGACGGATATTGGGGAGATGCCTATGAATACAGGCATAAAGAGGGAGAAAAATCCTATGTAGATGGGATAGAGATTGTGCTGACAATGCCGGAATACATGTCCTTTGAAAAAGTAAAAGATTCCATGAATTATCTGTTTGAAGATATGTGTCCGTTGCCGGAAGAAACAGCGGAGAAGAAGCCAGCCAAAAAATACCAGCCAGAACGATAAAAATATGTTGACTTCAATCAGCTGACTATGCTTGATGTAAGAACAATACAAGGAGGATATAGCACTGAATAAAAAGAACATTACTGAAATGAATCCAGAACATTTTTGGAAATTGATAGAAGAAATGAAAGAACACTGCGGGCAGGATATGGTATGGGCGGCCCGGTGGATGAAGAACAGACTCTGCAGGCTGCCGCCGGAACAGGTACTAAAGTTCCACCTTATCCTGATGGGATATAAGGAAGCGGCAAATAAATACGGCCTTTGGACAGTCGCTGCGCTTATAAAAGAAATGGGATGTTCCGATGACGGATTTATTGATTTCAGGGCATGGCTGATCGCGCAGGGAAAAGATATTTATATGGCAGCTCTGGCGAATCCGGATTCCCTGGCTGCGGTAAAACAGTATGGATATTGTGAGTTTGAAAGTTTTAACTATGCAGCATCTAAAGCATATGAAGAACTGACAGGAAGAAGCGTCTACAGGGATTATACAGATGCTGAAATGAAAATAGTGGAAAAAGAACTGCTGCAGGACATCCGATATCACCCCATGATAGAGTATCCGCTCAATCCCCCAGAGGCGGTGGTGGTATATCCAAAGGCGGGTAAGCAATTTATTCAAAAACATGATATCAATTGTCCGGCTTTTGCAGCCATATGGAATCCAAGTCTGCCGGAACTGAAGAAGCTGGTAGAAGAGGGAAAAAGGGAAGCCCATAAATATCAGAAAGAGAGACAGGGGAAGAAAAAAAGAAGTAAAGAACGTGGAGGAATAGAAAGATAATGCAGGAAAATTTTATAATTGTTTTGTAATAAGCAGGCAAATACCTTTTAAGGAAATGTCTGCTTTTTTGTTAGAGGGAAAGAGGGGCGGTCATGGGAAAAGTAAATATCAGTATTTATGAATTGTTGGCAGTAGCCAGAGAGACTCAAGGTTCAGATTATGTGAAAGGGGATTCCATGCTTTGTGAGCGGCGGTTTCAGGCTCAGACCAGACATATGATTGAGTTTTTAGTTACCGGTACACAAACAGAGATGGGAAGTCCGGGGGCATATTGCCGGAGGTTCCTGACAGAGGAAATCTATAACAAAACTTTGCATCTGGCTGAAAAAGGGGAAATTTGTATTCAAAAACATGCCACAGTAGACAGAGGAAATCTGCAGTATAAGCCTGCAGCCTGTCAGCAAAGCCAGAAAGGGCAGGAATGAGATCCCTGACCAGCTGGAAAAGAACATATTCCCGGAACAGGACTGCCCGGATTTTCCAGTTTTGTTTCCGCAATTTTAATAAGAGAGGATGTGACATTTATGGTAATCGGAATCGATCATGGCTATTATGCCATGAAAGGGAAAAATATTGTGTTCCCGACCGGAATTACGGCTTATGAATATGAGCCGTATACCATGCAGAATGTTCTGCAGTATCAGGGGAAATATTATGTCTGCGGTACGGGACGCCAGGCCTTATTAAAGGATAAGACTGCAAACCCCAATTATTATCTGCTGACAATGGCGGCAATGGCGCAGGAAATACGTTACCGGAAAGCCGGGAGAAAGACAAGGGTTGTTCTTGCAGCCGGACTCCCGCTTGCCGGATTTGGGAGGGAAAAGCGGCTGTTTAAGGAATACTTGCTGCGAAAAGAACAGCCGCTGGTGTTCCAATATGAAAAAGAATACTATGAAATATTGATTGAAGATGTGAAACTGTTTCCACAAGGGTACTCTGCCCTGGCTCTGCACCCGGAGTATATCAATGGAGAACCGTCTGTCCTGCTTGTGGATCTGGGAGGCTGGACGCTGGATTTGATGCGCCTTGACAATGCTGTTCCAAACGCAGCTACATGCCGCAGCCTGGAGCTGGGAGTGATCCGGTGCATTGATGAGATTATGGAGCAGGTGCGAAGGAGCAGCGGACTGTCTGTAACCGAGGTTCAGGTGGAACGTGTTCTGGCTGGCAGCTCCTGCAGCATGAACCAGAATGCAAAGGAGACAATCCTGCGGCATGGGCGTATCTATACAGAACGGATTCTGTCTGCCATTATGGAGGCTGGATTTGATCTGAGAGCGATTCCGTCCATATTCATGGGAGGGGGAGCGGCTATTTTAAAACGCCATGTAAAGCCACAGGACGGGCTGTGCCGGGCAATTTACCTGACAGATGTCCATGCCAACGCTGCCGGGTATGAAAGGCTTGTAGGGCAGATGTCGAAGCAGTGAGACGCCCGGTGTTCTCTTTCCGCCCCAACATGGACAACCCGGAGCACCGCAGGGCATGGGAAATGCTGCAGAATATTCCGGAGGGGCAGAAGAATGGCTTTCTGGTGCGGGCAATCTTAAAAGAAAGGGAAGCTGGTTATCTGGAAGAGGTGATCCGGCAAGCTGTTCGGGAAGAGCTGAGTTGTGGCAGAACAGCACATAAAGCGACGCAGGATTTACAGGGGGAACTTCCCGGTCAGGTGCTGGATTTTATTTCTATGCTGCAGGAAGAATAGCCTTGTTTTTTGAAAGGGGGAATGCCTACTGAAAGAAGTAATTTATTTTATGTAGTCTGCTTCGTTTCCGATATTGATATTTGTTGGGTATTGTGAATAGATATGTATGCATTTTTGGAGTATGTTGGGTGTAACAAAAAGAAAGGAGATACCCAAATGGCAGAGATGAAAAACATATGTGGAAAGATTCCTCTGGAACTGCATGCGAAAGTACGGCAGGAAATCGAGCGGAGGGAAATCAGCACACAGCAATTTATTCAACAGGCAATAGAAGAACATTTTATGGAGAGAAAAGGAGAGGTCAGCATGGCAGTAAGGACATTGGCGGTACAGGTATCAGAGGAATTATTTGCAAGATTCAAAACAGCACTGGCAAAGAAAGGCTGCAAGCAGAAGGATTTCTTAATTGAAATCATCGAAAAGGCTGTTGAGGAAATCGAAAAGGCTGAGATGGCAGAGACTAAAGAAGAGGCTGTCATGGAGGAAGAACCGGAGGGAGAAGAGACGCAAAAGGAATCGGAAGAGGAAGCGTCCGGGAATCCCACAGCAGATATGGAAACAGAAGATATAAAGGAATAGGGGCGGGTGAGATTACAGGAGCGGTGTGGCAGAAACCATGCCGCTCCTGTTTTCGTGCCATTGTATGTTCCAAAACTGCCGATGGTATATTTTTGTGTAAGAAAGGAGGCTGATAGCCGGAGAAATTATTCGATTTTTTGATTTATTCAGCGGAATCGGCGGATTTCGTGAAGGGCTTAGGAGAGCCGGAGGTTTTGTCTGTGTCGGGCATTGTGAATTAGACGTTCATGCGGACCAGAACTACCGGGCTCTGTTTGCAACGGAAGGGGAGTGGTATTGTAATGACGCAAGAAGCATCGAAACAGGAAGCGTACCAGATTTTGATCTGTTATGTGCAGGATTTCCTTGTCAGACATTTTCCATCGCCGGAAAGAGGAAAGGATTCGCAGACGCCAGAGGAACGCTTTTCTTTGAAATTGCCAGACTGGTTAAAGATAAGCGCCCTGCATATTTTCTGCTTGAAAATGTACCCGGACTCTTATCGCATGACAAAGGGAGGACGTTTTACACCATCCTCAGTACGTTTCATGAACTGGGGTATCATGTGGAATGGAAAGTGCTTAACAGCAAGGATTTCGGAGTCCCACAGTCAAGAAAACGAGTGTATCTTATCGGATATCTTGATGGAAGATGTGCCGGGAAAATATTACCTGTCCAAAGAGCAAACAGAGCGGCTCTTATACAAGTCTGCGAAGGCAGTCAGGGAAAAAGAGTCTACCATCCGGACGGAGTAAGCTGTACGCTTATGTCAAGCGCCGGGGGTATGGGTGGAAAGACCGGACTTTATAGTATGGGAATTCCTATTAAAGAGGCAACGCAGGCTGGATTTAAAATGGCGTATCCGGGCGACAGTATTGACCTGGGGTATGCCACCATGAATACAAGGCGGGGCCGCGTGGGACATGAGATTGCTCATACATTGACTACCGGGAGCCAGCAGGGAACGCTGCACTTTGTCGATCTTTCCTATCCGCCGCAGGTGACGGAGCATGCAAGATGTATCCATACCCGGCAGGACGCAGGCGTATTCAACCACAGAGGGGAGAGTTCCGGCGTGCTGGAAGAGAGCAGAGCAAGAGCCATCCTGACACCTGCAAAAGAAAAGACCAGACAGCAGGGGCGCAGGGTAAAGGAGGCAGAAGAGTCCATGTTTACGATTACAGCCACAGACTGGCATGGAGTTATCTATCGCGGCAGAATCCGCAGGCTGACGCCGAGGGAGTGTCTGCGGCTGCAGGGGTATTATGACGAACAGATTGACGTCATGGAAAAGGATACTTCAGACAGACAGCTTTATAAGCAGGCAGGAAACGGGGTAACTGTGACGGTCATTGAGGCGATTGGCAGGAATCTATCCAGCGTCCATCAGGAACTGCAGACTGAAAAAGAGTAAAAAATATAGGAAAGGCAGGGATGTTCTATTGATTTAAGAGACCAGTATTTCGGTACGGAGATTGAGATGACAGGGATTACCCGGAAACGCGCGGCGGAAGTGGTGGGGGAATTGTTTCATCATACACCGAAGTATGATGGAGGAACTTATGAGGTCTGGAGTGTGCGGGATCCGGAGGGAAAGAAGTGGAAGTTTGCCTATGATTCCAGTATTAACGCAGAGCGGAAATATCGGGGAGTCTATATAGAAACCAGTTCGGAGTACAAGACGGAGATGGTTACTCCCAAACTGGAATATTCAGAAATGGAGAAACTGCAGAAAGTGGTACGCTGTCTTAGGAATCATGGGGCTAAGACGAATAGCTCCTGCGGGCAGCACGTCCACGTAGATGCAGGAAATCATACGGCAAAAAGCCTGAAGAATGCATTGTCGATTATGTATTCTAAAGAGGATATACTGTTCAAGGCGCTGAAAGTGCAGCCGGATCGGGAGGATACATACTGTCAGAAAGTCCGTCCGGCAGTGCTTGAAAAGATCCGGCGTATGCCGAACAGTACGATTTCAATGGAAAAACTGAAAAAAGCATGGTATGAAGGCAGGGATGGGAGTTCCCAGCATTATAACTGGACCCGGTACTATGCGTTAAATCTGCATGCAGTGTTCTCCAAAGGCACGTTGGAGTGGAGATGTTTTGAAAGCACGCTTCATGCCGGAAAAGTGCGGGCGAATATTGTCCTTGCGCTTGCCATTTCCGCACAGGCAATTAACCAGAAATGTACCCATGCAAAGAAAACGGAGATCACAGAAAATCCCTGTTTTACCTTTCGGACATTCCTGCTCCGGCTCGGTTTAATCGGACCGGAGTATAAAAATGTCCGGGAACATCTGCTCTGCAATCTGGAAGGAGATAAGGCATGGCGGTATGATAAGGACAGTTATGAGTGCCTGAAAAGGAAAAAGGCAGGGGAGGCGAGATAGGAGGGAGGTGAGGACGATGACAGAGCAGTTCTATTTTGCTTATGGCAGCAACATGAATTTAGATCAAATGGAATTCCGGTGTCCGAAAGCAGAAGTGGTGGAAAATGTCCGGCTGGAGAATTACCGTTTGGCGTTCCGGGGAAGAAGTTCTGGCGGAGGCGTGGCGACTATTTTGCCGGAAGAGGGAAGCCATGTGGACGGCGTGCTGTGGAAGATTACACCGGATTGTGAGAGCAGCCTGGATCTGTATGAGGGCTATCCGCATTTGTACGGCAAAGAGATGATCTGCGTATCCAATGAAGAGGGGAAGAAGCGGGAAGTGATGGTATATACCATCAATGAGCCGTATAAAAGTATTCCGGCAAGACCGTCACAATTCTATCTGGAAGGGATTCTGGAGGGGTGCAGGCAGAATGGTATTCCCACCGGGCAGATTCTGGAAGAGGTAGAGCGTACCCGGAAAGAAATCAATGCCGCAGAGCAGGAGAAGAGAGGAAAAAAGGGATGTAAAAAAGAACATCGGGAAAGGTAGGCCGCAGGGAGAAAATTCTCTGCGGCTTTTTCTGTCTTGGAAACAGTGAAATACAGGGAATGTGTTTTTGTAAAAAAGTATAGAAAGCGCTCAGATGAGTGGAAAGGAGAATGCAGCGAAATTGAAAAAAACAAAAAGAAGAATTATAGCGATGGGGCTTGCAGTTTTGATGGGACTGAGTTCTGTCGGGAGCATGACCTATGCGCATGAGGATAAGGAAACGGATATTACTGCCGAAGATATTACGAAAAGTGTGAATGACACATCTTTTACAGCGGAAACCTGTATGGAGGGAATCCATTATGATGCGTCTAAAGAAACAGTTACGTTGGAGTCTGTTGAATCGGAAAGAGGAGGCTCTTATCAGCCTAAACAGGCTGGCACATACATTGCCAGATATCGGGTCGTCCCGAAAGACCAAAGAGACAGTTATGTGATTTCCCGGAAGATTGTCCTGACGGATACCGAAGGGAGCGCCTATGCAGAGGATAATGGCGGCAGGAAGCAGAAAGAAAATACGGATCCGGAAGATCATTCGGAACCTGAAAGCAAAACGATGCCGGAGGTAAGCGTTACAAGTACCAATGAATCGGATACGAAAAAGACACTGGAGCAGTTAGAAGAAGATATTGAGAATGGAAATATTATGATCCTGTCTGCGGCAGATTTGTCTTTATCCAGAGCAGCAAGGTCTGCAGTACATCTGGAAAAGGGCGAGGATATTCAGTATCCGTCCTATCTTGGGAATTATCTGACCTGTAAGTTCCGTGTGAACGGAAAGATTGCATACTGCCTGCAGTCTCATAAGGCAACACCGCCCAGCGGAGAGTATGTGGCGAAGGTGCTGGATTCCAATGAGAATCTGCAGAAAGTCCTGTACTATGGGTATGGCGGCGCCGGGGATATTACGGGTTCTTACCTGTCCGGGAAAAGCGCAAATGAGAGATATGTATATACCCACATTGCGGCAAGCTACGCTTACGCAGGTGAGAATGGATTCGCAGGCTGTGCTTATAATGATCTGGTAGGGGCAGGAGTCATTGCATATATCAATCACCTGTTCGGAATGGAAAAGCCGCCGAAAGGCGAGCTTTCCTTATCGAAAACGGACGTGAAAGCTGTCCGTAATGGAGAGATCCAAAAAACATCGAATATCAAATTAAATGGGGATCACAGAAATTATATCACAGTGACTGTGCCCAAAGATGTGACATGCCATAATCTTACAAAAGAGACTTCCGCTACAAATGGGAAACTCCGTATTTATGGCGGCGATACCTTTTACTTGTCCGCACTGATGAGCGTGACAGGAAAGTATGCTTCGGGAAATCTGTACGGCTCAATCCGGGAGACATGGAAAACATTGGTGCTGACAACAGGAAATGAGCAGCAGGATATCGGTGTTTTTGAGTCGGAATCAGCGTCTCCGGTAAGTTTCAAAGTGGATTGGCTGGAAATGGCGAGAATAGAGCTTGTAAAAAAGGACATGGATACCAAAAATCCGCTGGCCGGGGCAGTTTATGGTATTTATACCGATAAAAAGTGTGAAAACCTGTTCCTGACAATGACGGCTACTGGCGCGGATGGAAAGGCAGTCAGTGATTATTTTGACGCGGCGCTTAAATGTGTTTATGTGAGGGAAATTACCGCGCCGAAGAATTATGTGCGGAATCCGGATATTTATAAGGTAGATGTAGAGGCAGGAAAGACGGCGGCTGTTACCGGCTATGACGAGAGAGTGACAGGCTCCGTTCATATCCATAAGACAGACAGGGAAACAGAAAAGTTCCTGCCGCAGGGCGACAGCGCTCTGGCCGGGGCGGTTTATGGGCTGTATGCAAAAGAGGATATCGTACATCCGGACGGAAAGACAGGCGTTCTGTTTAGAAAGGGCAGCCTGATTACGCAGGGTGTGATTAAAAAAGATGGATCACTGGATTTTACGGAACTGTATCTGGGAAAGATGTATGTAAAAGAAATCACACCGCCAAAAGGATATACGCTGGATATGGCGCAGTATGATGTCACCGTCACCTATGAGGGGCAGGAGCAGGCAGAAGTAACACGAGACCTGACTGTCAGCGAACAGGTGAAGAAACAGGCGTTCCAGCTGATTAAGATTAGTGAGGACGGAGAACAGACAGAAGCAGACCTGGTAAAGGGCGCAGGTTTTACCGTCTATCTGGTAAGCAGTTTATCCAAAGTAAAAAGCGGGGAACTTGCTCCGGCAAATGGTTCTGCATTTGTTGCAGACGATTTCAGGAACTATGATTTTTCAGGTGAGAAAGCGGCAGTTACCTATGAAAAGGGAAAGGAAGTTCTCGTACCGGAATTGATGACCGATGCCAAAGGATATGCCGTCAGCCCGGAGTTTCCCTATGGATTGTATGTGGTTGAGGAAAGTACGGTGCCAAAGAATCTGAAGAAGATAGCTCCATTTCTTGTAACTGTGGAGGAGGACAGCAGAGAGCCGATGCAGTGGCGGATTTTTGATGACCGTCCGTTTCAATTTCTTCTGAAGATTATGAAAAAGGACGCTCAGACCGGAAGTCCGGTATTAAAAGCAGGAGCTTCTTATAAGATTTTCGATTGTGAAAAAGAAGAATATGTAGAGCAGGTCATTCAGTACCCAAAGAAAGAGAAAATCAGTGTATTTACCACCAATGACGAGGGCTGTTTGGTAACACCTGAGAAACTGAAATGTTCCACGTACCGCATTGAAGAAACAGCGGCACCGGAAGGATTTGTAAGACAGGGGAATGAAATGTCCCTGTATGATGGAGAGAATCTCCTTTCCGCTGCGGAGATCACAACAGCCGGGGAATATAAAGAGAATCCTCAAAAGAGCATTGAGATTACCATTTCTTCTGATACCGCTCATCAGATTGATCCAGATACGGGGGCAGTCATTGTAGGAGTAGAGCAGTCCAATGATGAGCAGGTAGGAAGCCTTACCCTGATAAAAACCGGGGAGCAGCTTATCGACGTATCCGGGAAATCCATTTTAGAGCAGGCAGCTTCTGTATTTGGCAGGATAAAAGATGTAATTACAGGAACGGATTCTGATATGGGCGTGTTCCGTAAATTTGAATATGAGGAGCTGGGCGTAGAGGGGGCAGAGTTTGAACTCTATGCTAAGGATACCATTTATTCTCCGGATTATAGGAAAGATGAAAAAGGCGATCCGGTTGTCCGGTTTGAAAAAGATGATCTGGTGGCGAAGCTTACGACAGACGGGGAAGGAAAGGCTGTTGTCCATAACCTTCCTCTTGGTTCTTATTATCTGAAAGAAACGAAAGCAGGGGAGCATTTTGTGCTGAATACGGAACAGAAAGCGTTCACATTGACAGCCGGGAATGATACGCAGGCGGTTGTATATGAAAGTGTTTCTTATAAGAATGAGCGCCAGAAAGTGGAAGTAACGGCAGATAAGAAAGATTCTGTATCCGGGAAGCCGTTAGAAGGCGTTGTATTTGGGCTTTATGCCGGAGAAGATATTGTTTCCTTAAAGGGAGATGTCCTTGTGGAAAAAGATACCCTGCTGGAGAAAAAGGAAACGGACGCTGAGGGCAGGGTGCAGTTTGACAGCGACCTGTATCATGGGAAATATTATGTGAAGGAAGTGAGGAAACTTCCGGGATATCTTACGAATGAAACTGTGTGGGAGTTTGAAGCCGTCTATGAGAATCAGGAGATAAACGCTCTGACATTCCAGAGGGAAATAGAGAACCAGCCGACAGAAACGCATTTTTCTAAGACGGACGCGACGACCGGGGAAGAACTGGAGGGCGCAAAACTGCAGATTATAGACAACGATAAACATGTGGTGGAAGAGTGGGTAAGTAAAAAAGAGCCGCATATAGTCTATGGGCTGCCGGAAGGAAGTTATACACTGCATGAAGAACTGGCTCCCTTTGAAAATGGATATGTGTCCGCGGCTGATGCGGCGTTTGAAGTCAGAGAGGACGGCAGCGTGACGAAAGTGGAGATGAAAGATGAATATTCCAAAGTGGATATCTCCAAAACGGACCTGACAACGGGAAAGGAGCTTCCGGGGGCAACACTGCAGGTGATCGGCAGGGCTGGAGAGATTTTGGAAGAATGGGTAACGGACGGGAAACCGCACAGGATAGAAAAATTGCCCGTAGGGGAAGAACTGATATTGCGTGAACTGTCTGCCCCGGAGGGCTATGAGATTGCGGAGGAAGTGAAATTCACACTGGAAGATACAATGGAAATTCGGAAAGTGGAAATGAAAGACGCAAAGATTCCGGATATCCCAGTGCCAAAGACAGGGGATAACCGGGCGGTTCCCATGATTCTGCTTGCAGTCTGCACAGTTTCCGCAGCAGCGTTTGCTGTAGTAACAATCCGCAGGAAAAAGAAGAATCAGCATGAAGAAAAATAAACTCCGGATCTGGCAGGCAGTTTTCCTGCTGATTTTTATTATTAGCGCTGGAATTTTAGTCTATCAGATGGTCTGTCTGCCGTTGGAGAACCGGAAGATGGCAGAGCAGTTAAAAGAAGATTTCCCGGAGGAAACTCCGGGAGATTTCTCCCCCGAAGAGAACCCCTTACCAGCTGGGAAAGAAGAGGAAGTCTCCGGCGTTAATCTTGCAGCGCTTAAGGCAAAGTATCCTGATGTGAGAGGTTGGCTTACCGTTCCGGGTACAGGGATTGATTACCCGGTTCTGCAAAGCAAAGAATACGAGCCGGAATATTATCTGCGGCGGAATTACCGGGGAGAGGAGGATGTGAATGGAAGCCTGTTCCTGCAGTGGAACTGTGAAGTGTCTGAAAGTAAGAATCTTATCATCTATGGGCATAACATGAACAGCGGCGCCATGTTCGGGAATCTGGGGCGGTATGCGGATCAAGAGTACTGCAGGAGTCATTTAAGTGTGTTTTTCCAGACACTGGAGGGCATGGCAGAGTACGAGGTGACAGCGGTTATAAAAGCAGATGTGCAAATGTTCCCGTTCCAGCAGGTAAAGTTTCAGGAACCGGACGGTCTGGAGAAATATATTCGGCAGGCGAAAGCCCAGAGCTTGTTTGGGATTGAAGCAGGTGCGGATAAAAAGGGCGTGGCACAGGTACTGACATTGGTAACCTGTTCTTATGAATGGCAGGGCGCCAGAAATATTGTAGTGGCAGTAAGAAAAACGACAGCCCGGAAAGAGAAAAGTGTCTGAAAACCGGGGCTTTGCAACGCCTCGTTGCACAGGTACAGGAGAGACGGCAGGAAGTGTTTGAAAGTGCCGGGTATTAGACGTGTTGCGGAACATCTGCTACAGTATATTAGAAAAAGTGTCTGAAAGTACCCGGAAAGTGCAGAATGTGAGACGCTCTTTAGAATATCTGCGTCGGGATATCAGGGAAAAGTGTTTGAAAGAAACCGGGAAATTAAACAAAAATGAATCATATTGCAGCAATGGCAGGGTGTGTTCTTTTTGAAAAGAGTGCATCCTGTTTGCTTTAAGAAAGGAAGAAAAAGAAGATGAAACGATTTTATACAGCAGAATCTGTAACGGAAGGGCACCCCGATAAACTGTGTGATTTGATCGCCGACAGTATTTTAGATGCCTGTCTTAGTCAGGACAGTGAGGCGCGGGCAGCCTGCGAGGTACTGGCAACAAAAGGGAATATCATCGTAGCCGGAGAGATTACCAGTACCTATGAACCGAATGTGCCGGAAATTATAAAAAAAACATTGGAAGATGTGGGATATTCGGCAGAAGGAATTGCGATAAATGTCCTGCTCCATAACCAGAGTCTGGATATTGCAGGGGCAGTAGAAAATTCAAAGGAGAAACGCACAGGACTTATATCCGGTCAGGCAGATTGGGAAAATGGCGCCGGCGATCAGGGTATTATGATTGGATATGCCTGCAATGAAACGTCCCAAATGCTGCCCATGCCTGTTGTGCTGGCAAATCGGATTGTCCGGGAATTAGCCGCCTGCAGACGGAGCGGATATATAACGGGAATCCTGCCGGACGGTAAGGCACAGGTCACCGTAGAATATGAAGATAACAGGCCGGCGCGTCTTGCCAGCGTGGTGGTATCCTGCCAGCATACGGAGGAAAAGAACCTGAAAAAACTGGAGCATGAAATCAGGAATAAAGTTTTGGCTGCGGCGCTTCACATTTTGCCGCCGGACGAGGATACGCAGATTTTTATAAATCCCTCCGGGCGGTTTGTCTGCGGCGGATTGGAGGCCGACACCGGGCTTACAGGAAGAAAGCTTATGGTGGACAGTTATGGAGGTATGGCTGCACATGGCGGCGGTGCGTTTTCCGGAAAGGATTGTTCCAAAGTTGACCGCTCCGGCGCATATATGGCGCGTTACATTGCGAAGAACATGGTGACAGCCGGCCTTGCCAGCAGGTGTCAGGTTTCGCTTGCCTATGCTATCGGCGTGGCGCAGCCTGTGATGGTACAGGTGGATACATTTGGCACAGGGAAGGTCTGTGCAGATGATTGTCTGGCGGCGGCAATCCCTCTTGTGTTTGGACTTACGCCAAAGCAGATCGTAGATACTCTGCGTCTGAAACGCCCTATTTTCCGGCAGACTGCCGTATACGGACATTTTGGAAGAAAGGAATTTCCGTGGGAAAGGACAGACCGGGCAGAGCGGCTCCGTAACACAGTAATGTAATGGCCTGGGCAAGCGAAGAACAGATTCAGGTAGTCCTGCAGATACGGGCATTTGAATATCTGCAGGAGAATCAGCCGTACCGTCTGAAAAAGACGAGGATCATCAACGAATGGGAACTAACAGACCATGATAGTTTTAAAATCAATGGGATTACAAGTAAATGGCACTGGAAATCCAGAGATATCGGAGGGGTAAGCGCCTTGCGCTTTCTGATGCAGGTGGACGGCCAGAGTTTCCCGGAGGCGGTTGCGCTTCTTTCGGGGAAAGAATCTTCTTACGGGCGGACGGAAATGGAGGAGCCGAAGAAAAAGGAATTTGTGCTTCCAAAGGCAGGCAGGAACTGCAGGCGTGTCTGGCACTACCTGAACCAGCGCGGAATCAGTGATGCGGTTATCCTGTATTGCAGGAGATTGGGGATTCTTTATGAGAGTGATCCCTATCATAATGCTGTTTTTGTTGGGACAGATGAAAAAGGGATTCCCCGGTATGCATTTTTACGCGGGATTTACGATAAGGAGGGAAAGTCCTTTAAAATGGAACAAGCGGGAAGCGAGAAACGGTATGCATTTTGTGTTCCCCCGGTGGGGGAAAGTGTCCGGGTTGCAGTATATGAAGCCTGCATTGACGCACTGGCGCACATGACATTGGAGGAAGGGAAGGCAGATAAATACCGGCTTGTTTTGGGAGGAATCAGCGCGCCGAAAGAAGGGCAGTCCCGAAAAGAAATGAAAAAGCCGCCTGCATTGGAGCATTTTTTAAAGCAGCATCCAAAGATTCGGGAAATTGAAATCTGTACGGATAGTGACTTTGCCGGAAGATGGGCGTGCGAGCATATTCGGAAACAGTATGAAGGAGGATATCAGATGATTGAAAATTTGCCGAAGAAAGACGGGGCAGATTATGGAGACCTTGCAAAAGAGGCAGTAAAGGAGCGAAAGAAGTCATATCGAATAGAAGAACGGGAGAGGTGACAGAGTTGTCTGAAGAGACGAATACGAAAATGAAACTGGAGATTTTATCGACATTGTCAGGTGTGTTCCGGCAGGACGAAAGGGAATATGATGATGAAAATGAGATGGACTGGGGCGATGTGCCGATGGAGGGCGCAGACCTTGCAGCATACGAAGAAGCGATAAAGAGAAAAATGCTGGAGTATGACGGCGGCGTTCCATGCGACCTGTGTCAATATTACAGCAGGAATGAGCAGATCAGAGAAAAAATCGAGAGCGCCATTGTGTCAGTTAAATGTGAGGAAGGCGTATTATATGGCTGTACAACACTGACTGTAAAAGAGCCGCTTAGTGAAGCAGAACTGGAAGAATTCAGCGACTATCTGACCGGGCAGTACAGTGATGGCTGGGGTGAGGGATTTGAACAGCAGGATATTCCGGTAGATGGCGGCGATCTGAATGTAAGTTTCTGGAGATATTCTGATTTCCAGATTCAGATTCGTCCTGTGACGCAGGGAGGCCAAGAACAGAAGAAGAAATTGTCCCGTCCGGAAATGCAGCTGCTTGGACATGATGGAAATATCTTTTCTATTATGGGAGATGCCAGGCAGCTGTTAGTCCGTAATGGCCAGAGGAATGAAGCGGACGAGATGATCGAAAGGGTAAAAGAATCCGGGAGCTACTACCGGGCGCTTGGCATTATTAGTGAATATGTGGAAACAGAACTAAGCAGTCCCCGGCAGGAGGGGAAAGAAAAGACGAAGAAAACGGCGCGCGGGGAATGCCGGTGAAATAGTAAAAATAAAAGGGAAAGGATGATGCTATGGAAAATTGTTTGAAACTGGAAGAACTGATGAAAGAAGGAATGTTCCCGGAAGAATTTACGGGCGGGGAGCGGTGGCAGATTCTGCATGGCGATACGCTGAAATTAGTACAGTCATTTCAGCCGGGTGTATTTGACGCAATCATTACAGATCCGCCCTATGCTTCCGGAGGTACCAGGCAGAATGAGCGCAACCGTACTACAAATCAGAAGTACAGCAGTATGAAGCCGGGAAATGCTCTGCCGGATTTTGACGGAGATAATAAGGATCAGCGTTCCTGGACGCACTGGATGGCAGAATGGCTGTATGATGCGAGAAAAGCATGCAAAAGCGGCGCCCCTGTCTGCCTGTTCATTGACTGGAGGCAGTATCCGTCTATTACAGACGCTTTGCAGTGGGCAGGCTGGATCTGGAGAGGAACGGCTGTGTGGGATAAGGGGAATTCCCGCCCGCAGAAAGGCCGTTTTCGTCAGCAGGCTGAATACATTGTGTGGGGAAGCAATGGCCCAATGCCGGTGAGCCGTCCGGTGTCCTGCCTGCCGGGAGTGTTTCGGTACGGAAATCCCCAGAACCGTATCCATGTGACGGAAAAGCCGCTACAGCTTATGAAAGATGTGATTCAGATTTGTGAGCCGGGAGGCAGAATCTTAGATCCCTTTGCCGGAGCAGGCACAACAATCCTTGCGGCCGTAGAGGAAGGATATGAGGCGGTGGGGATCGAAGTGACGGACGCATATTATAAGCTGGGTACTGACCGGGTACGTTTTGCATTGGAAGCAAAGGAAAAGGAAGAGCAGGAGAATAGGGAAGAAACAGGGCAGAAAGTGTGACAGGGTATCCCATTGGATGCCCTGAAACCGTTTCATGGGAAAGGCAGGCATCCATATGGATGCGGAAAGGAAATGAATGAAAAAAATGTATGATGTAACTGTCCAGGAAGTTCGGGAGTGGAGTGTGAAGATTCCTGCCTTAAGCGGAGAAGAAGCAAAGCGGATTGTAAAGGAAGGATGTCATCTGCATGGATTTACAACCAGCGCCGATGATGTAAAATCCGTCAGTTATGAAGCGGTGGAGCAATTGCCGAAAACTGTATTTGAAGTAGAAATTAAAAAAGTATATACCATTAAAAAATCAATTGCCGCTTATACAAAAGAGCAAGCCGTAGAGCGGGCGGAGATATTTTATGAGGACAGAGCTTTTGACGGAGAATTTGACGACAGTACGCTGGAGGTGCTCTTTGAGGCAAAAGAACAGAAAATAAAAGAAAAAGAACCGGAACGATAGGGGGGATTTATATGGAACAGGCATTGGCGTATGTGTCCTGTCCGACAGACGATAGCCGGGCAAAGATGCAGAAATACTGCCGGAAGATTTATGAGCTGGGATATGTTCCCATCTGTCCTCAGTTTGGCTTTGCTCCGTTTTTAAATGAGAGTGAGGCAGAGGACCAGCAGGCATTGAATCGAATGTCACATATTATTCTCAGGCGGTGCCGTATGGTAGTGGTCTGCGGAAAGGAAGTGACTGGTACGATGAATACGGAGATCAGCATGGCAGACAGACTCCATATCATCTGCACGACGCTGGATGGATTGATAAAGATTAAAGAGACGGAGTAACCAGTGGCTTCGATTCTGACGGGGGAAATTGATTTCGCTGGTGCGACAGGTTTTGCAAGCATAGCGTTTGGATATCCAAACGCACTTTGGGGAGAACCCCAATCCCCCAGAAAGGAGAGGAATAAGTAATTATGAAAGTAGCTCTGGAACAAAGAATGGAAGCTGTGTTTAACAGGAAAGCGCTGAATCTCCGACAGCTAAAGGAGGTGTCAGGCAGAGGGCGTCAAAAGCAGAGATTCCGGGTGGAAAAGATTGCAGAACTGTCCCCGGAAGATTTTGCGTTGATTTCCACAAGGTTAGACAATTATTACCGTTTTCTGTATGAAAGCAGGGAATCTATGTATTTTGATGCTGGAGACCAATGTTTTCATTGCATTCTTATTACAACGGCAGAAAGAAAAGAAGGGATACTTGTAGAGGCAGAAGGATATGCGTATGTCCGGTATGGAGCCTATATTCCGGATTGTAGGAAGCTGGATCTGCGTCAGGCAGAGGTAATGAAGGAGGTGACGCTCTCCCATGATATTCCTGAAGAATATTGGAGGACGGGGGAGCGGCAGAAAACAGGAAAAGGGCAGGAAAGGTAGGTGAATCTATGCGGAAACGAAATCATGTAGTGCCGGTGCGTTTAAATGCAAAGGAGCTGCGGCATTTGGACGAACAGGTACGCTTAAGCGGTCTTGCGAGGGAAGAATATTTGCGGACGCTGATTCTTGGAGCAGAAGTTCATGCGAAGCCTTGTGAGCATCATGCAGATCTGCTTCGAAAGGTTGCAGGTTTATGTAATAATGCCAACCAGCTTGCCCATACAGCCAACGCATCAGGAACGGCTAGTCAGGAAAGTATCCGGGAAATGTTGCGGATCTCGAAAGAGACATGGCAGCTTGTGAAAGAGGAATGGTAATGGCTTATGGCATACACCAGTATCATTCCCGTCCACCGCCTTGACAATTCTATTGAATACGTCAGGGATAAAGAAAAGATTGCAAGAAAGGCAGAAAGAGCCGGCTCATTAGAAGAGGCGGTTTCGTATGCCCTGAACCGGGAGAAAACAGAGCAGAGCATCTTTGAGGATTCCATTGGATGTACCTGTGAATCTGCCTGTCAGGATATGATTGCAACCAAAGAGCGGTTTCACAAGATGGGCGGCGTGCAGGGATATCACCTGATCCAAAGCTTTGCCGCCGGGGAGGTGACCCCGGAACTGGCACACCTTATGGGGCAGGAACTGGCAGAACAGCTCCTTAAAGGAAGATTTGAGGTGGTGATTACAACTCATCTTAACACCAACCACTATCATAATCATTTGGTATTTAATTCTGTCAGTATGGCAGACGGCAGAAAGTATCACAGCAATGCCAGAAGTTATTATGAGGAAGTCCGGAAAATATCGGACGGTCTGTGCCGGAAGTATGGGCTGTCCATTATTCAGACCAATAACGGGAAAGGGAAATCATACGCCCAGTGGCAGGCGGAAAAGAAAGGCGAGGCAACCTGGAGGACCGCCATACAGATGGATATCCGGGAAGCGGTTCAGATTAGCTTCACCTGGAAACAGTTCCTGTCTGAGATGGAGAAACGGGGCTATGTGTGGAAATTGAACCGGAAATATATTGCCTTGAAAGCGCCGGGAATGGAACGCTATATGCGGTTAAAAAGTCTGGGGAAACATTATTGTGAGCAGGCAGTCCGGGAATGGATTCTGCATCCGAAAGAAAAAGGGAAAAGGCAGGCAGGAAGAGCCGGGACAGGGTGGAAGAAAACCACTGGATTGCAGGCTCTTTATTATTCCTATCTTTATCAAATGGGCATCATGGAAAAACGTCCAAAGCGGGTGTCCTATCTGGTTCGTGCGGATATCCGCAGGCTGGATAAGCGGATTACTCAGATGGAATTCCTGCAGAAACATGGGATCACGACACGTGAACAGCTTTCCGCTTACCGGAAACCACTGGAAGAACAGGTACTGGTGCTTCTTAGGGAACGCCAGAGACTCTACCGCAGAGAGCCAGAGTCAGGACGAATTACAGAGATTGGAGAGAAGCTGAAATCTTTACGTGGGGAGATCAAACTGTGCGGGCAGATAGAGCAGCACTCAAAGGAGATAGAAGAAAGGCTGAGAAGAGCAGAGAAAGAGAAAGCTGAAACGAAAGAGCAAGGAAAGGAGGAAACCAGATGGAAGAAACAGATACCGACAAAGTAAAATATTATTCCATTGATGAGGGCGCAGCGCGCAGGTCGAAAGAGATGATGAGTTTTTTTGATTACCGGGAAGGAAGCGCAACAGAAGAATATCGAAAGCAGGTGGATCAGGCAGTGCAGATTGCAGTGGCGCAGAAAGAAAAGGTTGATCCAGTCTATCACGAAAAAATTGATACACTTTTGGACACCTATGCACGAAAATTGGCTGAGAACATGAACCATCAGTTTGAAATTGACGCACGTGTACCGTCTATTCTGATTGCAGGAGGCGCGAATTTTCCGGTGAGAAAAAAAGAGAAGCAGAATGCTGCCGGCGCAAAAAACAGGGAGGAGTGGCGGCAGATACAGGGGATTCTGGATAAAATCCGGGGAACAGGAACAAGCGGCATCCGCTCAGACCATCCTCATGCATTAGAGCAGCTCAAAAGAAAGCTGGAGCATTTGGAACAGTCCCAGAAGCTTATGAAAGACGTGAATGCCTATTACCGGAAGAATAAGTCTTTGGAAGGCTGTACCCTTTTATCTGCGGAGCAGACGGAGAAGATTCGGACGTCAATGGAGCAGTTGTGGCATCCAGAGCCAAAACCATTCCCATCTTATGTGTTATCTAATAATGGTGCAGAGATACGTCGGATCCGATCCCGAATACAGGAATTGGAGCGGTATGCGGAAAGCGAATTCAGGGGATGGGAATTTGCCGGAGGAAGAGCAGTAGCGAATCAGGAAGAGAACCGCCTGCAATTATTCTTTAAGGAAAAGCCGTCAGCAGAGCAGAGACATGAATTAAGACGGAGCGGATTTCAGTGGGCACCAAGCACCGGGGCATGGCAAAGGCTGTTGAATGACAATGCAATATCTGCCGCCGGGAGGCTTCCGTTTCTTATGCCGCTTTCTGGGAAAACGGTAAGACAGCTCCAGCCGGGGGCAGGAAGAAAGCCGGGAAATAGAGAAAACAGCCGGTAATGAAAAAAATGATATAAGAGAAAACAGGAGGTGGACGCTATGAATTTAGGAGGTGAAGCGGCAGATCAGGTTGTCCGGTATTCATTAGAGGGGCTGGATCACAGCCTGCGGTTATCGGGAACCGCAGCGAAGAACCTGGCAGTATTCCTTGCAGCTCTTTTGAAAAATAATAAGAAGAGTTATGGAAAAATCTGTATGGCGAGGATGCTAAAAGAGAATAGACCGCTGAAGTTTTTTATGATTCCTTCAAAACGTATCCACGAGTTTGCGAAGGAGGGGAAGAAGAGGGGGCTGCCCTATGTGGTGATCCGGGACAGGAAAAATCCTCAGTTGTGTGAGTTGATGGTATTTGCAGACGATGCGGCAAAGGTAAACCGGGTTATGGACAAGATGAATCTGGATTTCCTGAAATCTGAAAGCTGCGAGGCGGTGCAGGAAGTAGCAGGAGAAACAGAAAAAACAGCAGCGCCTGAACAAGAGATTCCAGTCATAACAGAGACGGTTGAAATGCCGGAGGGCGAAGTACAGTTTGAACTGGGAAGTATGGAGAATGATTTTAATTTCGGGAATCTGACAGGTGAAGCAGGAAATTTTACGCAGGCGAAGGAAGAAAGGAATCTGTCCGATCTTTCCTCGCGCAACAGAGATATTTTTACCGGGCAGGACGGAGAGAGTAAAAGGGCGTCAGTGCGGGAGGAATTAAACCAGATTAAGCAGGAGAAGCAAGAGGCAGGACGAAAAAAGAAGCAGAGGAACAAAGGGCGTTCCGGACGCAGGAATAAAAAGAAAATAAAAAATAAAGGAAAAGGAAGGTAAGAGAATGGATTTATCAAAATATTTGCAGAATGAGGCAGAGACGCCTGTAGATACGGGAGGACAGCTATCAAAAGAGGAATATGCAGCATTAAAAAAGCAGGAGCGTGAGGAAGTGTGGGGAGAAATTGACTCGAAAGCGCAGGATATTTTCAAGGACAGCGATTCTCTGAAAGGATTCCTTGATTTTATGGCACAATGCAAACCACAGAGGACGCCGAACCTGTTGCTGCTTTACAGCCAGAATCCGGAAATCCGTCAGGTAAAGACTTTTGAAAAATGGAAAGAAGAACATAAGACGGTAAAAGCCGGTGTGCATGGCTATACGTTTATGGCAGAGAACAGATATGAAAAAGACGGGGAAATCCGTCAGGGTTATAAAATCTGCAAGGCATATGATATCAGCCAGATCCGCACAAAGCAGCCGGAGACGGAAGAACCGAAGCCGATGGACACCTTAATGGGGGCGCTTCTGACAGATACGGATACCCGGATTCTGGTAGCGGACCATCTTCCGGAGAACGTGCAGGCGCAGTATATTCCAAGACAGCGTACCATTTATGTGCGGAATGGAATGAGCGAAATCATGACATTTCATGCAATCAACCGGGAACTGGCATGTGCTTCTTTGGACAGGCGCGACGGGACGTACAACCGGGCAGAGGTTTCGCCGCAGGCATTCTGCACCGCTTATGTGGTAGCGCAGAAATATGGTGTGGATACGGCCGGATTCCAGTTTGACATGGTATGTGAAAAGATGGAATATGGCACAAAAGATCCGAAGGAACTGCGGGATTTTGTGCATGAAATTAAGAGCGCTGCATACAGCATTGAAAAACATATCGACCGTAACCTGGGAGAGCCGGAACAGGAATTTATAGCAGATGAATTTGCGGTATCCGAGGGGAAAAAGCAGAAAGGAAATAAGGCCAAAAATCAGCCGGAACGCTGAAACGGGGAATTTCTTTCTGCATAAGAACGGCAGATATTAAGCCGGGGTGCGGCAGGCTCAGGATAAGTAAACTGTGAAAGGAGGGGCGTTTTATAGAGAAAAAAAGGTGTATCAAGATGGACGAGGTTACAAAAAATATGCTGATTCACGCACTCCGGGATGTGTTCCGGGAGGAAAAGACAGAGGGGCTTCCAACAGAGGAAACGAAAGCGCTGGTGTTAAAACTGGCAGAGCATGACAGTCAGAAACTGTTTTTAGATAATACAGAGTATAAAAAAGCGGTGCAGGCGCTGAACGGTCTTCGGGATGGATATATCCGGGCAGGGCGTTATACAGACGGAATCGATACCGTCCTCATAAAGCTTATGCGTTCCAAATATAAGAGATGTGCGGTGAGATAAGCGTCAGACAAAAATATAGTAACTTTTAAGATATAAATATAAAATGATGTTTTGAAGGAAAGGAGGAATGTGCAAAGATGTATGAACGGGAAATGAAACAGTCAGAACTGCTTAGAAAACGGTATCCGGCTGGAACGAGACTCTGCCTCGATTATATGGAAGGGGAGGCGGATATGCCGGCCGGCCTTAAAGGGGAAGTAACGTTCATTGACGATATCGGTCAGATACACATGAAGTGGGAGAATGGCAGGAGCCTGCCGCTGAATGTGGAGGCAGACAGTTTTCACCGGGCGGGCGCACCGGAGAAAAAGCGGGATAAGGGGGAAGTATCCAGGTAGGAAACAGCAGGAAGTCAGAATGGGTGGTCTGGCTTCTTGCATTACCGGTTGTCTGGTGGGCGGCGGTTCTGTTTGCAGACGCAGCCACTCCCGGAAGAAACCTGATGGAATTATTGGAGCATCTCACAGAAAAATTAAATACTCCCTTTCAGTTACAAGTGACAAGCTATACTGCAAAGTCGGTTCTTGTGTGTACCGGACTATATGGAATAGGAATCGGTATTTTTTATGCAAATGGGAGGAACTACCGGAGAGGTGAAGAGCATGGCTCCGCCAAGTGGGGAGATGTCAGGCAGATCTGTAAAAGGTATCGGGAAAAGGAGTATGCGAAGAACTTGCTGATGACGCAGAATTTCCGTATCGGTTTTGACTGCTATAAGCATAAACGGAACCTGAATGTATTGGTGGTGGGAGGTTCCGGTGCAGGAAAATCAAGAACGTATGCCATTCCTAATATCATGCAGTGTAATTGTTCAATGGTGATTACTGATCCGAAAGCGGAGCTTCTGCGAAAGACGGGCGGGTTGCTGAAGAGAAAAGGGTATGAAGTGAGAGTGTTTGATTTAATCCATCCGGACACTTCTTTTTGTTACAATCCCTTTGAGTATGTGCAGGATGACAAAGATGTCCTGCGCCTGATTTCCAACCTGATCCGCAACACAACACCAAAGGGCGCACAATCCTCTGATCCTTTTTGGGAGAAGAGCGAGACCGCGCTTTTACAGGCATTAATGCTGTATCTGCTCCATGAGGCGCCGCCGGAGGAACAGAATTTCCCTATGATTATGGAAATGCTGGCGTCGGCGCAGGTAAAAGAAGATGATGAAGATTATGAATCGCCGCTTGATATTTTATTTGAAAGGCTGGAGATGAGGAATCCGGAAAGTATTGCAGTGAAGCAATATGCTATTTACAAACAGGCGGCAGGAAAGACAGCGAAAAGTATCCTGATCTCAGTCGGGGTCCGTCTGGCAGCTTTTAATCTTCCGCAGATTGCAAGCCTGACCTGTACAGATGAGTTGGACCTTGCCAGTATGGGGGAGAAGAAAGTGGCGCTTTTCTGTTGTATTCCGGACGCGGATACTTCCCTTAACTATCTGGTAGGCATGATTTACAGCCAGATGTTCCAGACACTTTATTATGTGGCAGACCGGAAATATGGCGGGAGGCTTCCGGTTCCGGTTAACTGCATTATGGACGAGTGGGCGAATGTTGCCCTGCCGGATGACTTTGAAAAAATCCTGAGTACCTGCCGGTCAAGATCCATTTTCTGCAGTATTATCATTCAGAATCTGGCACAGATGAAAGCATTGTTTAAGGATTCATGGGAAAGTCTGGTGGGGAATTGCGACAGCTTATTATATCTGGGCGGCAATGAAAAAGAGTCCCATAAGTATGTGTCCGAACTGCTGGGAAAAGAGACCATTGATACGAATACCTATGGGCAGACGAAAGGGCGATCCGGCAGTTACTCCACCAACTTCCAGCAGAGCGGAAGAGAGCTTCTGACTCCGGACGAGGTGAGAATGTTAAATAATGATTATGCACTTTTACTGATTCGTGGAGAGCGCCCGGTCATGGATCAGAAATATAATCTGATGAATCACCCGAACGTAAAGGAAACGGAAGACGGGGGCGCGGCGCCCTATGATTATGCGCAGGCTCCGCTGGCACATGACGATTTTTCGTTTGATGGAACTAGATATGAAGATTATGAACTGCTCTCCGGCAATGATTTGACCGGGGAGTCTTTTGATGGGAGGAATGCTGATGAAGATTAATCAATTGAAAAAGACAAAGGAAGAAAGAAAAACCAAACCGCTTCCGATGAAACCGACACAGAAACGGATATTTTTAACCTACGCAGTAATGGCTCTAATGCTCTGCATGGGAGGCATTACTGCTTATGCGGCAGGCGATCCGCTTTCAGTAGTCAATAACCTGTCTGCCTTTATTTTTTCTTTAATCCGGGCGATTGGGCTGATTCTGCTGGGATTTGGAATCGTACAGGTGGGATTATCGCTGAAATCCCATGATCCCAGCCAGAGGGCAAATGGGTTCCTTACGCTGGCCGGAGGAATCATCATCACTTTCGCAAAAGAAATCCTTGACCTGATTGTGGGATAGGAAATTGCAGGGCGGAGAACATCTCCGTCCTGCCTGTCGATTGAATTTGTGAAGGAGGTGAATCAGGAGTGGAGAGTGATAACTGGATTGTGCAGAACTTAAATTCTGCATTGGAAACATGGAATGAGAAACTGGCAGAGATATGGACGCTTTTAACGCAGAATCCGGAGTCCTTTAAGGGCGGTGAAATCTGGAGGGTTATGGTCAATATCAACGACGCCTTGAAAGCGATTGGATATGGGCTTCTGGTGCTGTTCTTTGCAGCAGGCATTGTCAAAACCTGTTCGAGTTATGCGGACATGAAGAAGCCGGAGCATGTGGTAAAGGCGTTTATCCGGTTTGCGCTGGCGCAGGGAGCGATCATGTATGGCATGGAACTGTTAACATCCATTTTTTCTATCATACAAGGCATCGCAGCAAAGATTATGGCAAACGCCGGGGCAGCAGGGGGCGTGACAGAACTTCCGGCAGAGATTGTAGAAAAAATTGAGTCGGTCGGCATGCTGGAGTCTATTCCCTTATGGATTGTGACTTTGCTTGGAAGTCTTCTGATTACTGTTTTATCTTTTATTATGATACTGACGGTGTATGGGAGAATGTTCAAGTTATATATGTATACTGCAATCGCACCGATTCCCATCTCCTCGTTTGCAGGAGAACCGACACAGTCCATAGGAAAGAATTTTATTAAATCCTATGTGGGGGTGTGTTTGGAAGGAGCAATTATCGCATTGGCATGTATCATCTTTTCGGTGTATTCTGCCAGTTCGCCAGCGGTGGGTGATACGTCCTTAAGTGCAGTGACGCTTGTATGGAACTATGTGGGAGAACTGGTCTTTAACCTGTTGGTACTGGTGGGAGCAATCAAAGCGTCTGACCGGGTGGTAAAAGAAATGATGGGATTATAGAGGTAGGTAAAACAGATGGAAGTAAAAATGAATAAAGAGATCCGGGACTATCAGGAGTCCATGTTTATGGGATTAAATTTTAGACAGTGTGTATTTTCCTTATTGGCAATTTTTGCAGCGATAGGAATTTATTTCGGATTAAAGGAGTTTGTGGGAGATGAAATAATAGGGTGGTTTTGTGTTTTGGGGGCAGTCCCTTTTGCAGCTTGTGGATTTTTTCGGTATCATGGAATGAATGCGGAGCAGTTTCTGTGGGCGTACATCAAATCAGAATTTTTATATCCGAAAATGCTGCTTTTCAGGACGGAAGATATTTATTATTCCTGTATGAAAGAGACAATCCGGCTTGGAGATAAGGGAATGACGGATGGCGCAGCCCTCCGAAAGAAGCAGGAAGTAAGAAAGAAGAAATCCGTAAAGAAAAAGGGAAGGGGTGAAGTATTTGATTAGAACACTGAATCAAGCAATAAAAATGGACCGGGAAAAATTCAAAGTCCCCAAGTCCGTACAACAGGCAATTCCTATCCAGCGTGTTTGGACAGATGGGATTTTTCAGCAGGGTACTAAATTTTCAAAATCATTTCGCTTTTCTGATATTAACTATGCTATTGCAAGCAAAGAAGATAAGACGGAGATGTTCCTTGACTATTCTGCACTTTTAAATGCGCTGGATTCTGGCGCATCTGCCAAGATTACTTTAAATAACCGCAGGATCAATAAGAAAGAATTTGAGGCTTCATTGCTTATTCCAGTGAAAGGGGACGGCCTGGATGAGTATCGCAGGGAATATAACGAAATGCTGTTATCGAAAGTAAGCGGAACAAACAATAGCATTTATCAGGAACGATATCTAACAGTCAGCATTCACAAGAGAAATATTGATGAGGCAAGAACATATTTTGCACGTGTCGGAACGGACATCGTCACGCACCTTGCAAAGCTGTCTTCCATTGGTGAGGAACTGGACGCAGAAAGCCGCCTTCAAATCTTCCGGGATTTTTTCCAAGCGGATCAGACACAGAGTTTTCCGTTTGATTTCAGAGCATTTGCAAAGAAAGGGGGTAGCTTCAAGGACTGGATCTGTCCGCAATCTATGGAGTTTACGAAAGACTGTTTTAAGATTGATGAGCGATATGGCCGTGTCCTCTATATGCAGGATTATGCCAGTTATGTAAAAGATGATATGATTTCGGAATTATGCAGTCTGAGTAGAGATCTGATGTTATCCATTGATATCCTGCCGGTACCAACAGACGAGGCGGTAAGGGAGATCCAGAATCGTCTGCTAGGCGTAGAAACCAACGTGACCAATTGGCAGAGACGTCAGAATGCGAATAACAATTTTTCCGCTATTGTGCCATATGATATGGAACTGCAGAGAAAAGAAACAAAAGAAATGCTGGATGACCTGACGACACGGGATCAGAGAATGATGTTCGGAATCCTGACTCTGGTGCATATAGCAGACAGCAAAAAGCAGCTTGACTCTGATACAGAGAGCATTTTTTCTGTGGCCAGAAAGCATTTGTGCCAGATGGCAACTTTGAAATGGCAGCAAGTGGACGGCCTGAATACGGTACTGCCATACGGAGTCCGAAAAATCAATGCACTGCGTACCCTCACTACGGAATCCACTGCGGTATTGATTCCGTTCCACACGCAGGAGATCATGCAGCCGGGCGGCATTTATTATGGGCAGAACGCGGTGAGTAAAAACATGCTGGTGGCAGACCGAAGAAAGCTTTTGAACGGGAACTCTTTCCGTCTTGGAGTCAGTGGATCCGGAAAGAGTTTTTCGGCAAAAGAAGAAATCGTAGACCTTGCGCTGTCTACCAGTGACGATATCTTGATTTTAGATCCGGAGTCGGAATTCGGTTCGCTGGTAGAATCCTTAAATGGAGAAGTAGTTCGTATTTCTGCCACTTCTGATACCCATCTGAATGCACTGGATATGGATTCCGCATATGGAAACGATAAGAATCCGCTGATTGAAAAGTCAGAATTTATCCTGTCTTTGTTTGAGCAGTTGGTTGGAGGCGGCAATCTATCTGCCAAAGAGAAATCAATCCTGGATCGTTGTACCGCAGATGTATATCGGGATTATATGAGAAACGGATATCAGGGAGAAGTGCCGACGCTAAAAGATTTGTATCGCCAGTTAATGCTCCAGCCGGAAGAGGAGGCGAGGGGGCTTGCATTGTCTTCGGAATTATTTATCAATGGCAGCCTTAATACCTTTGCACAGGAGACGAATGTGAATACTAAGAGCCGTATCATTGCATATGATATCCGGGAATTAGGGGAGCAGCTCATGCCTTTGGGCATGCTGGTAACATTGGATAGCATCTTCAACAGGGTAATTAAGAACTGGAAGAATGGACGAACCACCTGGATTTTTGCCGATGAATTTTATTTGTTATTCCGTTATCAATACAGTGCGGATTTTTTCTATCGTTTGTATAAGCGGATTCGGAAGTATAATGGTTTTGTGACAGGTTTGACACAGAATGTGGAGGAACTGCTTCGTTCAGATACCGCAAGACTGATGTTGGCGAACAGTGAGTTTTTGATTCTTCTGAATCAGGCGACTACAGACCGTGATGAGCTGGCCTCACTTTTGAATATTTCCGAGAATCAGTTATCGTATATCACGAATGTAGGCGCTGGAAAAGGGTTGATCCGCTGCTCCGGGAACCTTGTACCATTTGAAAACAGTTTCCCGAAAAATACCAAGCTGTATCGTTTGATGACAACAAAGCCAGGAGAATTTTAATACAAAGAACTTAATTTGATGTGGAAGACGGGAACAGGGCATATCTGCAGAATAACAGGTATGCCCTGTTTCTTTAAGTGAAAGGAAATTTTGATGAAAGAGACAACTATTACATTTATTGCATCTGAATGTGGGGAGTTCCACAACCTCGGAGAGAGTGTAGAGTGCAGTTCGCTGAAAGAAGCGTTCAAGTATTATCAAAGGTATAGACGGAGATCTCCACAAATGATTCCGTCTTTGGAGTTTTCACTCCACAATGCAGATGATCCGCTGTATAGTGACGGGGCGTTTACATTAGCCACAGGGGAGTATGGAAAAGAAATGCTGGCCTTAGTGCCATATTATGAGAAACATCCACTGGTACAAAAAGCAGTAAGAGAATTGGAGAAGTTGGAAACACAGCAGAAAAAGGAACACAAAAGGGGGATGGCACGGTAGTTGCTCAGCAAGGAAAAGAGGTGAGAGATTGAAAGACATTAAAGTAAAAGTTCATGATAAGAGTCCTAAGATCCGCAATCCAGCTTCCAGACTTCCCAAAGAACTGGCGCGTTCTACGGTACTAAGGGCAAAAGAAAAGTCAACAATGCTATTCGACAACGCAGAAAGAGAGAAAGGCCAGGAGTCCGGTATAGAATATGCAGTGAAAAAAGTGGAATCGGCAGAATATAGAGCTGGAAGCGGAACTGCATCAGCAGCTTGGCGCAGTGGAAAAAAGCTGGCTGTTAAAACACGCGAAATAATAAAAGAAAGAAAACAAGGGCAGGAGGCGGCTCAGGCAGTCAAAGAGGCGGCTGCAGAAACAGGAAAGGCGTCTGTCAGTCCGGGCAGAGAAAGGGGAATCGCTTCCTCGTCTTTTATGCAGGACAAGATTCGATTAAAACCAGAATCCAAAGAACTGGTCAAAGAAACGAAAAGACGAACTGTAAAAAAGTCTTTTCATGTAGTGAAATCTTCACCTGTTATGCCGGAGAAAATCAAAACCCAGACGGTCATCTCTAAAAAAGAGGCTGTAAGAACTGCTAAAGCCGCAAAACAGGCGGCGGTAAAATCCATGCAGGCATCGAAACAGGCCGTGCGGACAGCCAGTACCACAACGAAAGGATTGAAAGTAATGGCAAAGGAAGCCGCTACAGCAGTAAAAGCAGTCCTTGGGGCTGTCATGGCAGGAGGCGGAGCAGCCATTATTGTGTTGGTTTTGATGATAGGTATTATTGGCGGCGCTGCATTTATGGGAAACTCTCAAAGCGCCGAACCGCTTAGTGCAGAGGTTCTGGCATATACTTCTATGATTCAGAAGTATGCAAATGAATATGGAATCCCAGAGTATGTTTCTTCTATTCAGGCAATCATGATGCAAGAAAGTGGAGGAAGGGGAACAGATCCTATGCAGGCAAGTGAATGTCCATATAATACAAAGTATCCCAATAGTCCGGGTGCAATCCAAGATCCGGAGTATTCCATTAAAACAGGAGTGAAGTATTATGCAGACTGTATCAGTCAATCTGATTGTAAAAGTCCACAGGATATGGAAAAGCTGAAACTTTCCTGGCAGGGATATAATTATGGAAATGGATACATATCCTGGGCAATTCGCAATCATGGCGGATACAGTGCAGAAAATGCCTTGCAGTTTTCACGGGAACAGGCGGCTTCCCACGGATGGTCAGGCTATGGCGATCCGGAATATGTTCCTCATGTTATGAGATATTATTCCGGCGGCGGATTCTTATTTGCCGGATTATTTGGGAATGAACAGCTTGTAACGATTGCCAAAGGCCAGCTTGGAGATGAGGGCGGTCGGAAATTTTGGTCATGGTATGGTTTTGAAAGCCGGGTGGAGTGGTGTGCCTGCTTTGTCAGTTGGTGTGCGGATCAGGCAGGGCTCATCCAAAGTGGAGCGGTTCCGAAGTTTGCATTATGTACTGCGGGTGTGGACTGGTTCCAAAGTCAGGGAAAGTGGCGGAGCGCCGGAAGTATGCCTGTTGCTGGCAGCTATATTTTTTTTGACTGGGATCATGATGGCAAAAGTGATCATGTAGGAATTGTAGAAAGTTGTGATGGAACTACGGTGTATACGGTAGAAGGAAATAGTGGAGATATGGTAAAGCAGAATCGTTATTCTGTCAATTCGCCATCTGTTTTGGGATATGGAGTGGTGATTTATTAAAATATGTAGTTTTGGATTAGCAATATGTATTTAGGGACAGATTTACTATTATGATATGTTGACAGGAGAAAAATATCAGAAGCGGATGTACCTATTTTGCATTTAACAATATTGATACCTTGAAAAGTTGATCCTGATATTCAAATTTTGCTATCCCATTATATTGTTCAATGATACTGAGGACCGAGGAAATGCCAATTCCTTTGCGTCCCTTTTTCTTGGACGAAATGAAAACATTACCAGATCTTAGAATCTCTCCCTCAAAGCTGTTTTCAATAATGATAGTCAGAAGAAATTTAGTAGTTGTTGATATTTTCACATTAATGAACTTGTCTTGGGAGTTCATTCGTGTGCAAGCTTCGACAGCATTTTCCAAAAGATTGGAAACAATAACGCATAAGTCCATATCAGGGATGGTTGTTTCTTCCGGGAGAGATATGGAAATGTTGAAATCAGCGCCTGTGTTCTTTGAAAGTTCATTGTAATACCCAATCAGCGAGTTTAGTGCAAGGTTGTCGCAGAATATATTTACCTGGGGGGGGGTATAGGGAGGGGAGGTATTCCTTGATGTAGTCATTTAATTCCTTGATATTCTCTGTTTTAATATAGCTATCAATTACCAGAAGATGGTGGCGCATATCATGGCGCTGCCTGCTAGTCTGTTCGATCTGATGCTGGAGGATTTCTGACTGTTTGTATTGTGAATCAGAGATAGTTTCAGAGATATGCAGCTTTTCGGAAAGAGTTGCATTTTCGCTGACGACAACAACCATACGCATGATAAGAACGTAGGTGGCGAAAGTTAGAATTACCCAGAGGGGTGGGATGAAATAGAAAAATCTGTCCGGCATAGAGTTTGGGGAAGAGATATTCTGGGAAAATAAAAGGTTATGGAGCAAATTATTGCAGATAGGGATAATCCACACCTGATTCCATATGGAAAAGGAAGCAGTATAGTCTAGAGCAGGGCGTAGGAATTTTTGGAAAAAGCGGTATATGAGGGGGAATGTAACAATTGTCAAAATAATCCTGATTACGGACGAATCAAAAGTGTTGAAAGAAGGAAGGCGGCCGTTCATCAGGAAAAAAGTATACATGGAAAGGAGCGTAACATGTTCTGCGTGGCATTTTGCGATAGCAACGATAAAGATACCTTGACCTAGACGGTATCCGGTGACCATGTCGAAAATGATCGCACCGAGGATAATGGTGAATAGACCGATGGCAAGGTATTTAAGTGGAAATGCGTCATAGCTTGCGTATGTGCCAGAACCATAAAAAGTAATCAAAAGATACGAAAAGATAGCTCCGGCAATATGCAGGAAAACTGGGGTACGCAGGCGATCTTTAAATGCGAGGAGTAAAAGAGCGAAACAGGGAAGGATAAAACAAAGTGTATTGATGATATGGGCAGTTGTCATGATATCGTACCTCCATTTACATAATCAAAAATATAGTTTGCATATGCTTGGATGATTTCCTTTTTTTGAGATTTGGAAATCAGCAGGCGCTCTCCATTTTTCAGAATAAAATCATTACCCTCCCAAGTATCTATATAGTCCATATTGACCATGCAGTTTCTATAACACCATAAAAATTGCCTATATGGGGACAGCATCGGGGAAAAGCTGCTGAAGAACATGTAGGAACGAATGACCTTTGACGGAGTATGTACCTGAATGTAATGGTTGTGGTAATCCACATACATGATATCGGTAATAAGGACCCGTGTTATATAATATCCTTCTTTCAGCTCGATGTAATGCGCAAATTTCTTGACAGTATTCTCAAAACGACTCAAGGCATCTTCAAGCTGTGCATAAGTGTATGGTTTCAAAAGATAATCCAGGGCATGGAGTCGGAATGCTTTGACTGCATGCTCTTTGCTGGAGGTTGAAAAAATGATTTGACACTTAGGATTATATCTTTTAAGCTTTTTTGCAATTAGCATACCATTCGAATTTGGCATGAATATATCAAGAAAAACAAGATCGTAGTGCTCGGTACCAAGTGTGCCCTCGAAATCCTTTTCATGAGAAAATTGCTTTATTGATACATGGATTTTGTGTTCCTTGCAGTAACGATAGACATATTCAGATAAAAGTATAAGATCTTGTGAACAGTCATCAATTAGTGCGATAGTCATAATATCCTCCGTAACATCATAATCAAGGCATTGGAAAACTTTTGTGCCAACGCATTTAATATTAACATACAAAAAGATTTAATAGAATTAAAAAATTGGTAACACTTCATTTAATACGGTAAAAGGTTTGTTTTATGCAGCAATAGGGTGTATAAAAATGTGGGAAATAATGGATGGACGGCTTGAGTAAACATAGTGAGGGATATAAGTATGGAAAAAATATTGATCGTGGATGACAGTGTTGTGCAGGCAACACAGCTGAAAACAATTATAGACGATGAGTATGATATTGTCATCGCACAAACTGCAAAGGACGGGCTGCGTCTGGTGAGCGAGGCGGATTTTTCCCTCATTCTGCTGGATGTTGTGATGCCTGGAATGGACGGTTTTACGCTGTTAAAGAAATTGCAGGAAGAAGTTATTACACAGAGTATTCCGGTCATTTTGATTACCAGCTTATCCGGCGTGGCAGACGAACAGCGCGGGCTTATTTTAGGAGCAGTTGACTATATCACAAAGCCCTTTGAACCCTTAATCGTTAAGGCAAGGGTCAACACACATATCAAGCTGTACCGCTACCGCAGGCAGATCGAGCAGCAATCCATGACCGACCAACTGACAGGAATTGCCAACCGGCACAGATATGAACAATACAGTGTCACGAAGTGGAATGAAGCAATTAGGCTGCAAGTCCCGTTTTCCATTTGTATGTTTGATATTGACCGCTTCAAAGTATATAACGATACCTTTGGCCATCCTGCCGGAGATAAGGTGATCGCTTCCGTTGCTCAGACAGCGGCTTCCTATTTGAGACGCAGTACAGATTTTCTTGCTCGCTACGGCGGTGAGGAATTTGTGGCATTGATCCTGGGCGACAGTTCGCAGCAGATTTTTGGACACTTGAAGAAAATCCGGCAGGCGGTAGAGAACCTGCACATTCCCCAGGAGCCGTCTGTGGCTGAATGGGTCACGGTCAGTGTCGGAGGAGTTACGGTTGTTCCTGATAAGGAAAGCGCCTATGATTTTTACTTAAAAATCGCGGACACGATGCTGTATGACGCAAAGAAAAGTGGACGGAACAGGGTTGTTTGGGCAGATGAAAGGCTGAAACAGTTGTGGGAAAAAAGATAGTCTGTTTGACATCAAAATATCAATTCATATGGGAGGGATATTGTGAGCTTATTGAAGCTTTTTAGCAAGAGGGGCAAAGAGCGGCCGCCTCAAGAGAGTAAAGATGTAAATGACGCAGAAGAACTTGACATTTATTCGGGTATGCGGGTGGAAGTAACGACAGATGCGGGACAGATGCTTTTTGTAGCAAAACTGCTTGGCCTGCATGGGAAAAAAGCGGAGCTGCACCAGTATTCAGAATCTGAGAGTGTCAAGGACGTTGAAACTATCCATGCCAGGATCAGAGGGTACAGCGACTACGAGCGCAAAGCGGTCTATATGGAGGGTATGATTACACCTGGCTCCAGGCATATATGGCAGGTCGAGGAATTGACCGTCATTCGCATTGGTAATGACCGCGCTTTCTTTCGGTTAGAGACAAATCTCGATGCCACCGCCACCATGTTCAGTGGATTGGCGATGGGAGAAAAGCCTTGCAAACTGCTGAACATCAGTGTAGGCGGAGCCTGTGTCAGCTCGGGGTACAGATATCACGAGGAAGATAAATTCTTGCTGAAAGTCAGGCTGTTAGAGGACAGGCCGGAGTCGGTTATGTTCACTCAAGTTATTCGCGTCGTTGAGAAAGACGAGGGGAGTTTTGAATATGGATGCCGGTTTTTGGAATTGACAGAAGCCGATCAGGATCAAATAACACAGAATATTTTCGCAGCCCAGTGCAAAAAAAGAGGACGTTCCTGAACATTTATGAAAGCATAAAGGAGAGTAGAAAAATGAGTGTATTCTGTCACTATAACCGCGGCGGCAAGCGGTTCCAAAGAAAATCAAAATCCGAAAACAATTTAGGGGTACGGTTTGCCGCACTTCTTTTGTGCTTGTCTATGCTGACGGGCTTCCTCCCCGCGCTGGCATTGGCGGCGGACGATGAGGGAAAACTTTCTAACATTGTGACTTTTGACAGCATTACTCTCCACTACACTGGTGCTGGCGGTCAGCCGGAGGGGACGGCTATTCAAAACGGCGCTTTGATTGAAAAAGATAAAAAGTTGGTATTGCGCTATACATATGCAATTACAGAGGAACAATGTAACCAGATAACAGCAGGAACGGACTATTATCTGGATGTGTCTCCACACTTGTCGTTGCCTAATTTGAATGGAGGATCAGAACTGACCATTGAAACGGATGATGGCCCGGTACCGTTTGGAAAGATCTATTCAGATGGCAATAGAGCCTGGGTTACATTTGACGCAAAATCGGACGGCTCTGGTACAGTTTTATCAGAGTATGGTGAACTCAACAACGCTTTTTTCTATTTGAACTGTAACCGGGCAGGGGCAGTACCTGCGGGAGAAAGTCCCATAGAGGGGAATAGCAACCTCTATGCGATGAAGTTTGAAAATGTCTCTGAGTTGCGGTTCGGCTATGCGGAGAATGAGCCGGTGACGGCAAAAGCGCAGATTAACAAAGGCGGCAAGTTGCAGGATAAGACAATCATTTGGACAATTGACTATACCCCGTGGCAAAATCCTGCCGCAAGCGACCCTGTGACGCTGGACACACCCTTTGAACTGCGGGACACCATTGATACCTCTTTGCACAGTTATGTTGATGGTAGCGTGACAATCGGCGGATTGCCTGTAACCGCTTATAATTCCCGCGATGATATTCCAACAGACGCAGAAACTTATGTACTTGTAGAATCGCCAGTGGACGGCGGCAACACTACTTTGACCTTTGGCGGTGCAAAATTTAATGCCGGAGAAGCAACCCAGGGGAACCCGGCAACATCGCTGACGATCACCTATCAGACCACCGTCAACGATGATCTTCTCCTGCCGGGAGGAACAGGCGGTAAGAAAGTAACAAACGCCGCCGACTTGTTTGCCGGTGAAAATGGCGCGTTTAATAGTTTGAGCATCAGCAGTAAAAACACAGTTACGATTCCCCAACCTACATGGCTTACCAAAACAGGGAAAACGACCCGTGATCCTGGCAACGGCTCCACTACTGATTGGACGGTCACATTCCAGCCGAATGGTTTTTCTTTTGAGGATAGTAACAATCTGACACTCCATGACCAACTTCCCAATGGCAGTACATTGGTGGACGGCTCTGTAAAGATAAATGGAACGGAAGCAATGGTGACAGCCGGAACAAATAACGATTTTACTATTTCCCCAATTACAGCGAATAGCCAGCCTGTCACTATTACCTATCAGAGCCATGTGGAAGAAGATATGTACGACAGCGGTACCAGCCTGGGCAGCAATACCGCATGGTTTACGTTCCAGTATGGAGATAAGGAGTATACGACACCCCAGGCCAAAAAAGATGTTGGGAGTGGGGATGGCAGCGGAACCCCCGGTACAGCCACACTGGTCAAGACGAATACAGGCTACAATACGACAGACCGCACGATTGATTGGACGGTGACAATCAATCCTCACAAGGCCAATCTCAAAAGCGGCACTTTTACTGATGATTTGAAAGCCGTTGGCCCTCGGTGTACTGCCGGGCATACAAGTGGTCTGGAATTAGTGGGCGGTACAAGTGGTATTACAGTTTTGATTGATGGAGCCACTCCCGAAAACTCCGATTTTGTACAACTAGAGTACGACAATCAGAAAATTACTATTAAAGTCGGGAATGTCGGAGCAAAAACTATCACCCTCACCTATACCACAAAGGTATGTGACCCTTGCTTATTTGCGAATAACACCGCGAAAACAGCGTTCAAAAATACTATATCGACAAGTGATATGGTAATCGGAAGTCAGACCACTGGCCGCACCGCCAGCGCCGACAGTACGGCCAATATTAGCGTTGCAGTTTTGTCCAAAAAGGCACCGGTCTATGACTACGCTACCGGCACCATGAAATGGACGGTAGAGGTTGACGCAGCAGGGCTGCCTATGGCTGAAGTGGTCTTGACGGACGAGTTACCGGCGGGATTGGCTTATGTGGAGGACTCCCTCAGCACCATTCCGGCAATTACGGACGCGTCAGCGAGTGTGGCAGGGCAGAAGCTGACCATCAATTTAGGTACAGTCACGGCAAAAACTACGGTCACTTTTGATACGGAAGTTGACCCGGAAATTTTAGATTTTAGTGGAGACAAGCCGGTTACAGTGGCAAACACCATTCACATGAACGGCAAAGCGGACGGAATTGAATTTGTCAAAGTTTCCCACAGCGTTCAGCAGAACTTTTCCAATCATGGCCTCGTCAAGAGCAGCACAGTAAATAACCAGCAGGAATTTATTCAATATGAAGTGCTGATCAACACCTTTGGCCTTGCGCTTCCGGAAAATCCCTCTCTTGTGGACACGTTGGACAAACGGCTCCAACTGGACACTGATACGTTGCGGTTCTATAAAGCAACCCTGTCTGGAACAACTAATAATAAAGACCAAAAGCCCGGTTACACAAAAACCGGAGATGGTCAGCCGTTAAAAGTTACCAGTTTTGACCCGGACACAAACAGATTTATCGTACAGCTTCCGATTAATGCCGATAGCCGGGATGCCTATGTGCTGACCTATACAACGGATATTATTGACCGTCAGACGGGCGGTTACAGTAACAGCGTTCGTTTTGATGGCGGCTCTGTTCTGCTGGGCGGCAATAAAAACAACAGTGCCGTCGTTGGAGGCGGCGGAGGCGGAGGCGGCGGTGTTGCCGCGCGGAAAGCTATTATCACCATTGCCAAAGCGGATAGTGAAGATCAAACACCTCTTGCAGGTGTGTCCTTTACGCTGTATCAATGGGACAGCGGCAATAATACGCAGGGTCTGCCCTTTGCCCAGGGGAAAACCGATGCCCAGGGAAAACTGTCATTCAAGGTAAAGCCCAACACGGTCTATGAATTGGTGGAAACCGAAAGTGTTCCCGGTTATGGGAGCGCCTTTGGCTGGAACGACCTCCCCGCTGGCGTGACCGAAACAGACGCGGGTCTTTTGGTTACAGCAGGAGCGGCAAAATCGGAGCTGACGCTGGAATTGACGAATGAGGCCCATACAACCGACCTTGTGTTCCGGCTGGTCAATGAATCCGGCATCCCGATGACGGGTGAAAAAGTACAGATATTTACATCCGATCCCACAGGGCAACCTGATTTAGTTCCGGTCAAGGAAGTAACTGTTTCCTCCGATGGAACGGTTAGATTCCCAGGGATGCGCCGTGGAGCAAAATACTATGTCCGGCGGCCGGATGGCAATATTTTACCCGTAGAAGTGCCCGCTCAAGCTGACGCCGATCCAACAGTGACTTTACCGGATGGCACATCAGCAACACTTACGGCAGATTATCAGGTTACAGGTATCACAGCGCCGGATCAACAGTGGACGTTGACCATCAACAAGGTAATTAGCGGCGGCGCAATCCCTTTGCCTGGGGCAACTATTGGGCTATATGCAGACGCAGATTGCCAGTTCTTGATTAAAGCAGATGTGAGCGGCCAGGACGGAACTGTTACTTTTTCGGGGCTGATAAAAGATCAAAGCTACTGGCTGAAAGAAACTGCAGCGCCTGCCGGCTATCATTTGGACGCTGCAATTTATGAGGGTAGTGAAGCAAATTCCACGGTAGCCATTGCAAATACTCCCAGCAATTCCGGCAACACTGGTACTCCGAGCGAACCGAGTATTCCCGGCGAACCGGATACTCCGAGCGAACCAGGCACTCCGAGCGAACCGGGCACTCCCGGCGAACCAGACACCCCGAGTAAACCAGGTACTTCCGGCGAACCGGACACTCCGAGTGAACCGGGCACTCCAAATGAACCAGGCACCCCTGTAAGCCCCGGGAATGGAGGTAGCAACAATTCCACCAATGACCCCAATATTCCGCAAACGGGAGATAATACGCAGCTTTTGACTTTGACTGTGGTCACATTGGTTTCAGGAATTTTACTGGAAGTTATGACAATATATTGGAAATTTATGGCAAAACGGCGTGGACAAAAGTAAGATATTTCGCTTTTTCTAGTGTATTATCCTGATTGTCTTTATGACTTCCAGTATAATACTGGTTATCAGTCTGCGTTGTAGTAGAAAGGAGAAGAAAAAATGAAAAAATTTACCAGAAATATGGCTGTAATTATGGGTGTCATTGTTTTAATTTGTTCTTTTTCATTGACAGGATGCAAAAAGGAAGAAGCTAAAACAGAGGTGATTGTGGAAAGCGAGGGACAGATGAGCGGAGTCCTTGTGAGTTTTGAAGGTAAGACATTGGTGACCGAAGAAGCCGGAAAAGAGTATAATTTTGATGTTTCGAATGCAGAAATCAAAACAAGAAATATGAGGGCAGGAGATGAACTTGTCGTTTATTTTGAAGGCAAATTGAAAGGTAATGATACGTCGAAGATCAAGGTGACAAGTGTCGAAGATCTTGGCGGCAACGACCACCAAACGGAAAAGCAGGCAGTAGGCACACTTGTAAATTTGACGGAGAATACCATTACAATCCGGCAAAATGATGGTACAGAGCTATTGTTTAATTCGAATAACTGCCAGCATGAATTTAAGAATGGAATTCGAGAAGGAAACTGGATTGTTGTAACCTATATAGGGGAAATAAAGGGAACGGATACCAAAAATATAACTGTTATTAAAATTACAGATAATGATCCTAATACTGTAAAGAAAGAACAGAAAGAGATGAAAATCAAGGCTGTTAATGAAACTGTATATGCAACAGCAGGGGTACATATAAGAGAGTCCTATACAACGGATTCCAAAGTTTTGGGTTCTCTTGCAAAAGGCGCTTCTATACAACGTACAGGAGCGTGCGAAAATGGGTGGTCACGTGTCCAGTATGAGTCCAAAGATGCATACATTTATGGGGAATATCTGACAACAGAAAAACCGAAGAAAGATGCGCCGGCAGCAAAAACAAATGGAAAGCCGCCGGCAACCGTGCAGGAGGGGGATAAACCGAAACCGGTTCGACAGCCGGTGGAATCAAATACACCAGAACAGCAGCCAGCGGAATCAAATACACCAGAACAGCAGCCAGCGGAACCAAATACACCAGAGCAGCAGCCAGCGGAACCAAATACACCAGAGCAGCAGCCTGCAGAACCTGTACAACAGCAGGAACAAACATTTACAGGGACTGTACTTGATGTAAGTATGAATACATTAACGGTTGCAGTAAAACAACAGGAGTATACGCTTTATATTGCAGATGCAGAGCATGAGTATGCCAATGGAATCCAGACAGGCAATACCGTCACGGTTACATATGTAGGAAATCTGGAAGATTTGGAGCACCTTGTTGTTACCAAAGTGGAAGATTCCGATCCAAATGAAGCAGCAAAAAATGCTGTATATACAGGAACTATTGTTGACGCTACTATGAATACACTTACGATTCAGACAGAGGACGGCGCAGTTATGACATTTATCAAAGAGGATGCAGTGAATAATTTGGAGGCGATGTCTTATGGCCAGAAAGTTAAAATCACAGCGGATATGACAGCCTCAAAAGCAGAGGAAAATGTTTTTCAGGCAAAGCAGATTGATCCTGCAGACAGCGAATAAGGAGTTGTTATAGAGGGAGCGCTTTAGGGAGAAGTAAAGAATGGAACTTAAGAATGAATTAAAAAAATGTTCACAAAAGATAATCAAGCAAGGAAAAGAAAATATGATAGCGTCGGTAAGCCTGAAAGTACTTTTGGCTATTGGATTTTTTGCCGTATTGTGGCTCTTACGGTCTTACACTGTAGACTTCTGTCTTCGTACTTTGGAGCAGGAAACGAAAGAAGTGCAGGAGAATATTCATTTACAGATTTCATTCGCACAAAGCCGTTTGGAAATGCTTGGGGATATCATAGAGAAAGAAGAGGATATCACTTCTGAACGGGTACTTCAAATTCTTAAGTCTGATACAGGTATAGATCTGGTGTCCCGGCTTGGAATTATCCTCCCGGATGACAGGGTTCTTAATCAGGACGGAACCCTGTCAGATCCAATGAATGGGATTACATTTAAAGCATTGGTTGGAAAGAGAACCTTTATTACGAACATGGAACCGGATAATCTTGAGCCGGATAAATTTGTTCTTTTTTTTAATATTCCGATTAGGAAAGAAGGACAAACAGAAGGAATATTATTCGGCGTAATAGAACCACAGGTTTTATCCGACTATTTCAAAGTAGATATTTTTGATGGAAATGCGGATATTTTTATTGTCGATACTCAAAATATGGAATTTATTATGGATACTCTTCATGGACAGGGAGAGTCTGATGCATTTGAAGGGCATAAGATTAAAAGAGGGTATAGTGAGGAGCAGGTCGCACAGGATTTTGCAGATGGTAAGGGCGGAATAACAGCCTATTATTCAAGAAGCCTTAAGGAATATTTATATACGGCGTATGAGCCGGCCGACATTAATGATTGGTTTGTTATGCTGACAGTGCCAGAAAGTATTGTTTTCAGAGAAGCCGTATATATTGAGAAAGTTTTGTTCTGGCTTGGACTTTATGAAGCGATTGTTCTGGTTGCCTATTTCTCGTGGGATATAAAACGAACACGGAGAGAAATACATGCTAAGGAAAAGCTGGCAACTACGGATCTTCTTACGAATTTGAAGAATAGAAATGCATATGAGCAGATATTGGCACAGTACGAAGAGGACGCTCCGGCTGACTTATCCTGTGTTTATGCAGATGTGAATGGACTTCATGAGCTAAACAACAGCCAGGGGCATGCGGCCGGAGACAAAATGCTGCAGACAGTGGCAAAGGTATTTGTTGAGTATTTTGGCGAGGAACATGTCTATCGTATTGGAGGTGATGAATTTCTGATATTTATGGAAACCAATTTGGATAAAGTGTCTGAGAAAGCATTGGCGGCTAAAGAAAAGATCATGGAGGCAGGCTATCATGTCTCTGTTGGAACAGCATCAGGGGGAAATGCAGTGTCCGTTGTAAAGGTGGCCGAGTTAAGAATGTATGAGGATAAGAAGCGGTATTATATGGGACAGGGTGACAGGCGTAAAAGCCGGTGCTAGTAATTGTATGGGCGAGGAAGTGGCTCATTGAGGCTGGGGTGGATGTTTTACTGAAATGAGGAGACGAAAAAGATGCGTACAAGAAAAGAGCTGAAAGTGCAGGCTAAGAAAGTATTGAAAAGACATTATTGGCTGTTTGTTGCAATCTGTCTGGTAGCGGCAATCTTCGGAGCAGAGTTTTCTGCACCGATTAATGTGGAAACAGGTGAAGAGGCTACAACGGCAGTATCCGAGAAAATGACAGTTGCTTTTGGAGAATTTATGCTGGGTATCGCCGGGGGAAATACTGCGGACAGACAGAAGGAGATTGAAGATACCGAAGAGAGATATGCCGAGGAATCAAAGGCAGTTCAAAAAGCAGTGTTAGGGCGGAGCAGAGGTGTTTTTGCTGCGGTTATGAATAAGGCAGCATCAGGGGCATTTATGATGTCATTAGCTGTAGGTATTCATTCTCTGGTAGGTTCTGACAGTCTGACAGTTGCGATATTGCTTTTGGGAGCACTTATTTTAGTGCTGTTTGTTCAGGTTTTTATAATCAGTGTATACCGTGTAGTGATAAGAAGAATGTTTTTGGAAAGCAGAACTTATGAAAATGTGCCGATTCAAAGAGCATGGTTTTTACTGCGGATTAAGAAATGGCTCCATGCCGGCGTGGTTCTTCTGGCAGCCAGTGTGATGAATCTGCTCTGGGGGCTTACGATTGTGGGAATGTTTGTAAAGTATTATTCTTATTTTCTGGTTCCGTATATTGTGGCGGAAAATCCGAATATCAAAGCAATGGAGGCAGTTACCTTATCCAGAAAACTGATGAAAGGGCATAAGTGGCAGTGCTTTATTCTGGAAATGACATTTATCGGCTGGGATCTTTTGGGAATATTTACACTTGGTATCTCTAATGTCTTATGGACAAATCCATATAAGTCAGCGGTGATGGCCGAGTATTATGCGGAGTTACGAAGGCTTGGAAAAGAAAAGAAGATTGAAAACACGGAACTTCTGTCCGATGAGTATTTATTTGAAAAGGCGGATATTTATGAGCTTGAGCAAGTTTATGCAGATGTAGAAGCGGAATATGCAAAAGCAGATACAGAGCTTTTGCAGCTTAAAGGGATACATAGAATTTTGGCAAATGTATTTGGCGTGACAATAAAACAGAATAAAGAGATGGAGCGTCTGGAAGAAGAGCAGAGCCGGAAATTCCTGCTGACTTATGATAAAGCTGCATTGGAGGGAAAGACATATCCAACCAGGCTTTATCCGATTCCGGAGCACAGGAAACGCGCATGGGTTATGAATCTTAATTATTTGAGATATTATTCTGTCTGGTCAGTGATTATGCTGTTTTTTGTGATGTCATTTGTTGGATGGATATGGGAAGTGAGCCTTCATCTGGTAACAGACGGAGTGTTTGTAAACCGGGGGGTTATGCATGGCCCGTGGCTGCCAATCTATGGGTATGGAAGTGTGATGATCCTGTTGTTATTAAACAAATTCCGCAGAAAACCCGCGGCGGAGTTCGTATTAGCGGTTGTGCTGTGCGGCTGTGTAGAATATTTTACTTCGTATTACCTTGAAATTGCACATAATGGCACAAAGTGGTGGGATTATACCGGATATTTCCTGAATCTGAATGGAAGAATCTGTGCGGAGGGTCTGCTTACTTTTGGTGTCGGCGGTATGGCGATTGTATATATGCTGGCTCCGTTTTTGGACAGCCTGTTCCGAAAAATACCGGTGAAGGCGTTGATGATATCGGGATTAGTCCTGATCGGTATCTTTGCGGCAGATCAGGTGTATTCTTCTGAACACCCGAACGAAGGAAAAGGAATCACAGATTATGCGGCGGTTTCTTCACCGATGGAGGTGGCAGGGAGATGATAGCACTTTATTTATCGCCGCTTTACATCTGTGTATGCGGATATCTTTTCTGGCATTTTGTAAAATGGTCAGGAGCAGGTCACAGTTGTTTTGAAAAAAAGAGTGTGCGGGTGATACTTGCAATTGTGTATCTGGGTGTGATTTTCAGTATACTGATTGCATTTTTGATGGAGCCTTCTTCACTTCAGAGAAAGATACAGCTTTTTGCCAATTACTGGTTGGGTGTTCTTTTGTACGCGGTTCTTGTTGTGGCGGCTGCAGATATCATACGTTTGATTTTAAAGAAAACGAACCTTAAAGTAAAAGATAAATTATTTTCCAGGACAGGACATCTGGCAGTGGGAACAATCTGTTTGGTTTTGACAGCAGTGTTCAGTATTACAGGGATCTTAAGTGCACGGACGATAAAAATGACGGATTATCAGATTGAAGTCGATAAAAAAGCAGGGAATCTGGAGTCTATTAAGGTGATTCTGATTGCCGATCTTCATCTGGGGTACAGTATCGGAAACTGGCATATGGAACAGATGGTACATAAAATCAATAAAGAAGCTGCGGACCTTGTAGTGATCGCAGGAGATATTTTTGATAATGAATATGCGGCGCTTGAGCATCCCGGGCAGATAGCAGAAACACTAAGTCATATTAAAAGTAAGTATGGAGTATATGCCTGTTATGGCAACCATGATATTGAAGAGAAGATATTGGCAGGATTTACATTTTCCAGTGATAAAAAGAAGGTCAGTGATCCACGGATGGATGAATTTCTTGAGAAAGCAGAAATTAAGCTTTTGAGAGATGAGGGCGTGCTGATCGACGATGCTTTTTACCTGTATGGACGGCCGGATTATGAAAGGCCGGGAAGAGGAATTGAGACAAGAAAGACGCCCGGCCAGATCACAAAGGATATGGATCTGACAAAACCTGTTCTGGTGCTCGATCATGAACCGCGGGAATTGGAGGAACTGTCAAATGCAGGAGTAGACGTTGACTTGTGCGGACACACTCATGACGGACAGACGTTTCCGGGCAACCTTACGATTCATCTGTTTTGGGAGAATCCTCGCGGATATCTGAAAAAAGGAGATATGCATAATATTGTTACTTCGGGAATCGGAGTGTTTGGTCCGAATATGCGGGTGGGAACCAGGAGTGAAATCTGCCGGATTAGCGTCGAATTCCTGTAAATTTATGAAAGATACATATGAGAAAGAGAGGAAAGAGTTTTATGGATAAGAATTTAGTAATAGCTATGTGGAGAGTATTTTATATAGTAGCGTTGCTGCTGGGAATATTAGGTGCGGCCTGCACGGTTTTGTCGCTTTATTTGGTCTTTAACGGAAATGAAGCATTTGAAGCATCACAGCTTATTCTTCCAGCCGTTTGCGCATGTTTTTCTATTGCAGGCTTTGTGGTTATGAAGCTTTATAAAAAGCGTATCGATGCTGCTAAGAAGAGAGGGGAATAGGTAGTATGGATTATATTATCGAGACAAAGAATCTTACCAAAGATTATAAAGGCTTTCTGGCAAATGATAATGTGAGTATCCAGATTCCAAAAGGGGCGGTACATGGACTGATCGGACGGAATGGAGCGGGAAAGACAACGCTAATGAAGATGATTCTGGGATTTTCCAACCGAACAGGCGGAACGATCATTATTAACGGAAAAGAAGATGAGGCATCACTTTGGGCAGAGCGCAGTAAGATTGGCTCTATTATCGAAACACCTGCTTTTTATGATGAGATGACCTGTTTTGCCAATTTGATGTATCATGCGAAGCTGATCGGTTACGGGGATAAAAGTCATGTGATGGAAATACTGCGCAGAGTAGGGCTGGAGCGTTTTAAAGGCCGTAAAGTAAAAGCGTTTTCGCTGGGAATGCGGCAGAAGCTGGGAATTGCCTGTGCGATTCTTGGAAAACCGGAGTTTTTGATGTTAGACGAGCCTACGAATGGTTTGGATCCTGTATCAATTGCAGAGATCCGCACTCTTTTATTAGATATCAATGAAAAGGACGGCGTGACAATTTTAATTTCCAGTCATATTTTAGGTGAGATGGAAAAACTGGCATCTTCGTTCTCCTTTATGTTGGATGGGAAATTAGTAGACAGTATTACAAAAGAAGAGTTGGAAGAAAAGAATCAGGATTTGGAGACTTATTTCCTGGAAATGGCAGGAGGGGTGAAAGATGAATAGGATTTTCCGGGCAGAGATATATAAATTGAGGCATATGCCAAGTTTTTGTTATGGTATATTAGCTGTAATACCGGCGGGGCTTTTGTGTGCTGTTATAGCAAGCATGGATCGTGAGATCACTATGGTAGAGCTGTTTTCAGGAATGGCATCATATGCAAGTTTTTTTGTGGTTGCGGATATAGTTCTTTATGTGACAAATGATTATGAAAAGGGAACCATTAAGGCAATTATATCCAGTGGAGTCAGCAAGAGCAGGGTTTATTTTGGAAGGCTGTTAGTATCTATATTTATTGCAGAAATTGGTTTTCTGCTCACACTCGCAAGTGCTGCATTATATGCGAAGATCGTAGCGCAGATTCCGGTTTCTGACTGGACGATGGCGCAATATATTTCCAGCACAGTAATACAGATGATTTTTATTGCACTGTATGCGACTGTTGGGTATTTTGTTTCTGTTGTTGTAAGAAAACAGTCACTGGCTATTATCATTGCGCTGGTGGTTATTCATGCAGAGCCGCTGCTGGTAAGTTACCTTGGAAAAATGTTGAAGATGGATCTGGAAATCTTTGATATTTCCAATGTTAGCCAACAGATGGAGGCACTTGATATCACAGGAAATGTATTGCTGGGAAGTGGAATTTTTGTGTTGGTTACAGTATTCGTCTGTATTGTGATCGGAGTTCAGGTGTTTAAGAGATATGACATTTAAATAGGCGGCATTTGAATAGATCCCGTCTATGTGCAAGCAGACCTTGATGTGTATGATTTTTTCAAGAGTCAAGGGACGATCATTGTCAATGACACCGCCGACTTTACGGGTATGAACGGCTGCTATCTGTATCAAGGGCGGGGACGTGAAGCCGGACAAGGCGCAAAAGCTCAAATGCTGGTGCTTGCGTCCCATGAGGGCATTGTTTGTTCTCTCTGATGTGTGGCTGATCTGCCGCAAGAGGCTGATGAACAACATGAAAATCCAGTCCGTCCGGAAAGCCACCCACACATGGCTGATGGGGAAAATCAAATGCGGGAACTGAGGATATGCCCTTATGAGTACTTTCAATCCCTCTGGCAAGCAATACCTCCGCTGTACGAAACGACTGGATACAAGAGTTGTCCGGGGTGTGGGAAAATCACCACGAGAGAGCTGGAAGCGGTGGTGTATTAGCAGATGGTCAAGAAGCGGGCAAGCTACAAAACGCTGACGGGTATATCAGCGCTTGTCAGACTGTTACCCTGTGTAGTCTCTTGTAAACTGTACTTTTTCAAAATAAAAATAATTAATTTCATATAGAGCGTTTGGTGGTGCCGTGATTCTACATAGGATTGCGGCACTTTTCTTTTTGACATATTCCGACCGAGCTATACGGGATTACGTAATGCAGATAAAAGCGAGAGGTCCACCGTACTCTGATTTGATTTCAAAGAATTCAGATCGGAGGTAAAGAAAGGTGGCTTTTAATAAAGCAAGAGAAGAACAAAAATGGAAATTGTGGAAGGAACGTGAAGAGCAGATTATGCGTAGCGAAGGGATGAGCGAGGACGCGATCCAGAGCCTGTATCAAATGGACTGGGATGACTTTAATGAAGAACGGAGGTATCAGGAACACCTCTCATCTAATCAGGAGGAATTATATGCTGGAAGGGAGACAGAATATTTTCCGGAAGTTAAGGATATCCAGCAATTGTTTGACAGTATAGAAAATGAGCAGCTTTTACATATACTTTTGGAGTTGGATAAAAAAACACTGCAGATTTTGCTGCTTAAAATGTGGGGGTTTTCAGTGAGTGAAATATCCGCTCAGTTGGGTATTCCAGAGAAGACAATCTATACCCGGATTGACCGGTTGAAGAAAAAAATAAAAAAAGTTATGGAGAAGTGAAGAAAAAAGGGGGTGTTTGTCGGCTATATATATGAGAAGGGTAATTACCCGGAGTGTTCCTTGACAATTACATACCAGCATTACAGGTACGTTCTCGTAGATAGAAGCGTGACAGTATAAGCGCCATGACGGATGAAAGCAGCACTGTAGGATGTCTGTATTCATTTTGAGCGATTCCTTATAGCTGTGAATAAGATTTTAGCAGGTCTTTCGCCATGAGCATCTGCGGGGGATAATGATACGAATATCTGCCATAGAGCAGAGGATGGACTCCAAGTTGTAATCAGCAAGACTTTCAGGAAATCTGCGAGCGGTGCGAAGCGAAGCATCCGCCTGTGATGTTCCCTAAACGTTAAAGAATGTTGGGTATCGGGGGTGGCGGGGACAAATACGATGCCAGAAAATTAAAATAAAAGAAATCGATGAAGAGTGTGTCGTTGATATCAGATACGTGCGGCTGTGGGGAGGCCTACAGCCGTATTCATGTGGTATTAACGCCATGCGGAAAGAAGAAGTAATATGTTTTATAAAGTAGAATACCAGAAAAGAGTACATCAGGAGATAGAGAAGATATTCAGAGTATTACTGCCGGAGCAAGGGCTGGCGGTGCGTGAAGAACAGATCCGGTTATGTCATGAAATGCTTAACACCCTGCTGGAAGGAAAGATTGCTCTTTGTGATGCGGGAGTAGGAATTGGTAAAACTTATGCGTATTTAGTTGCATGCATCATGATGAGGAAGTATTCTGCGCTCGCAGAAAGAGTTGTACCACTGAATTATTTCCCAATGGTGATATCTACCTCCAGCATTGCACTGCAGAAAGCGATTCTTTCAGAGTATATCCCATTTCTCTCAAAGGTGCTTGTAGAACATGGAATGATTCAAACACCACTTCGGGCAGTGGTAAGAAAAGGAAAAGAACACTTTGTATGTGATGTCAGGCTGGAACAGCGGCTGGAAGCAATACGCGATAAGAAGAAAAATGCAATACAAAAAGAAGCTCTTATATTATTACGCAAACATTACGATATGGATGAGGTACAGGGAATCAGTGGATTTGACCGCAGGCTGGTAAATGTGCCGAAGTTCTGTCCAAGAGAATGTCCGGAAAAGGATACTTGCCGTTATCAGAAGTATTTGAACGAGGCAAAAAGGAAAGATATCTTTATTCAGATTTGTAATCACAATTATCTGCTTGCAGACGCGTCGCACCGGAACAAAGATTACCGTCCGCTTCTGGTAGATTATCGGATATTAATTGTGGACGAAGCGCATCAGCTTCCAGAAGCCGCAAGGCAGATGTATGGGAAAAGTTTATGTTTTGATAATATTCGGGAGATAGGATACTATTTGGAGCAAGAGCATCAGAATGCGGAAGCCAGAACAATGAAAAGTGTCATACGAAATATGCTGGATATTATTGCAGAAAATCACATGACCGGAAATGGACTTAGAGCACACTTCTGTATGTCAGAAGAATGCTCGTTATATTTATACGAGGGAATCCAAATGCTGGATAGGCTGATGGAAACATTAAAAGGGACAGTTCCCCAATGGATACTGAACAGGCTGAAAGAGGCAAGAAGCGTGTTGGAGTGTTTCTTTTGTCAGGATCGGAAATATGTTCTTTACTTAAAATTGGATCAGGAAAAACTTCCAGTTTTGTGTGCCGCCAGTCGGGAAATCCCAAATCTTTTGCAGGATATGCTGTGGAACAGGGAAATATCTGCTATTTTGGCCAGCGGAACACTAAAGGACGGAAAAGGGTTTGAAAGAACCAGACAGATGGCAGGATTAAACAATAGGAAGAATGTGCAGGAATATGTGGCAGTTTCGCCCTTTTCTTATAAAAAGAACTGTTTGCTATATCTACCTAAAACATTGAGACGTTATAAAAGAGGGAGCAGGGAAGAAGCGGAGATGGTAGCAAAGCATATTCACTCTCTGGTTTGTTCTACCTATGGACATACATTGGTGTTGTTTACATCTTATGCTTTAATGGGAAGTGTGTATCAGATTTTGCGCGATCGTTCTCCTTTCCCGATGGTAGAGGTGTGGAGGCATTCACAAGAAGAAATTATGAAATTTAAGAAAATGGAAAATGCTGTATTGTTTGCAGCAGGCTCCTGCTGGGAGGGGGTAGATTTTCCGGGAGATATGGTATCTTCCCTAATTATTGTGAAACTGCCGTTTGCTGTTCCAGATCCAATCAGTGAGGCGGAAAAAGAAGAGTACGAGACATTGGAAAAGTATATACAGGCGATTATCATACCGGATATGCAGAAGAAACTACGTCAGGGATTTGGAAGGGCAATCCGGACGGAAAAAGATACCTGTGTAGTGTCTATCCTGGATTACCGGGCAGTAAAGGGCGGCAAATATTATGAAGATGTTATGTGTGCTCTGCCAGCATGCCAGATGGCAGAGGATATGAAAGATGTACGGGAGTTTATCCGGAGCAGAAAAAGTTTAGAATATTATTTATAAGGTTATTTCCGGTATTGTTGGATTTGCTCCATTTGAAACGAGTGCAGGTGGAAATGTTTGGTACAGTTTCAGCAAAGAAATCTTACGAATTGTTGGATTTGCTGAATAGATATCCCCACATAGATTGGGTATACTGTGTATAGCGTTAGAGGAAAGGCGGTGAGTGAAATGGCACAATATATAGTTGTATTATACCGGGAGGTAAATCAAAAGTATTATTGTATCCGGGAGCGGTTAAGTGGCGATATTGTGCTTGAACCATCTCAATATCTAATGCATAAGACAAGGCAGAAACGGTCACCAAATACAATCAAGAGAAGTGCTTATGCGCTTTCATATTATCTAAATTATATGGCGATGGAAAATCTAAAGCTGGATATGATATGGGAGATGAAGTATGAAGAACAGCATGAGCATTTTACCAATTTTTTACATTGGTTAAGAAATGGGATTCATAGCAATGAAAAGTACCAGAAGAAACCAAGTAATGAAACGTGTAATGCGTATCTCAAAGAAGTATTTCGATTTTATGAATTTTTAGAAAGAGGAGAACGCGTGGGAAATTTGAAGGTGCTGTCGGATGCACAATTTATTGTTCGGAACTCCATAGGTATCAAAAGAGTGTTGAAACGGAGAAGTTTTGAGGGATATTTAAAAGAACAGGGGCATCAAGGTAGAAGCATAGAGCAGGATAAGATCATTGTACTGTTGCAGGCATGTGCAAATTGTCGAGATCAGATTCTGCTTTTATTATTAGCCGAAACCGGGTTTCGTATAGGAGAGCTTTTGGGGGTGCGATATGAAAAAGATATTAACTTTAAAGAGCATATCATTTATGTGAATTTTCGAGAAGATAATGAGAATGAGGCTAGAGCAAAAAATGCGGAATTACGGAGAGCGAAAATCAGTAATGAAACCTTTGCAATTTTAAGATTCTATATGGAAGAATACAAAGACTTGATTTTTACACAGGAATTTCTTTTTATCAATCTGTCAGATGATTATAAAGGGAAGCCAATGAGATATGGAACGGTGTATGCGATGCTGGAACGTTTGGAGCATAAGACAGGGATTAAGGCAACACCTCATATGCTACGACATTATTTTTCTAATGAAAGAAAAAAAGATGGCTGGCCGATAGAACTGATTAGCCGAGCGTTAGGGCATAAAAATATCGAAACTACTATGAAGTATTTGAATATTTCGGATGATGAATTGATCGAAGTCAGTGACGTCTTTTATCAGAGACATCAATCCTTATATGGAATCGACCATCTGCTATAGTACGAGGAGGCGGTAAAATGTCTGCAATCAGAATACAAGAAGCTGAACATTTTGTGATTCAAGAACATTTAAATGAGCAGCTTATGGTAGATGGATTGCTACAGGAAACACAGATTGAATGTGCAAAAAGGTTTTTATTCCGGAAAAGGATATATGATGTGACACTTATCGAGGAGTCTGACTTTCGGCAGTTTAAGAGAGAGTTACTAGATGGCGAGGGATACATACGCAGACAGGTGGTGGAAATGTCAGGGGCACTCCGTAGGGTTCAGAAATATTGGATAGAAAAGGAATATGGGGAGCTATTACATGAAATAGAGCGTTGTACGGATGCAGAAACACAACTGTTTGGTAATATTAAGAGATTTTTGATACGTCAAGGAATTCATCATTTAAAAGAAGTGGACTATTTACTTCGAGAGAAATATGAACAAGAACTGGCAAAGACAAGAACGGATGAACAGTGTTTAAAGTATTTGAAAGCGTTCGATAGGGTGAAACAGTATGATATTCGGGAAAATATGAAAAAACTTACGGGAATGATACGGAATAAGCTAACGTATAACAATCAGATTATTTTCCTGCCATATCTTCCCGATCAGGAACTGGCGATGGAATTTGACAAAGTGCGTGATAAAAATGAATGGATATGGGATTTTAAAAGGTCAGCATCAGAAATTTTAAAACGTCAGGTATTTTCCATATTAATATATATTCTTGATAATATGAGGGGGGATCCAAAGGGACGTAGAGTCAGGTTTTTACTGCCATTACGATGGTTATATGAATTTTGCGTAGAGGAAAGGATTGCAGATTTAGAACGGCTGGAATTATACCAAATAGAAATGTTGAAAGAGACTGTTGCTCAGAAAGTAGTCAATTATAAAAATGCCATGCAGATTGTGGACAACTGCAGAAAGATATTATTTCTAAATTCCCAAGAGATACACTGGAACGCAAATGTGTGGTATATAGAGCGGTTTCAGTTATCGCCGGAAAGAATCAATCCCAGTAATCCAGTTATGAGAATCAGTTTTTATGAAGTTAGCAATAAAAATAGTAGGGCATTACTTCAAGAATATGTAAGATATCAGATTGGAATTACAGGTTTAACCATTGGAAATATCCGAACTCAATTATATGATTTAAAAAAGTTTTTGGAATACTTCACAGAGAAATCCTCCATTTTTGATTTATCAGATGTAGAACTGGAGTCTTATTTTATAGAGCTTCAAGAAGAAGATATAAAAGCAGAGACTTATAATAAACAGATAATTAATATTTGGAAGTTTTATCAGTATTTCCTGTCGAAAGAAAGAATAAAAGAAATTCCTTTTGAATTAGAGTATTATTTGCAGAAAACATATCCTGTGCATTATGACAGGACTGTAGAAGAAGCAATATATATGGAGATTCTCAATAAGTTGCATTTGTTTCCAGAGGTATCAAGACTGATATTTTTGCACCTATGGTGTACAGGATTACGAATCAGTGAAGTTTGCACCTTAAAAGGAGACGCATACTACTGGGATGGAGAAGATGCATGGATAAAAGTATATCAGATTAAGATGAAAGCGGATAAGTTAATACCGATACCATTGGTATTATATAGGATTATGGATATATATATTCAAAAAAATAAAATACAAGCGAAGAGTTATTTATTTAAAAGCACAAATGGTGGAGCATACCGAGTAGGAAGTTTTTATAGAACATTTAAAGCCAATTGTGAAAGATATGAGATTGCTAACAGCGAGTATGTATTTAAAAGTCATGATTATCGGCATACGCTGGCGACCAGATTTTATGATGATGGAGTATCTATACAGACGATACGAGATTATTTAGGACATGTTACCGAGGATATGACCAAGCAGTATATAGACTATCTGCCAAAGAAAATTACTAAAGCAAATGAAGAATACTTTAACAAACCGGGAAATAATCTGGCGGCAGGAATTACAGTAAAGAAGCGTGGTGAGAAGGATGACGGAAAGAATCCACATATATGAGTTAGAATGTTATAAGCTGGCAACTGAAGAAAAGCGTGCAAAGATGAATAGCAGTGAAAAAAGGTATTTTAATTTGGAAGGCTTACCATCAGAACAGATTCGGGAGATATTAGAAGAATTTGTATGGGAACGGGGAAGGATATTAGCACCGTCTAGCATGGTATCTGAATTGATTTACTACAATAATATCCGAAATTTTCTCATAGAAAAGAATATCAAAGAACTCCATTATGTTAACAGGGAAAAGATTATCTTGTTATTAAAAGGCTGGATGTTAGAACGAGGATATGCGCTTACAAGTAAAAAATATCGTCCGGCATATGATACAATGGTTGACGAAACATCTGGTATAGAGAAGTATATGAAAAAGCTTCTGCGTTTTATAAAACCGGAGGATTATCAAGAAGAGCAAGAAAAGGATATATGGGAATTAAAAAAAATTGGGTTTCAGATAAAAGATAGTCCGATTAGAAATGTAGAAACAATTAATTTTACACATATATTACAAGAGGATATAAGGACAGAGGTAAAGAGAGCTGTTTATCTACAACTCAAATACGTAGCGTTAGGAACTGTTTTGTCGGAGATGACGGCGACCAACCGCTTTACCAAGTATCTGGCAAAGAAATATCCGAAAATTTTATCGCTCCAAGATTTAGAACGAGAACATATAGAAAATTACCTCGTTTATTTACAGACGGAGGATAAAGGGAGAAAAAATTATCGTTCAGATCTTTATGCTTTGCGAAGAGTTATTCAAAAGGTTGGAAAGATATATGAGCGGGAACATATGGAGAGTTTGTTTATCAATACAGATTTTCCAAGTACACCGAGATATGCATTCAGCTTTCGTACAGATGCGGAGATTAAGCGATTAAATGCTTTTATTTTTAACATGGATGAGCAGATTTCCAGATGCCTTATAATACACCAATTGTTAGGAACTCGAATATCGGAAACATTAACATTAAAAACAGATTGTGTATCCTTTAAAGAAGAGCGGTATTTTGTAAGAATTGATACGATAAAATCAACAACTTATGACAAACCAGTCAGTGAAGAACTAGCAACGTTGATATTTGCAGCTATTGAATATACGAGAGAACGCTATGGTGAAACAAAATATATATTTGTACATGCGAAAGATTCAACAAAACCATATCAGTATTCCATGATTCAAAACAGGATTATGGTAATGATCCGACAAAAGGATATCCGGGACGATCATGGAGAACTCTTAAAGTTTGGAACACATATTTACCGCCATAGCTATGGAAAAAAATTGACAGAAATGCATGTGGAAGATTGGATGATAGCTAGGTTGCTTGGGCATAAGACGCTAAGAACAGTACATCACTATCGTAGGATTGGAAACAAAATGATGGCAGATGAGACAAGAAAGTCCAGAGAAAAAATGGACATGATTCTTCTACAAGTCATAGAAGGGTGGGAAGGATATGAACTATGATAAAATGATAGCCTTAAATAAAGCGGAGAGCGAACAGAAAGTAAAATTGGCTCAACAGGCTATAGACACATTAGTGGAAAGAAAGGAGTATCCTTCGGTAACGGAGCTAGTGAAGATGACGGGGTTATCCAGAGGGTTCTTCTATAAAAATAAAATAGTAAGAGAATGGCTGGATAATTCCATACAAAGACAAAGCGGAATTTTGCAGCATATTTGGAAACGAAAAGCGGAATTTGGAGAAGCGGAAATTCTTGATTTGCGAATGGAAATTTCGAAACAAAGGTCAGATAATGAAAAGCTGAGAGAGGAAAATCAAAAGTTAGGAGAACAGGTGGATAAGTTACAGCAGACAATAGATAATCTCCAGAAGCGGTTACGAAAGAAAGAAATCACATTTTTGAAGAAGCTGTGATTATATCACAGGGATCGTTGAAAAAAATTATTGGCTTAAAAATGGAAGTGTTACATTTGAAACTTGAGATTGAAGATTTAGCAGAAGAAAATCAGAGGTTGAAAAGTGAATATGAAATATGACAAAATAGTTTCTATTAGTCAGGCAAAAAGTAGAGAAAAGGTCAAGATTGCAAAACGAGAAATCCAAAATATGTTGGAGAGGAAAGAAAAGATAACTGTGGCGGCGTTGGTAAGAAATACAGGTTTTTCTAAAGCACTTTTTTATGATAATGATGAGGTGAGAATGTATTTGGATGACGCGTTTCGCAAACAAGGCGCTTGTTATAATCCAAAGCAGGTTATTATAGATAGAGTTATGGAGAAGAAGCTTGAGATGTTAAAAACAAGTAATATAAAATTGAAAAAAGAAAATGAAAAGTTGAGGTATGAGAATTTTAAACTTAGGGAAGAAAATGCTTGGTTAAGAGAGAAATAAATTAAGCAAAAATAAATATTGAAAATAATGTAATGCGGTGGTTTAAATCTAAAAGCGAATCACCGTACTATTTTATATTAATAATAGGAAAATGACAAGCCTACCAGTCGAGAGGTGCGGTGAAAGTTCCCCTGTTTATAAGGGATTCCAGGTGGGTACTAAATTTATGATGGATTTGTCTAATGATTTATGGTACAATGAATGCTCAACCGTGAAGACCCATTATGAATCTGGTTAAATTTACATAAAATTATAGATGATCTTTTCTGAAAATGGGAAAGCATAGTTTGAAAGGAGTATTTGTATGAAATACGTATGTATGCTTATATCGGTAGCTGACATTAACGCCGCAAGGAAATTTTATGAGGATTTGTTTGGATTAGAGGTGTTTCAGAATTACGGAAGAAACATAGCCTTTACCTGCGGTTTGGCATTGCAACAGGATTTTGATTGGCTTTTGAATCTGCCGAAAGAAAAGATATTAAAGAAATCCAACAATGAGGAAATTGTTTTTGAGGAACAGGACTTTGATGGGTTTCTGAACAAGTTGAAAGAATACCCGGATATTGAATATCTAGGAGAAGTGATCGAACATAGCTGGGGCCAGCGTGTGATTCGGTTTTACGATTTGGACGGACATATCATTGAAGTTGGAGAAGATATGAAAATGGTGATAAAGCGTTTTCTTGCTTCTGGTATGACGATAGAAGAAGTTTCTGTGAAAATGGATGCTTCCGTGGAGGACTTAACGAAACTTCTGAATAGTTAATATACGGTGGACGAGGAAACGAATCGTAATGGGGGTGGGTGGAAAATGAAACGAGAATTAGGAATCGCAAGGTGTGGACTTGCTTGCTGCCTGTGTTCGGAAAATGTAAAATGCAATGGATGTTCTTCGGATAACTGTCCAGGCTACATCCAATGTGAAAACAGAAAATGTTCCATCGAAAAGGGGCTCTCAGGCTGCTATGCTTGTAAAATGGATTGCAAAAGAGGTTTGCTGAGTAAAATCAAGCCATATGGTTTTACATCGTTTATAAAAAGATATGGGATGCAGAAGCTTCTTAACTACCTCGAGGAAAACGAAAAGAAAGGAATCGTATATCACCGTGAAGGAATCATTGGCGATTATGATGATTTTGATGATGTGGAAAGGCTGATAGAATTTGTTATGAATGGAAAACGTTAATCTCCATCTTGTCGGGACTTTGAATAAATTTGAGGAGAATGATTTAATGAAGGCATTTAGTCGAGAAGCAAAACAGATCATGATTGAGCGTTTCGGGAAAGATACAATTATAGCATTGGCAACAGCAGAAAATGTAACTCCTTATGTGCGATATGTAAATGCCTATTATGAAAATGGAGCTTTTTACATCATTACCCATGCACTCTCAAATAAAATAAAACATATAAAAGATAACTCCGTTGTTGCAATCGCTGGAGAGTGGTTTACAGCGCATGGAAAAGGGGTTAGCTTGGGTTATTTCGGGAAAAAAGAGAATTGTGTGATTGCTGAAAAGCTGAAAAAAGTCTTTGTAGAATGGATCAATAACGGGCACACGGATTTTGATGATGAAAACACCATCATTCTGCGTGTAGAATTAACAGACGGTCTGTTGCTCTCGCATGGAACAAGATATGAGTTTTAAGTTTTCTGCTCTGTTGGGTTAAGTATTATCAGAGTTTATCTTGAACATTTGCAGGTAAGCAGATTAAGGAGGTTCCATGAAAGGATTTAACAGGCAAAATCAATTGTTTTCCCTCTGCGGTTTAAATTGTGGACTTTGTCCCATGTTTTTGAATAAAAACTGTCCCGGATGCGGTGGTGGTGAGGGAAATCAGTCATGTAAAATCGCAAGATGCAGCATGGAGCACGACAGTGCCCAATACTGTTTCCAATGTAGCGAATATCCTTGCGAAAAATATGATCATATTGACGATTTTGATTCCTTTATAACACACCGAAACCGAAAATTTGATATGGAAAAAGCCAAACAATTAGGGATAGATGCTTATAATGCAGAGCAGGGGGAAAAAGTTAAAATTTTGGAGAGTTTCTTATCTAACTATAATGATGGCCGAAAAAAGACATTTTTTTGTATAGCCGTCAACTTGTTAGAACTGCAAGAGTTGCAAAAGGTATGTAAAAAAATTGATTGTAAACCTGATATGGAAACACTGACGAGCAAAGAAAAAAGTGCATTTGTCACTGGTTTACTGTTGGAACTAGCGGCAAAGAAAAATATTGACCTAAGACTTCATAGGAAAAAGGAATGATTTGAATATGCTATGATTTTACATATGAACTAATGCTTATAGCTCATCTAATCTTCCCTCTCCTCAATTAAATATTTTGAAACTGAGATTGTCGGGAAATGACTAGTCTTAAACGGCGGGAGTTCTGACCTATGTGGTCACAACTCCCGCTGAACTTTTTTCTCTAAAATGGGAAATGATGGCTAACAAGAGCTATCTTTTTCCGTCCACATCGTATTATTTTATATATTAGTAACAGGAAAACGACAAGCCTGCCAATAAAGAAGTGTGGTAAAAGCCCCTGTTTATAGGGAATTCCAGACGGGTACTAAATTTTATGGTTGTGATGATTGCACTGATTTTGATATTTAAAAATCAATTGATCAATCTGGTAAATACAATTTTTCAAAAAATCACCAGCGAGAGTTCAGGCATCTAAGTGGGAATCCAAATGAAGAAAGGAGAGATCACCGCGTTTC